>NZ_SZZZ01000021.1:0-82507 GCF_009830025.1 Pantoea sp. Taur
ATAATGGCGATGGCGCCAGGGCTGGTGCTGCCGGAAAGAAGAGTGCGGCATTACCCAAGGGCGGTAAAAAAGAAGCCGCAACGTTATCCGCTGCGGCCTCCATTAAGATCTTAACTGACAAGCATTAGGTCAATGACCGCTTTTTCTTTGCCTTCAACTCAGGCTTACTCAATGTTAGCGCCGCCGTTAATGCGGAAAACAATGTTCATGGTCAAGCCTTTGCCAGGGCGACCCGGCTGATAACGCCACTTCTTCATGGCCTGCTTCACTTCACGCTCGAACATGTTGCGCGGTTCGGCAGAAAGAATCTCCACATTATCGACACGACCGTCGCTATCCACATCAAACTGCACGCGTACACGGCCTTCCACGCGTAACGCAAACGCACGCGCCGGATAGGCAGGTTTGCTCACGTTCATCGCCTTAGGCCCGTCAGAGACGGTTTGCGTTGGCGCTGGGTTACTCTTCGGTGCCGTGGTCGGACGCGTCTGAGTGGTCGGGATATCCTGCTTGACCGGATTCTCCTGCGGCTTCACTTCCTTACGTGGCTTCGGCTCGACCTTTTTCTCTACCTTCGGCTTAGGTTTTGGCTTGGGCTTTGGTTCAGGTTTCGGAATCGGCACCGGCTCGACTTTAGGCGGCTCGGGTGCAACTTCCGGCTCAGGTTCGGGCTCTGGCGGCGGCGTCACCACCGCGGGGGCCGGTTCTGGCTGCACTTCAGGTGCCACCATGGTCACGCTGATTGGCTGGGATGCTTTCGGAACCTCAATGGTCTGATGAAACGATGCATAGAGAATGCCCGCAATCAGAGAGCCGTGGAGTACCACGGACAAGATCATAGCTACGGGGGTACGTGTAGGAAGAGGCGTAGTCAACGTCGTCATATCAGTCATATTCATTGAGTGAAGCGCAGATTTTAAATGCAAATAGCAATCAGTTTCAATAAGCGATGTGTAAGCCACTCGCAGAAAGGCGTTTTTTAGCGGAGATTGCGCTATATGACGGTGGATTTATCTTTCATTTGCACTCTGATTAACGATCACTTAACGTGTCTCGCAATTTCGGCAAGTCTAACGGGAGTACCCCATCGTGCTTTACGTCATTTATGCGGAAGATACCGCAGATTCACTGGAAAAACGCAACTCCGTACGCCCGGCGCATCTCGCGCGCTTGCAGTTACTGCAGGATGAAGGTCGGCTGATCGCCGCTGGCCCAATGCCTGCTGTCGATAGCAACGATCCGGGTCCGGCAGGCTTTACCGGTTCAGTGATCATTGCCGAGTTTTCCTCGCTGGAAACCGCACAATCCTGGGCTAATGACGACCCGTACATTGCCGCTGGCGTGTATGAGAAAGTGGCGGTCAAACCGTTCAAGCGCGTATTTTAATCGATGTGGCAGTCTGTTTTACTGCTGGTAGCGGTGTTAACGCTGATTGGCAGAGCACTCTGGATTTGGCGTCAGCAAGGCTGGCGCCAGGCCCGGCAGCACATTGTGATGTTAGTCGTGCTGGCGGCCGCATTACAGATCGTCAATGTCTCTCTGGTGTTACGCGGCGCTTAACGGCCGCGTAAGCCATTTACATATTCTGCGTGATGAACAGGATAGATCGGCGATGCTGCTGCGCCACCTGATGACGAATGGCATGGATACGTTTATAGCGACGTGACTGCCCTTCCAGCCAACGTGCACGACGGCGGTGTACCTGACGTAACATTCTCCAGCGGGCCACTTCATTTCTGCTTCGTCTCATCACATCCTCATCAGACAGGCTAAACTCGCCAGGCATTATAAAGATCTGATTGAAAATGCCAAATCGAAAGCTTCATTGAACTGTCATTCACGATTAAAGGTTTCACTAGTGCTATTCAGCACGTAAACTTTCCTCATCAAAGCGCGAACAGGATGTCCACTTAATGACTACATTTTATACCCTAATCAGTTGGTTGCTGCTGTTCGGCTACTGGTTGCTGATTGCGGGTGTCACGCTGCGTATCCTGATGAAACGCCGCGCAGTGACGTCCGCCATGGCCTGGTTGCTGATCATCTATATTCTGCCGCTGGTGGGTATTATCGCGTATCTGTCGTTTGGTGAACTTCATCTGGGCAAACGCCGGGCTGAGCGCGCACGCACCATGTGGCCCTCCACCGCCAAGTGGCTTAACGACCTCAAACAGTGCCGCCATATCTTTGCCACCGAACACAGTGACGTGGCACGTTCATTATTTGAACTCTGTCACCATCGTCAGGGCATTGCGGGTGTCAAAGGTAATCAGCTACAGCTGCTCACTAACTCTGATGATGTGATGCACGCGTTGATTCGTGATATCCAACTGGCTCGTCACAACATCGAGATGGTGTTTTACATCTGGCATCCGGGCGGCCTGGCGGATGAGGTTGCGGAGTCACTGATGGCGGCTTCACGCCGGGGTGTACATTGCCGCCTGATGCTGGACTCTGCGGGCAGCGTGGCATTTTTCCGCAGCCCATGGGCGAATATGATGCGCAATGCCGGTATCGACGTGGTTGAGGCGTTACAAGTGAGCCTGCTGCGTGTGTTCCTGCGCCGTATGGATTTGCGACAGCATCGTAAAGTGGTGCTCATCGATAACTATATTGCCTACACCGGCAGCATGAACCTGGTCGATCCTCGCTACTTCAAGCAGGATGCAGGCGTGGGCCAATGGATCGATTTGATGGCGCGTATGGAAGGGCCGGTCGCGACCACGATGGGCATCGTTTACGCCTGTGACTGGGAGATTGAAACCGGCAAACGCATTCTGCCGCCCGCGCCGGATGCCAACATCATGCCTTTTGAGCAGGAAAGCGGTCATATCATCCAGGTGATCGCTTCGGGGCCGGGCTTCCCGGAAGATATGATTCATCAGGCGTTGTTGACGGCGGTCTATTCCGCACGCGAACAGCTGATCATGACGACGCCCTATTTCGTCCCCAGTGACGACCTGCTGCACGCCATCTGCACCGCTGCGCAACGCGGTGTTGAAGTCAGCATTGTGGTGCCACGCCACAATGATTCGCTGTTGGTGGGCTGGGCCAGCCGCGCGTTCTTTACCGAGTTGCTGGAAGCAGGCGTAAAAATTTATCAATTTGAAGACGGTTTGCTGCATACCAAAAGCGTGCTGGTCGATGGACAGCTGAGTCTGGTCGGTACCGTAAACCTTGATATGCGCAGCTTGTGGCTTAATTTTGAAATCACGCTGGTGGTGGATGATGATGGATTTGGCAGCGATTTGGCCACGGTGCAGGATGACTATATCGCCCGCTCACGCTTACTGGATGGTGCGCGCTGGGCTAAACGTGCGTGGTGGCAACGCATCGTTGAACGACTGTTTTACTTCTTTAGCCCTTTACTGTAAAACGAGCGACAAGATTACCGCCTCAGAGTAAGCAGGAATGACCATGGATTTAAATAATCGCCTTACCGAAGATGAAACGCTGGAACAGGCCTACGACATTTTTCTAGAACTGGCCGGTGATAACCTCGATCCGGCAGACATCATTCTGTTCAATCTGCAGTTTGAAGAGCGCGGCGGTGCGGAGTTGTTTGACCCGTCGGAAGACTGGCAGGAGCACGTCGATTTCGATCTCAACCCGGACTTCTTTGCGGAAGTGGTGATTGGTTTGGGTGAAGCGGACGGCGAGCCGATTACCGATGTGTTTGCCCGCGTGCTGCTGTGCCGCGAGAAAGACCATAAGCTGTGCCACATTCTCTGGCGTGAATAATCGCTGACGCATAAAACAACGCCGGGCAATTGCCCGGCGTTTTCTTTTCGACCTTATAAGGGGTCGACCTTCAGACAGGATACTGCGTGGCGGAAACTGCCCTCCAGCAACGGACGCGTTTTCGCACACTCAGGTCCGGCAATCGGACAGCGAGTGCGGAATACGCAGCCCGAAGGCGGATTAATTGGTGAAGGCAGTTCACCCTCCAGCAGCTGGATCTGTTTGTTTTTTTCCAGATCCGGATCCGGAATGGGTACCGCAGACATCAGTGCACGGGTGTAAGGATGCTGTGGATTGTTGTACACCGAGTCATAAGTGCCCAACTCAACCGCATGACCGAGATACATCACCAGTACACGATCAGAGATGTGCTTCACCACCGCAAGGTCATGCGCAATGAAAATGAGCGATAATCCCATTTCACGTTGCAGCTGCTGCAGCAAATTCACTACCTGCGCCTGAATCGACACATCCAGCGCCGAAACCGGTTCATCGCAAATAATCAGCTTGGGTTCGAGGATAAGCGCTCGCGCAATGCCGATACGCTGACACTGACCACCGGAAAATTCGTGTGGATAGCGGTTGATGAGGTTAGGCAACAGCCCAACCTTCATCATCATGTTTTTTACCTTATCCTTCACTTCCTGCTTCGGCATCTTCGGGTAATAGGTGCGCAGCGGCTCGGCAATGATGTCGCCAATGGTCATGCGCGGGTTCAGCGAGGCCAGCGGATCCTGGAAAATCATCTGGATATCGCTGCGCGCCTGGCGCCACTCATCCTGACTCTGCCCCAATAAATCACGTCCCAGCCAGGCCACACGACCGTCGGTGGCTTTCACCAGGCCGATGATGGCGCGTGCCAGGGTTGATTTACCACAGCCCGATTCGCCCACTACGCCGAGGGTTTCCCCCTCATACAAGCGCAGGCTGACGCCATCCACTGCTTTCAGTGTTTTTGGCGGCTGCCAGAACCACTGTTTGCCGTCTTTAATATCGAAATGCACCTTAAGATCGGCGATTTCCAGTAAGACTTTCTTCTCTTCGATGACGGTGCTCATGCTAATTCCTCCACCGGTTTGAAGCAGGCACGCAGACGCCCTTCCGCGAAAGGCTCCAGCGGTGGTGACTTGGCACAAACGTCCATCGCAAAGGCGCAACGTGGCTGGAACGGACAGCCCTGTGGCAAGCGCAACAGGTTAGGCGGGTTGCCAGGAATGGTGGTGAGTGACTCACCCTCTTCCGCATCCAGACGCGGCACCGCACTCAGCAGGCCAATGGAGTAAGGATGCGCAGGCTGATAAAACACATCGCGTGCACGGCCATACTCCATGGTACGCCCGGCGTACATCACCAGCACTTTGTCACAGATACCCGCAACCACGCCGAGATCGTGGGTGATCATGATGATCGCGGTATTGAACTCGCGTTTCAGCTCGTTCAGCAGCGTCATGATCTGCGCCTGCACCGTCACATCCAGTGCCGTGGTCGGTTCATCAGCAATCAGCAATTTAGGACGACACAGCAGCGCCATGGCGATCATCACACGCTGACGCATGCCGCCAGAGAATTCATGCGGGAACATCTTCATGCGCTTGCGCGCTTCCGGCATTTTCACCGCATCCAGCATACGCACGGATTCTTCAAACGCCTGCGCGCTGCTCATGCCTTTGTGCAGCTTCAGCACTTCCATCAGCTGCTCGCCGACGCGCATGTACGGATTGAGCGAGGTCATCGGGTCCTGGAAAATCATCGCAATCTGCTCTGCGCGCAGCTTGTTCAGTTTGTTCTCCGGCAGGTTAAGGATCTCTTCACCGTTGAATTTTGCCGAACCGCCAATGCGACCGTTTTTTGCCAGCAGGCCCATCAGGGCGAAAGCGGTTTGCGACTTGCCCGATCCCGATTCGCCGACGATACCCAGGGTTTCGCCGGCACGAAGTGAAAAGTTAAGATCGTTGACTGCGGTGACATCACCATCGTGGGTGCCAAAGGTGACGCGCAGGTCTTTAACGTCCAGCAGCAGGTTACTGTTTCCCGCACGTGCAGCCATTGCTGGCTGAAATTCATGTATGGTCATCGGGAAACTCCTTAACGATCTTTCGGGTCGAGGGCATCACGCAGGCCATCGCCGATAAAGTTGAAACAGAACAGCGTGACCACGAGGAAACCCGCCGGGAACATCAACAACCAGGGCGAGACTTCCATGGAGTTGGCGCCGTCACTCAGGAGTGCGCCCCAACTGCTCAGTGGCTCTTGCGTACCCAACCCGAGGAAACTGAGGAAGGATTCAAACAGAATCATGCTGGGCACCAGCAATGAGGCATATACCACCACCACACCCAGCACGTTTGGCACGATGTGACGCAGCACGATGTTGAAGGTTGACACCCCACCCACCTGAGCCGCTTCAATAAACTCTTTGCGCTTCAGGCCCAGCGTCTGGCCACGCACGATACGCGCCATATCCAGCCACGACACCATGCCGATCGCCACAAAGATCAGCAGGATGTTACGACCGAAGAAGGTCACCAGCAGGATCACGAAGAACATGAACGGGAAGGAGTTGAGGATTTCCAGGATACGCATCATCACGGAGTCGATTTTACCGCCGAGATAGCCCGCCAGTGAACCATACAGCGTGCCCACCAGCACCGCGATCAACGCGGAGGCAATGCCGACCATCAACGAGATACGACCGCCAATCGCCACGCGCACCAGCAAGTCACGTCCCGATGAGTCGGTACCAAACCAGTGGCCTGATACCGTATCCGGAGCGGCTGACATCATGGCCCAGTCGGTATCATCATATTTAAACTGCGACAACACCGGCGCTAATATCACGAACAGGGTAATCGCTAACAGCACCAGCAAACTGATCAGCGCAGCGCGGTTATGGATGAAGCGGCGACGCGCATCCTGCCACAGGCTGCGCCCTTCGACTTCCAGTTTTTCACTGAAGGCATCCAGAGCTTCGCTGTTTTTCTTACTTAACATCATGGGCGAACTCCACCATCAGTAACGGATTTTCGGATCGATGACGGCATACAGCACATCCACGATCGCATTGAACAGAATGGTCAGCACGCCGACCAAAATGGTCAGACTCATCACCAAAGAATAGTCACGGTTCAGGGCACCGTTAACAAACAGCTGGCCAATACCCGGCAGACCGTAAATCGATTCGATCACCATTGAACCGGTGATGATGCCGACGAATGCCGGCCCCATATACGAGAGCACGGGTAACATGGCAGGTTTCAATGCATGGCGCAGTACGATACGGCGCAGCGGCAACCCTTTGGCGCGCGCGGTGCGAATAAAGTTGGAGTGCATCACTTCAATCATCGAACCACGCGTAATACGCGCGATGCTGGCGATATAGGCCAGAGACAGCGCCACCATCGGCAGCAGCATGTAATTCCACTGCCCACCGTTCCAGCCACCGCCCGGCAGCCAGCGCAAGGTAATCGCAAAGATCAGCACCAGCAGCGGTGCGACGACAAAGCTGGGTATCACGACGCCCGTCATGGCGACCCCCATCACCGCGTAATCCCACAAACTGTTCTGTTTGAGCGCGGCAATAACCCCTGCCGTCACGCCGAGGATCACCGCAAGGAAGAAGGCTGCGAGGCCGAGTTTGGCCGAAACCGGGAAGGCGTGGCCGACCAGATAGTTCACGGAGTAATCTTTGTACTTGAACGATGGACCAAAATCGCCGTGCGCCAGCTGCACTAAGTAGCTGACGTACTGTTTGCCGATCGGATCGTTCAGGTGATATTTGGCTTCGATGTTCGCCATCACTTCAGGCGAGAGCGTGCGCTCGCCGGTAAACGGACTGCCGGGTGCCAGTCGCATCATAAAGAAGGAGATGGTGATCAGGATGAAGAGCGTCGGGATCGCTTCCAGAAGCCGACGCAGGATGAATTTTAACATTGCCGTACCTACCAGGCTGTTGCTTCACAAAGTCAAAAAGGCGGCGCTACAGCGCCGCCACTGTCGATAGCCTGAGTGCTATTAATGTTTAATGATATACAGGTTTTTATCGAGGGTTTTATCCAGCGGATCGTTACCGGTGTAACCACCCACGTACGGCTTAACCAGACGCGCGTTGACGTAGTAGTAAACCGGGACAATGGTGCTGTCTTTATCCAGAATCTGCTCAGCTTTCTGGTAATCCGCGACACGGGCTTTATCGTCTACCGCTTTCACCGCATCGTGGATCACTTTATCGAAGTCTGCGCTCTTATAGTGCGAGGTGTTACTGCTGCTGTCTGACAGCATGATGTTCAGGAACGAGGTTGGCTCGTTATAGTCTGCACACCAGGCCGCACGAGAAACATCAAAGTTACCCTGATGACGGGTATCCAGGAAGGTTTTCCACTCCTGGTTCTCCAGCTTGATGTTCACGCCAATGTTCTTTTTCCAGATCGAAGAAGCGGCGATAGCCAGTTTCTTATGCAGATCTGAGGTGTTGTACAGCAGGTTGAAAGTCAGTGGCTTATCAGCCGTGTAACCTGCCTCAGCCAGCAGTTTTTTCGCTTCTTCGTTACGCTTGTTCTGATCCCATTTGAACCAGTCTGGCGGTAGCAATTCCATGCCGTCGGTGGCTGGCGGGGTAAAGCTGTACGCCGGTAACTGACCCTGCGCCAGCACCTTATTCACCATGATGTCGCGATCCAGACCCAGTTTCAGCGCAGTACGCACGCGCGGATCGGTGAATGGCGCTTTCTGGTTGTTGATTTCATAGTAGTAGGTGCAGAGATACGGTTTCACCATCAACTCTTTGCCATTGTCGCGCTGCAGTTTTTTGAACAGCTCGATCGGCATGTTGTTATAAGTGATGTCACTGCCGTTCTCAGAGAAGTAACGGTTCACGTCACTGACTTCTGAGTTGATCGGCAGGAAGGTCACTTTGTTCAGTACGGTGTGCGCGTTATCCCAATATTCCGGGTTACGTACGATGGTGACACGTTCGTTGATGACGTGTGATTCCAGTTTAAAAGCACCGTTGCCCACCCAGTTTTGTGGCTGCGTCCACTGATCGCCAAACTTATCGATAGCTGGCTTATACACCGGTGACATCACGGAGTTGATCAGCAGCTTGTAGAAATAAGGAACCGGCTCGCTGAGGGTCACTTCCAGCGTATGGTCATCAATGGCTTTCACACCCAGATCGGTGATCGGTTTTTTACCGGCGATGATGTCATCGACATTCAGGATGTGGCCGTATTGCGGATAGCTGGCGTAAGGAGAAGCGGTTTTAGGATCAACTAAACGCTCCCAGCTATAGACGAAATCTTGTGCCGTGACTGGCTCGCCATTGGACCATTTGGCATTTTTGCGCAGATGGAAAGTCCAGACTTTAAAATCTTTGTTTTCCCAGCTTTCTGCCACGCCCGGAATCGGTTTGCCATCGCTGTCGCTGATGATCAGACCTTCGTACAGATCGCGTGCGATGTTGTCTTCCGGCACGCCTTCAATTTTATGCGGGTCAAGCGATTGCACTTCATCGCCATTACCACGTACCAGCTCCTGTTTTGCTGCCAATTCAACGCCTGCTGGCACTGCGGCCAAAGCGGCATTCCCTGCCAGTGCGCCGATTGCTGCAAGAACGCCTGCGGCAATCAGGCTTTTTTTCGTGATGTTGTTCATTACTTAGCTCCAGTTTTATTATCGTCACCGGGTCAGTTAACCGCCCGGCGTACCCCGTTTCCGGGAGATCTCTGCCTGTCTGAACAGAGACCACTACCACCCTTCAGGGTTTACCACGTTAATGTGCCGTCCGACTGTAGCGCCGGTTCAACACATTACTCAATGTTTCTTTATGTAATAGTATTTCAATGCCAGCATATCCTGCGGATCTTTACCGGTAAAACCGCCTACCCAGGGCTTCACCAGGCGCACGCTGACGCGATAGTAAACCGGCACGATAGGCGAGTCCTTATCCAGTTGCGCTTCCGCCTGCTGATACAATGCGGCACGCTGAGTGTTATCGGCAACCGTCAGGGTTTGCGCCATCAATTTATCGAAAGCATCGCTGTGATAGAACGCGGTGTTGATCGAGGAACCACTCAGCAGCATATTGAGGAAAGTTGAGGGCTCGTTATAGTCCGAGCACCAGGTAGCGCGCACCACATCGTATTGTGCCTGATGACGCGTCTCCAGCAGCGTTTTCCACTCCTGATTTTGTAGCGTCACCTCGGCACCGAGGTTCTTTTGCCACATCGAGGCGGCGGCGATAGCCTGTCGTTTATTCTGCTCAGAGGTGTTATACAACAACGTGAAACGCAGCGGATGCTGATCATTAAAACCGGCATCGGCCAGCAGTTGTTTGGCACTGGCGTTACGTTCGGCCTGAGTTTGCTTCGACCAGGCAGGGGCTTCAGGCGAGATGCCATGCGTAAATGGCGGCGTCAGCGCATAGGCGGGGATCTGACCTTGCCCCATGATCTTGTCGGCGATGATGTCACGATCGAGCGTCAGCTTCAGCGCTGTACGAACTCTTGCATCATCAAACGGTGCTTTCTTGTTATTCATTTCATAGTAGAAAGTGCAGAGCACAGGGCTGACTTTGACCTGGTTACCTAAATCCTGCTGCAACTTCTTGAATAAATCCGGTGGCACCACGCTGTTGGTCATATCCGTACCACCACTGCGATAGCGGTTGATGTCACTGTTTTCGGAAGAGAGCGGCAGAAAAACGCCCTCATCAATCACACTGTGCGCGTTATCCCAATATTGCGGGTTACGCTTCAGGACAATCTTTTCATTCACCACCCAGTCAGCCAGTGTGTAGGCACCATTTCCCACATAGTTCTGCGGTTGGGTCCACTGCTCGCCGAATTTTTCAATCGCCGAGCGATACACCGGCTTCATCGCGGTATGGGCCAGCATGTCGACAAAATAGGGAACAGGCTCAGTGAGTGTCACTTCGAGGTGATGCGCATCAATTGCTTTCACGCCCAGTGAATCCGGCGAGGCTTTGCCCGCCAATATGGCGTCGATGTTGGCGATATGGGCAGCTTGCAGATAACTGGCATAGGGTGAAGCTGTTTTCGGATCGGCCAGACGCTGCCAGCTGTAAACGAAATCTTGCGCGGTGACGGGTTCACCGTTGCTCCAGCGCGCATCTTCACGCAGGGTGAAGGTCCAGATACGCCCCTGCTGGTTGCTCCACTGCTTTGCAACGCCAGGCACAATCTGACCATTGTTATCGGTCTCGACCAGCCCCTCTAACAAATTGCGGATGACATTAGATTCGGGAACCCCTTCCGTTTTTTGCGGATCGAGCGAGGACACTTCACTACCGTTATTGATGACAATGCGCTGTGTTGCAGATAACTGCGTCCCTGCCGGGATGTCAGCCGCCTGACTATGAGAGATAAAACCTGCCAGACAAAGTACCAGAGACGTGCGCGCAACTTTTTTCGCTACCATGCTCTTCATCAACAAATATCAACCTTAAATAAAAACCTGATAGCGAGTAAGCAAGAAGCGTACACATTTGTCGCGAACAGGGAAAAAATTTGTGATGAGCCGAAAATTATCAGAACCGATGCCCGCACGCCAAAGCTAAACAGCAAAAATGTTAGCTAATTCTCTTTTATCATGTAGACCGCGACAGGAGAAGTGTTAATTTTCATCCTGAAATATTATTCAACCATATGTTTTATAAGCAATAAGTCAATATTCCGCTGATTTTATCGCCAATAAAGCCCTGTAATCCGCTATTTTACTGTTAACGCTGCCAAACTCTCAGCTAACAATATGAAACGTTATTTGAGATGATAAAACTTCCGAATAGTTACTGATTAAAATGAATATGGCAGTGAAATATACTGTGATAATTATCACATATATTTGTTGATGAACTGGCGCGGGAAGGAAAAGTAGTAGCAAAAGTGATGATAGTCAGATCATATTAAGCCAGGCGAATAAACTCACCCTATTGGTGCAAAATACTGGCCCATTGCACCAATATGGATCACAAAAGTTATTTTTTAACTGAAAACACCGACAAATTAATTCAGCAAACCCGGAAATATCGCCTTCATCCCGGTGACAACAAACTCAATCCCCAGTGCCATTAGAAGCAATCCCATGATTCGGGTAATCACGTTAATGCCTGTTTGTCCTAAAACGCGCACCATTAAAGGGGCAGCTCTAAACAATAACCAACAGCAGAGCGCGAAAATCGCAATGGCAATAGTGAAACCGAGCAGGTTTATCCAGCTGTGGTAACGCGTGCTCCAGACGATAGTCGAACTGATCGCACCCGGGCCGGCCATCAAGGGCAAGGCCAGAGGCACCACACCAATACTTTCACGAATCGCGGTCTCTGACTTTTCCTGCTTGTTTTGCTTATCCTCGCCCAACTTGCCGCTGATCATCGACATCGCGATGGTTACCACCAGAATCCCCCCGGCGATACGGAATGAATCAATTGAGATACCAAACAAATGGAGAATGGCATCCCCCAGGAACAATGAGGTCCAGAGTATGATCGCCACAGCAAGATTTGCCGTAAAGTTGGTTTTATTCCGCTCAGCGACCGCCTGATAGCTGGTCATGCTGATAAACACGGGGATGATCCCCACGGGATTGACCAGGGCAAATAAGCCGACAAAAAACTTAACGTAGCCGGAAAAATCAAGTAGCACGGGGTTCACGGTGAGCTCCACGAAGGTAGTGTTTCAAATCGCGCTTAATGTAGTGCATAAGCCGGAGGGAAAACCAGTAGGTTAAGCGGAAATATATGCTGCTATTTCCCCTTACTTCCAGTTTATTCCTCTGCGAACAATGGCTCGTCGCCCACCTCACGTCATCTCCATCAACTAAAACCGCTTAATGAGTTACTTTAGTTGCTAAAGTCGATGCTGAAAGGTGTCAGCTTGGCGCCAGATTGATCCACATCAAAATTTGCCTACCTCATCAGGGGTAATCTTAACCCATCGAAACTATTGATACAGGCGTCAGCATCTTATCCTGGAAACCCTTTTAGTAAGCAACGGCAATCTACTCGCCACTCTGAACAACGTATAAGCATAGCGCGACTATACTTTCCGACTCAGGCTTGCTTACTAAAAGAGTTTAACTTCCTTCAGGAGAGCACTATGGCCGTTACAAATGTTGCCGAACTTAATGCACTGGTAGAGCGTGTTAAAAAGGCACAGCGTGAATACGCCAACTTTAGTCAGGAACAAGTTGATACCATTTTCCGCGCTGCTGCACTCGCCGCTGCTGATGCCCGTATCCCCCTCGCCAAAATGGCCGTCGCCGAATCGGGCATGGGTATCGTTGAAGATAAAGTGATCAAAAACCACTTCGCTTCTGAATATATCTACAACGCCTATAAAGATGAGAAAACCTGTGGTGTGCTGGATACAGATGACACCTTCGGTACTATCACCATCGCTGAACCAATTGGCCTGATTTGCGGTATCGTCCCGACCACTAACCCGACCTCAACCGCCATCTTTAAAGCCTTGATCAGCCTTAAAACCCGTAACGGTATCATCTTCTCACCACATCCACGCGCCAAAGATGCCACCAACAAAGCAGCCGACATTGTGTTGCAAGCCGCCATTGCGGCCGGTGCACCGAAAGACATTATTGGCTGGATCGATGTCCCGTCAGTAGAACTGTCTAACCAGTTAATGCATCATCCTGATATCAACCTGATTCTGGCCACCGGTGGCCCAGGCATGGTAAAAGCCGCATACAGTTCCGGTAAACCGGCGATTGGTGTCGGTGCCGGTAATACGCCTGTCGTTATTGATGAAACCGCCGATATCAAACGCGCAGTCGCTTCTATCCTGATGTCGAAAACCTTCGATAACGGCGTCATTTGTGCATCAGAGCAGTCTGTCATCGTGGTGGACTCGGTCTACGATGCGGTTCGCGAGCGTTTCGCCAGCCATGGCGGCTATCTGCTGCAGGGCAAAGAGTTGAAAGCCATTCAGGATATCATTCTGAAAAATGGTGCATTGAATGCCGCTATCGTCGGCCAACCTGCGGCAAAAATTGCTGAACTGGCCGGCCTCAGCGTCCCTGCGACCACTAAAATTCTCATCGGTGAAGTGAAGCTGGTGGATGAGTCTGAACCGTTTGCCCACGAAAAACTGTCGCCAACCCTGGCGATGTATCGCGCAAAAGATTATTACGACGCGGTAGATAAAGCAGAAAAACTGGTGGCTATGGGCGGTATCGGCCATACCTCTTGCCTGTACACTGACCAGGATAACCAACACGAGCGCGTGCACTTCTTTGGCGACAAAATGAAGACCGCCCGTATTCTGATTAACACACCAGCTTCGCAAGGCGGTATTGGCGACCTCTATAACTTCAAACTTGCGCCATCGTTGACGCTGGGCTGTGGTTCCTGGGGCGGTAACTCAATTTCTGAGAACGTCGGACCTAAACACCTGATCAACAAGAAAACCGTGGCCAAGCGAGCTGAAAATATGTTGTGGCATAAACTTCCGAAGTCTATCTACTTCCGTCGTGGTTCACTGCCGATTGCCCTGGAAGAAGTCGCGACCGACGGTGCTAAACGCGCCTTTATCGTCACTGACCGCTTCCTGTTTAACAATGGCTATGCCGATCAAGTCACTCGCGTGTTAAAAGCGCACGGCATCGAAACTGAAGTGTTCTTTGAGGTGGAAGCGGACCCAACACTCAGCATCGTACGTAAAGGTGCTGAGCAGATGAACAGCTTCAAACCCGATGTGATTATCGCCCTGGGCGGCGGTTCCCCGATGGATGCCGCGAAAATCATGTGGGTGATGTACGAACATCCTGAAACCCACTTCGAAGAACTGGCGCTGCGTTTCATGGATATCCGTAAACGTATCTACAAGTTCCCGAAAATGGGCGTGAAAGCGCGCATGGTGGCCATCACCACCACTTCCGGTACCGGTTCTGAAGTTACACCGTTTGCGGTAGTGACTGACGATGCCACAGGCCAGAAATATCCGTTAGCGGACTATGCACTGACGCCTGATATGGCGATTGTGGATGCCAATCTGGTGATGGATATGCCTCGCTCACTCTGTGCGTTTGGTGGTCTGGATGCGGTAACTCACTCGCTGGAAGCCTATGTCTCTGTACTTGCAAATGAGTACTCTGATGGCCAGGCGCTGCAGGCGCTGAAACTGCTGAAAGAGAACCTGCCGGCCAGCTATCGTGAGGGGGCGAAGAATCCAGTAGCGCGTGAACGTGTGCATAATGCGGCCACAATCGCCGGTATCGCGTTCGCCAACGCCTTCCTCGGAGTGTGTCACTCCATGGCGCATAAGCTGGGCTCGGAGTTCCACATTCCGCACGGTTTGGCCAACGCCCTGCTGATTTGCAACGTCATCCGTTACAACGCGAATGACAACCCAACCAAGCAGACCGCTTTCAGTCAGTACGATCGCCCACAGGCACGTCGTCGCTACGCTGAAATTGCCGACCATCTTGGATTGAGTGCACAGGGTGACCGCACTGCCCAGAAAATTGAAAAACTGCTGGCATGGCTGGAAGAGATGAAAACTCAACTGGGTATCCCAACCTCAATCCGAGAAGCTGGCGTGCAAGAAGCCGATTTCCTGGCGAAAGTCGATAAGCTGGCAGACGACGCGTTTGATGACCAGTGTACCGGTGCGAATCCGCGTTATCCGCTGATTGCCGAATTGAAGCAAATCATGCTGGATACCTTCTATGGCCGCGAATTCTCTGAAGCTGAAGGCCCAGTGGCTGAAGCCGCCGATGATAAAACGGTGAAAATCGAGAAAAAAACCAAAAAAGCCTAACCGGCTAAAAACAAAAACCCGCTGCGGCGGGTTTTTTTATCGCTAAATAATCAAGCTTGCGGAGATTGCGCACCATAGATAGCTTTTAACGATCCTTCATCAATCGCCTGTTTATAGTGTTTACGGCAGACAGAAATATATCGCTCATTGCCGCCAATCACCACCTGCTCTCCTTCGCTGAACGGTTTACCGTTGGCATCAAGGCGCAATACCATGCTGGCTTTACGACCGCAATGGCAGATGGTTTTGAGCTCAACCAGTTTATCTGCCCATGCCAGTAAATATTGACTACCGGTAAAGAGCTCGCCGCGAAAATCAGTGCGTAATCCATAACACAATACGGGAATATCCATATTGTCGACCACATCCGATAACGCCCTGACTTGCTCACGTGTCAGGAACTGACTCTCATCCACCAGCACACAATGAACCGGTTGCTTCGCATGCTCCCTGGCTATTTCCTGATTTAATTGTGTCGCAGCGTTATATAAAAATGCAGGAGACGAAAGACCAATCCTCGAGCTTACCTTGCCCGCACCAAAGCGGTCATCAATCTCGGCGGTATACACCAGAGTGCGCATGCCGCGCTCCTGATAGTTATAGGAGGACTGAAGCAAAGCAGTGGATTTACCCGCGTTCATCGCGGAGTAATAAAAATAAAGTTGGGCCATATGCAGAATCTCATCGCAGCACAAATCTGATGGCGCGCAGTCTACCATAAACAAGTAAACCTGTAGCGATGCATTATTTTTATCATTTGCTCAAATTAACGACAATGGCAGGTACGTGATTCATCATCGATGTTAAAACAGCACTTTTTGGCAAAGAACAATCTATGCTGAGAATTTATTCAGCATTATTACTGCCAAAGTGTAAGGATTAGCACAACGTCACGGTGGCAAACGCGGATAATCAAGGCTTCAGATCTAAGCGCTAACGGTAAATATATTTGTAAACCGTAATACAATGTGATTTCTGGTTTTTACTTAACGTTTTACTTTTTAATCTGACTATTGCAGTTATTTTTTAGCCCCACTATTATGAGTCGGCAGAACAACTCCCATTTATTATATTTTGAGATTAGGACAATGAGCGAAGCACTTAAAATTCTTAATAATATCCGTACATTGCGCGCGCAAGCTCGGGAATGCACTCTGGAAACACTGGAAGAGATGCTGGAAAAACTCGAGGTTGTCGTCAATGAGCGTCGTGAAGAAGAAACTCACGCGCAGGCTGAAAATGCTGAACGTAACCGCAAACTTGAACAATACCGTGAGATGCTGATTGCAGATGGTATCGATCCAAACGAATTGTTACAGGCACTTTCTGAGACCAAAGCACCGGGAAAAACCAAGCGTGCTGCACGTCCTGCCAAGTATTCTTACGTTGATGAAAATGGTGAAAACCGTACCTGGACTGGTCAGGGTCGTACACCAGCCGTGATTAAAAAAGCGATTGAAGAACAAGGTAAACAACTGGACGATTTCCTGCTGTAATTTTCCAGTGCTTCGAATTGTGAATAGCGCTAACGTGAGTTCACTTTACACCGGGTAAGAAAAAGGAAGCCGCTGGCTTCCTTTTTTAATGCGTCTTTATTGCTGATAAAAGCGACGATACCAATCAACAAAGTTCTGCACGCCCTGCTCAACCCTGGTTTGCGGACGGAACTGAATCGCATCATATAATGGCTGGGTATCCGCACTGGTATTGAGCACATCTCCCGGTTGCATCGGCAGCATATTTTTCTTCGCTTCAATGCCCAACGCTTTTTCCAGTGACTCGATATAGGTCATCAGGCTGGTCGGCTGGCTGTTGCCGATATTGTAAACCCGGTATGGCGCAGAACTGGTGGCCGGCGATCCCGCTTCCACGGTCCAGTTTTCATCAGCCTGCGGAATCACATCCTGCATACGCACGATAGCTTCTGCAATATCATCAATGTAAGTAAAATCTCGGGTCATTTGCCCACGGTTATAGACGTCAATTTGCTCACCGGCCAGCATTGCGCGGGTGAATTTGAATAACGCCATATCCGGACGTCCCCACGGACCGTAAACAGTAAAGAAGCGCAGACCGGTGGTGGGCAACTGGTACAAATGGGAATAAGTATGCGACATCAATTCGTTGGCTTTTTTCGTGGCCGCATACAGAGAAATAGGATGATCAACAGAGTCATCCGTTGAGAAAGGCATTTTGCGATTCAGCCCATATACCGAGCTGGATGACGCATACAGCAGGTGGCCGATTTTATGATGGCGGCAACCTTCAAGAATATTGAGGTGGCCAATAAGATTGGCATCGGCATAAGCGTGTGGGTTGTCAATTGAATAACGAACGCCCGCTTGTGCACCCAGATGAATCACGCGATCAAACGCATGCTCTGCGAATAAAGAAGAAATGGCCTGGCGATCTGCCAGGTCCATTTTCAGGAAAATAAACTCGGGATACTGAAGGATTTGGTCCAAGCGCGCTTGTTTTAGGCTGACATCGTAATAGTCATTCAGGTTATCGATACCGACGACCTGGTGACCGGCGGCCAGCAAACGCTGACTCACGTGAAATCCAATAAAACCTGCCGCACCGGTAACCAAAAACTTCATACATCCCTCATTTATTACACAATTTGAATTGATGCTCCGCGGCCGATAGCGTAATACGTAAAGCCGCGTTTGCTGATACGCTCCGGATCATACAGGTTACGACCATCAAAAATCACGGGTTGTTTTAACGCGGTTTTGATAACGTCGAAATCTGGCGCACGGAAGTTCTGCCATTCAGTACAAATCACCAGGCCATCAGCACCCTGCAACGCCGCTTCTTTGGTACCGGTCAGCTTCAGGTCGTCGCGGTGGCCATAAATACGCTGCGCTTCTTCCATTGCTTCCGGGTCAAATGCCTGAATGGTCGCACCCGCTTCCCATAGCGTTTCCATCAGCACACGGCTGGAGGCTTCACGCATATCGTCGGTGTTAGGTTTGAACGCAAGGCCCCAGAGAGCAAAGGTTTTGCCACGCAGATCGTCGCCAAAATGACGCTTGATGAAGCTCGGCAATTTGTTCTTCTGTGAATCATTCACATCTTCTACCGCCTGCAACAGACGCGGTGTGTAACCAATCGACTCAGCAGTACGAATCAGCGCCTGCACGTCTTTCGGGAAGCACGAACCACCGTAGCCACAGCCAGGGTAGATGAAGTGATAACCAATGCGAGAATCTGAACCAATCCCCTGGCGGACTTTCTCAACGTCGGCTCCCAGACGTTCTGCCAGGTTAGAGATTTCGTTCATGAAGCTGATTTTGGTCGCCAGCATGCAGTTCGCTGCGTACTTGGTCAGCTCTGCACTGCGGATATCCATCAGAATCATGCGATCGTGATTGCGGTTGAATGGCTCATAAAGCTCACGCAACAACTCAACCACGTCGTCGTTATCAGTGCCCACCACGATGCGCTCAGGACGCATGCAGTCGTTTACTGCAGCCCCTTCCTTGAGGAATTCAGGGTTAGAAACCACATCAAACGGGATGTTCACATCACGTTTTTGCAGCGTCTCGGCCATTACTGCACGCACACGATCAGCCGTTCCGACAGGGACGGTAGATTTATCGATCACCACTTTATGATCGTTCATGTGCGCTGCAATTGTCCGCGCAACCGCAGTCACATATTTCAGATCGGCAGAACCGTCTTCATCCGGCGGCGTACCCACAGCAATAAATTGCATGACACCGTGGTTAACACCCTCTTCTGCATTGGTGCTGAACTTCAGGCGACCCGCTTCATAGTTAGACATCACCAGCGGCGTCAAACCCGGTTCGAAAATCGGAATATGGCCTTTTTTCAGGTTTTCGACTTTCTTTTCATCGACATCAATACAGAGAACGTCATGTCCGACTTCGGCTAACACCGCAGCCTGAACCAGACCGACATAGCCGATACCAAATACAGTGACTTTCATTGAATTATCCTGTGTTTAATGAATTACTTTTTGTTGCCTACAGCGCCTTCCAGCCATTGAGTAAAGTCTTTACCCAGTACTGGATGACGAACGCCATACTCAACGAAAGCCTGCATATAACCCAGTTTGTTACCGCAGTCATGGCTTACACCGGTCAGGTGATAGGCTTCAACGGTCTCTTTTTCCATCAGCATGGCGATGGAGTCAGTCAGCTGAACTTCGCCGCCAGCACCTGGAGGGGTTTTCGCCAGCAGTGGCCAGATATCAGCAGACAGCACGTAACGACCCACAACTGCGAGGTTAGAAGGCGCTTCAGAAGCTTTAGGCTTTTCAACCACACCCACCATTGGCGCGCTCTGGCCTGGCGCCAGGTCAGCACCTTTGCAGTCAACGACACCGTAAGCGGTCACATCAGCAACCGGCTCTACCATGATCTGGCTGCGGCCGCTTTCTTCGTAACGCGCCAGCATTTCTGCCAGGTTGTCTTTGGTTGGGTCAGATTCGTACTCATCGATGATCACATCTGGCAGAATCACGGCAACCGGCTCATCACCGACCAGCGGATGTGCACACATCACTGCGTGGCCAAGGCCTTTCGCAATACCCTGACGCACCTGCATGATGGTCACGTGTGGAGGACAGATAGACTGGATTTCGTCCAGCAGCTGACGCTTAACGCGTTTTTCCAGCATGGATTCCAGCTCAAAACTGGTATCAAAATGGTTTTCGATGGCGTTTTTAGAAGAGTGCGTAACCAACACGATTTCGTTAATGCCCGCAGCGATACACTCATTCACGACATATTGGATCAGCGGCTTATCGACCAGCGGTAACATCTCTTTTGGAATAGCTTTAGTAGCAGGCAGCATACGCGTACCCAGACCTGCAACCGGGATTACCGCTTTTTTTACTTTAGACTTATAGGCAGACATCTAAATACCTCTCTTAATAGGCCGTTCAAGTTAATACTTGATATGTCGGTTTAAAAACGAAATGAGTATATCAGTTACTATCAGACGGATTTATCCTGGATGGAGCTAATCCGCGGAATTTAAGACTATTACCCAAGTGTAAAGCTTACCCCTGGCCCTGTCTCCAGCCCGCAAAAAATATAAATCCAATCGCTTATTCTTCAGCCGATAACATCAGCCGTAGCCTGCCACCCGCGCCCCACACATGGCACTGCCAGGCATCAGCGCGTTGACTGATCTGATTGAGGTGCGTACTGCCCATAGTACCAAGCGGCACGCCATTACTGAGTTGAATCTGATGGGTGTTAATGTGCAATGTGGCGTTGAGGCCAGCGGAGACCAGAATCAGGTTTTTCAACTGACGATGGTAGTACCCCACCAGCAAGGGGAACTGGCCACTGAGATTGGCCTGGCGTAACAGCATGTTGACCTGGCGCAGCAGGCCGTTTAACTCCGGCAAGCGCTGCTTCTGTCCGGAAAGTTGTTCCTGTAACAGACCATTAAACAGCGCGCGCAACAGTAAGGCGGCCAACACGCCATTATCCCCTGCTCTGGTCACATCAAGACAGTAGAAGGCCAGATCCTTGTCGGACAACGCGGCAATATCGAGCACCAACCCTGGCTGTTCAGCCATGGTCAGTTGGCGATAGTTAATGCGGCAATTGGCAATGGTTTGCTGAACCGGAGGTTGCAACTGCTTCAGTAACTTAGACGCAGCTAAAGGATCGCGAACCAGTGCATCCCAATCCTGAAACAGCTGTTCATCTTCCTCAACTTTGGAAGTGAACATCGAAGGATAAAGGCACTCATAAACAGCTTCACGAAAACGTTCGAGGTTTCTGAGCGGCTTAAGCAGAACATCCTGAACCCCAAGGCGCAGGACATGCGCAATATCGGCCATGTTCTGCGTGGCGGAGATGATCAAGATTGGCACGCTATTACCGCGGCTGCGAATACGTTCGACGAACTGAAGCCCCCCCATGCGCGGCATCTCCAGATCGCAAATCACCAGATCCACGGCTTGAGCCGACAGCAAGGTTAAGCCATCGAGGCCATCTCCCGCTTCCAGCGTGCTGGCTCCCAGCCCCACCAACATAGTGTCTAACATCGAACGGAAAACGACCTCATCTTCGACAATGAGTATCTTTTTGCCGATTAGTGGTTTTTCCATTCTCTCCCCCTGCGTACCAGATATTTCAATAGTGGTTCATAAAACGCAGTTGCGCCTTTCAGAATTGACTGAAGTCGCACTGCCTGTGAATGAACAACCTGATTATCTGCCACGGACCAGCGGTAATAGTTCATCCATTTTTTTCTCGACGGCGGCTTTACCTGCCGCAATGGCTTCTTCTGCACGATGAAAATCCAGTGTGGATATCTGCGGACAAAACGGTTGAATCAGCACATCCGGTGGATCGCCCGCCATACGATTACGTTTAAGGCGGTTTTCCAGAATCTGGATGGATGTGGACATGATCTCCATGGCGCCCGGCGTTTGATTGGCCCGGCGGTGCGTCAGACCCAGTATGCGCTGGCGCAATTTTTTGCCCCAGCTTAATGCCTCAGCCGCGGCCTCTTCTTCACCGCTCTGTGGTGTCACCGATAATAAATCCTGCTGCATTAAATGCGCGTCATGCTGTAAGTCCACCGCGATGACAATGTCGGCGCCAAGGGCTCGTGTCAGAGATATCGGCACCGGATTGACCACGGCACCATCCACCAGCCAGTAACCATTGTAGCCAACAGGTGGTAATAAGCCTGGCATACTACAGGACGCACGTACTGCCTGATGCAAATCGCCTTCGGTTAACCACAACTCACGGCCGGTACTTAAATTCGAGGCCACCACGCCAAAGGGTTTATTGCACCCCTCAATCAATTCATTGGGGATCAACTGACGGATGTGGCTGAACACGCGGTCACCGCGCAGCAAACCACCACGCTGCCACGACAGATCCATGAGCCGGATCACGTCCCAATAGCGAAATGCGCTCACCCACTTTTCCATTACGCCCAGCCGCCCATTGACGTATGCCGATCCCACCAACGCGCCGACAGAGCAGCCTGCAACCACATCAATTTCAATGCCGGCACGCTCCAGCGCATTAATCACACCAATGTGCGCCCAACCTTTGGCGGCACCTGAACCCAGGGCCAGCCCGATCCTCACCTTTCTCATCGCACCTCGTGATTAGTCTGGTACGTAGCATCCCGCTCAGCAGTCGGCTACCATAGCGCACACTTTAATTAACTTTAATCACTCACAGGAGATGACGTGTCTGAAAAGTGCCCCTGCTGCAGCGGAAAGCAGTATAGCTTATGTTGCCAGCCCTTTCTGAGCGGTCAGGCATTCCCTGCCAGCGCTGAACAATTAATGCGTTCACGCTACACCGCTTATGTTGAAAAGAACGCGGATTATCTGGCTGCGACCTGGCACTCCAGTAAGCGTGTGGCCGACCTTGAGACGTTATTATCTGAAAGTTTTTCCGGCACTGAGTGGCTGGGCTTGAATGTAACCCGTTGTAATCATGGAAGCCACGAGAATGAAGCCTTTGTGACCTTTTTTGCGCGTTACCGCGAAAAAGAGCGCACTTCGGCCATCTATGAATGTTCACGCTTTCTCTGTGAGGATCAACGCTGGTACTATATCGACGGAACGGTGCCCGAGCTGGGGCGCAACGATCGCTGTCCTTGTGGCTCCGATAAAAAATACAAAAAATGTTGTGGTTAATCTGGACAGATGCACAACGGCTTTACCATTCATCGCTTTGACAGGACTCTGATCGAGATGCAAGCGCAAAACACGCAACGAAAAGTTTTACGGACCATTTGCCCTGATGCGAAAGGTCTGATCGCCAAGATCACCAACATTTGCTACAAGCATGAACTCAACATTGTGCAAAACAATGAGTTTGTCGATCACCGTACCGGGCGCTTTTTCATGCGCACAGAGCTGGAAGGGATTTTCAACGACAATACCCTGCTGGCGGATCTCGACAGCGCGTTACCGGTAGGTTCGGTGCGGGAACTGCAGAGCGCTGGCCGTCGTCGTGTGGTGATTCTGGTGACCAAAGAGGCGCATTGCCTGGGCGATCTGCTGATGAAATGCGCGTTTGGTGGTCTCGATATGGAGATTGCCGCCGTCATTGGTAACCATGAAACGCTGCGCTCGCTGGTTGAACGTTTCGATATTCCGTTTGTTCTGGTCAGCCATGAAGGCCTGACGCGTGAAGAGCATGACAACCGCATGGGCGATGAAATTGATCGCTACCAGCCGGATTACGTGGTGCTGGCCAAATATATGCGCGTGCTGACGCCTGCTTTTGTGCAGCGTTACCCGAATCAGATCATCAATATTCACCACTCGTTCCTGCCTGCCTTCATCGGCGCGCGTCCTTACCATCAGGCTTACGAGCGTGGTGTGAAAATTATCGGTGCTACCGCGCACTACGTGAATGATAACCTCGATGAAGGTCCGATCATCATGCAGGACGTGATCAACGTCGATCACAGCTACACCGCAGAAGAGATGATGCGTGCCGGTCGTGATGTCGAGAAGAATGTCCTGAGCCGCGCGCTGTATAAAGTGCTGGGTCAGCGCGTGTTCGTTTACGGTAACCGCACCATCATTCTGTAAGCGTCCTGGCGCTGAATTGTGCAACTCTTCAGCGCCACGGATGAAAAGTGGGCAAACGATTCATATTTTTGTTTTCAGCGCTTTACAGTCAGAACGCATTTGGTATCATGCGCCCCGCTTTCAGGCACATTATTCAGGCCAGTGGCGGGATTCCCGAGCGGCCAAAGGGAGCAGACTGTAAATCTGCCGTCATCGACTTCGAAGGTTCGAATCCTTCTCCCGCCACCATCTGAATAATCTCCTCGCCTGAATCACTAAGAGCTTTATATCCCTGGCGGGATTCCCGAGCGGCCAAAGGGAGCAGACTGTAAATCTGCCGTCATCGACTTCGAAGGTTCGAATCCTTCTCCCGCCACCATCGCTTTTCCAATTGCTTACATCGTCATTTCCTCCCGATTCAATCCATGACATTCTAACGAAAACTCGTTACCATCCCGGCATACTTTTGCGGATAAGAATGGCAGCGAAATGAAATTCATCTCTTTCAACATCAATGGCTTGCGCGCACGCCCTCATCAACTTGAAGCCCTCGTCGAACAGCATCAGCCAGACGTCATCGGCCTGCAGGAAACCAAAGTTCACGATGACATGTTCCCGCTCGAAGATGTCAGCAAGTTGGGTTACAACGTGTTTTATCATGGTCAAAAAGGCCACTACGGCGTCGCGCTGCTGACCAAAGCGCAGCCTGTTTCGGTACGTCGTGGTTTTCCCGGTGATGATGAAGATTCACAACGCCGCCTAATCATGGCGGAAATCCCCAGCCCGATTGGCGACATCACCGTGATTAACGGTTACTTCCCGCAGGGTGAAAGCCGTGACCATCCAACTAAATTCCCGGCGAAAGAGAAGTTCTACCGTGATTTACAGGATTATCTGGAACAGCAGTTGGCGGTTGATAAGCCGGTGCTGATCATGGGTGACATGAATATCAGCAGTACCGATCTTGATATCGGCATTGGCGAAGATAACCGCAAGCGCTGGCTGCGCACCGGTAAATGCTCATTCCTGCCAGAAGAGCGTGAGTGGATGGATCGCCTGTTGCATTGGGGTCTGGTCGATACCTGGCGCGCGAAATACCCGGAAACGGCTGACCGTTTCTCCTGGTTCGACTACCGTTCAAAAGGTTTTGATGATAACCGTGGTCTGCGTATCGACCTGTTGCTGGCCAGTCAACCGCTGGCAGCGCGTTGCATTGAAAGTGGCATTGATTACGAGATCCGCAGCATGGAAAAACCATCGGATCATGCACCTGTCTGGTCGACGTTCAATCTGGAAAAATAAGTAAACTGCGTGGCGTGAGAACGCCACGCACCTTTACTTGATGATTTTCCAGATAAGCGGGTTAGTGCCCATCACTTTCTCATCACGCCCACACTGCAGCAGCACGCCTTCCGCTTTCACGACCGCCCCTTCAGAGTAACTGCGATTCTCATAAGTGCAGCACTGCAGACAGTTGCTCTGCTGATTATTCTGTCCCTGTGTCCAGACTTCCGGTGGCATATCCACCACCACATCCGTATTGCCCGTGCGACTGTTTTCCGGCTGGCGGTTCGCCAGCGCCGAATTCATGCACAACAGCAGCCCGCTAAGCGCTAATAGGATATAACGCATCACTCTGTCTCCTTGGTTCTACGCCGGGTCGATTTCGGTTTTGCTTTACGTTTAGCGGCCGGTGCGGCAATGCCTCTAAATGATTGCAACGAGGGTCGCTGACGCGCTTCGCCAATTAACCCGATCAGCGTGGCAACCAGCGGCTGCATAAACTCATCGTAGCGGCAGGCCTTTTCACTGATGCGTGTTAATGTCGATTCCCATTGAGCCGTCATATCTGGTCGGGCCGCCATTTCTGGTAACGCATGGATCAGCGCCCTGCCCGCGTCCGTAGAATGAATATAGCGGCCTTTCTTCACGAGGAATGTCCGGCGGAACAATAATTCAATAATGCCGGCTCGCGTCGCTTCCGTCCCTAAACCATCGGTCGCACGCAGCACTTTCTTTAATTCTTTATCCTGAACAAAGCGCGCGATGCCGGTCATGGCGGATAACAGGGTGGCATCGGTAAACGGGCGCGGCGGCTGCGTCTGCTTGGCAAGCACCTCACCGCGCTCACACAGCAGCTCATCGCCCTTTGCCACCACCGGTAAAGGCGTGCCATCGTTCTCTTCATCGCGTTCTTTACTGCCGAGTAAGGCACGCCAGCCCGCTTCTGCCAGAAAACGCGCTTTGGCAACAAACTTACCCCCGCCAATCTCGAGATCGATAACACATTTGCGAAACACCGCGTCTGGGCAAAATTGCATCAGATACTGACGTGCCACCAGGCCGTAAATATTGGCTTCATTCTCCGTGAGGTTCACTTTACTGGCGCGGGCGGTAGGGATGATCGCGTGGTGCGCATCCACCTTTTTATCATCCCAGCAGCGGTTCTTCTGATCAGGGTTAAAATCCGTAGGCGGTGTCAGATTGGGTTGGTGCGCCTGTATCGCATTCAGCACCGCATGCCGTCCGGCAAAATGTTCATCCGGCAAATACCGGCTGTCTGAACGCGGATAGGTAATCAACTTATGGGTTTCATACAGACGCTGGCAGCAGTCCAGTACGTTTTGCGCACTCAGGCCGAAACGCTTTGCCGCCTCGATCTGCAGGCTGGAGAGCGAAAACGGCAATGGTGCGGTATCAGATTCCCGTTTGTCGTTATAGCCTGTCACTATCGCCGGCTTACCGTTGATGCGCTCTAAGACATGATCGGCCAGCGAACGGTGTAACAGGCGACCTTCCTCATCCTGCCAGGGTTCGCAGGCGTCGCTGGGTATCCAGCTGGCAACAAAACGCTCATCCTTCGGCGTCACAATGTGCGCTTTCACTTCGAAGTAATCTTTAGGAATGAAGTTTTCGATCTCTTCATCGCGACGCACCACCAGGCCGAGCACCGGCGTTTGTACGCGTCCGACCGACAGCACGCCATCATAACCGGCATTGCGGCCTAATAGCGTCCAGGCACGGGTCATATTGATGCCGTAGAGCCAATCTGCGCGGGCGCGGGCCAATGCGGAGACGCACAGCGGGATAAACTCGCGATTCTCACGTAAACGGCTGACTGCTCGCTCCACGGCGGAGGGGTTGAGATCGTTAATGAGACAGCGCTGCACTTTCTGCCGCTTTTCCGGCGCGAGTTGCAGGTAGTCCAGCACTTCATCCACCAACAGCTGACCTTCTCGATCCGGGTCACCGGCGTGCACCACTTCACTCGCCTGTTGCAGCAAACCCTCAATCACTTTGAGTTGCTTAGCCACCGACGGACGTGGCTGTAAACGCCACTTTTCCGGAATGATCGGCAGGTCGGCAAGATTCCAGCGCGCATAGCGGCTGTCATAGCTGTCCGGCTGCGCCTGTTCCAGCAAATGCCCGACACACCAGGTGACCATCTGATCGTTGCCACAGGCAATAAAACCGTCACCGCGTCGATGCGGTTTCGGCAGTACATCAGCAATGGCACGCGCCAGGCTGGGTTTTTCAGCAATAAACAAACGCATGTCTGGCGTCGTTCCTTCTACGTCAATTCACGACGGTAATTAATGGACAGGAAGGATCGGCAGCGAAGAGTTCACCCACCGCCGTCGCCTGCACGCCGGCCAATATTGCGCAGCGCTGGAAGGCTTCGACCTCGCTGGGTTGCACCGCCACCAGTAAACCACCCGAGGTTTGCGGATCGCACAGTAACGCGCGTGTTGCATCGTCCATCGCGGAAATCAGGGCGCCATAGCTGGCAAAATTGCGCTGAGTGCCGCCGGGCACGGCACCTTTGGCGATATACTCATCGACACCCGGTAAGCGCGGAACCTGTGTGGCTTGGATTTCCGCACGCAAACCTGATCCCTGGCAAATCTCACTCAGATGTCCCAGCAAGCCAAAACCGGTGACATCGGTCATGGCGCTGACGCCATCCAGTTTGGCGAACTCGGCACCGGCTTTATTCAACTGACACATCACCTCCGCCGCTAATGACTGGTGTTCTGGCAGCAGAAGGCCTTTTTTCTCGGCGGTGGTCAGGATGCCAATTCCCAGCGGCTTGGTGAGAAACAGCTGGCTTCCCACCTGCGCGGCGCTGTTCTTTTTCACCCGCGCCACATCAACAATTCCCGTGACGGCCAGGCCAAAAATCGGCTCCGGCGCATCGATCGAATGCCCACCCGCCAGCGCAATACCAGCAGCCTGACAGGCCGCACGACCGCCTTCAATGACCTGCTGAGCCACTTCTGGGCTCAGCACGTTGACCGGCCAACCCAGGATGGCAATCGCCATAATCGGTTTGCCGCCCATGGCATAAATATCACTGATAGCGTTGGTGGCGGCGATACGGCCAAAGGTATGGGGATCATCAACAATCGGCATGAAGAAGTCGGTGGTGCTGACTACCGCTGTGCCGTTGCCAAGATCGTATACGGCAGCATCGTCACGTGTTTCGTTGCCCACCAGCAACTGGGGGTCATGAAAAGGGGTCAGCTCACTATGAAGAATGATTTCCAGTACCTGCGGCGAAATTTTGCAGCCGCAGCCAGCTCCATGGCTGTATTGCGTCAGACGAAGAGGTTCACTCATGGCGGGTTCCTTATGCGCTGAACAGAAGGCTGTATGTTAGCCTGGCTGTCAACCGGTGGTAAGTGTTGCGCGGTTTAAGCTCGATCTTTCGCACACGCGGTGTGCAATCTTTGCAACACGCCTCACCCTGCCGAAGAAACCCGCCGATGTCTGTCAGAAATAACTGACAAATTGCGCGGTGTCCGGTGCAACTACCGTGGTATTCGCTTTAAGCTGCGGTGTACCGAGATACAGGAATCCGACAATCGCATCCTGCTCGCGGCAACCAAAGGCTTCGCGCACTGAAGGATGGTCAGTCCATGGACCGCTGCGCCAGATACCGTTAAAGCCCTGCGCCACCGCGGCCATTTGCATCGCCATCACGGCACAACCTGCTGAAACCAACTGTTCCCAATGCGGGACTTTGGCATGCTCTTCACAGTGCGCCACAACAGTGATAATCATCGGCGCTCGAAACGGTGCGGTGGCGGATTTTTCAATCGCCTTTTCATCGAGGTTGCTGTCACGCGCCGCTTGTTCAAGCAATTTACCAAAACGCTCACGCCCTTCATTCTCTACAATGATAAAGCGCCACGGCAGCAACGTACCATGATCCGGTGCACGTAAGCCTGCGTGCAAAATGTTCTGCAAGACTTCGCCCGCTGGTGCCGGTTCTGCCAGACGCGAAGCCGAACGGCGGTTAATTAATAAATCCAGTGCATCCATCATTATTCTCCCGTGAATAAAAAGCGTGGGCTAATCCTGGCACAGCAAGATCTTTTGTAACAGTCTGGCGCGATTTCCTGCTGACATTTCGCACGCTGCTCTTTAGGATGAACCCGACATCGGGGCAGACCGCGTGGCGACTGCCCTGTTACGTGAATATGGAGAGTTTATGCGCACATTGTGGCGAATTATTGCTGGCCTGTTCCGCTGGAGCTGGCGGGTGTTGAATTTTATTCGGGAATTCATTCTTAATTTATTCCTCATCGTCTTAATCCTCGCCGGTGTCGGTATCTGGTTACAGCTTTCCAGCGCCAACAGCAGCGAACCGGTGCAACAGGGTGCACTCAAAGTGGATTTAAGCGGTGTATTAGTGGATAAACCTTCCGTCAGTAATCGCCTGAGTCGCATCAGCCGTGAGTTGCTGGGCGCGAGCAGCGATCGCCTGCAAGAGAATTCATTGTTCGACGTGGTGGATGCGGTTCGTCAGGCGAAAACTGACAAAAACATCACCGGGATCGTGCTTGATTTGCGTGATTTTGCTGGCGGCGATCAGCCTTCATTACAATATCTGGGCAAATCGCTGCGTGAGTTCCGTGATGCGGGCAAACCGATATACGCCATTGGTGATAGCTATAGCCAGGCGCAATACTACATCGCCAGCTATGCCACCAAAATTTATCTGTCACCGCAGGGCACTGTTGATCTGCATGGCTTTGCTACCAATGGGTTGTATTACAAATCCCTGTTAGAGAAGCTCAAAGTCAATTCTCATGTGTTCCGTGTGGGCACCTACAAATCTGCCGTCGAGCCTTTCCTGCGTGACGATATGTCTCCGGAAGCACGTGATGCGGATAGTCGCTGGATCGGCCAGCTGTGGCAGAACTACCTGAACACCGTTTCCGCAAATCGCCAGATTACCCCGGATCAACTGTTCCCGGGAGCAGCCGGCGTCATCAGCGGATTGCAGGCTGTTGACGGCGATACCGCAAAATATGCGCTGGACAGTAAATTGGTTGATGTGCTGGACAGCCGTGCGGCTGCTGATCAGGAACTGGTGAAAACCTTTGGCTGGGATAAAGCCAATAACGATTATCGCAACGTCAGCATTTACGATTACACCGTGAAGCAGCCTCAGCAGGATCAGGATGGCAATATTGCGGTGATCTTCGCCAGCGGTGCGATCATGGACGGTGAGGAAACCGCCGGAAACGTGGGTGGCGATACCACCGCTTCGCAGATTCGCGATGCGCGTCTCGATCCGAAAATCAAAGCGATTGTACTGCGCGTCAACAGCCCAGGTGGCAGCGTGTCGGCATCGGAAGCGATTCGTGAAGAGTTAGCCGCAGCCCATGATGCCGGCAAGCCAGTGGTGGTCTCAATGGGCGGCATGGCGGCTTCGGGCGGCTACTGGATCTCGACGCCAGCAGACTACATTGTGGCCGCACCCAGCACCTTGACCGGTTCAATCGGTATTTTCGGCGTGATTAACACGGTTGAAAAGAGTCTGAACAGTATTGGTGTGCACACGGATGGCGTGGCCACGTCTCCGCTGGCTGACGTTGCCACCACCAAAGCCCTGCCGACGGAAGTGCAGCAATTGATGCAACTGACCATCGAAAACGGCTATCGTAACTTTGTCGGACTGGTCGCGAAGTCGCGTCATAAAACGCCAGAACAGATCAATGATATCGCTCAGGGCCATGTCTGGACCGGCAGTGATGCTAAAGCCAATGGCCTGGTGGATGCGTTGGGTGATTTTGACGATGCCGTGGCGAAAGCGGCTGAGTTGGCAAAAGTCGCCAAGCCGCAGCTTAGCTGGTATCAGGACGACCCCGGCATGATTGACCTGCTGCTAAATCAGATGAATGCCTCTGCACAAGCGATGCTGCCAGCAGCACTGAAGGTGTGGCTGCCCGCGCCGATGCTGGACGTAATGAGTGCAGTGAAAGATCAGCCTGGCCTGATGAACAATCTTAATGATCCGCAAAATCGCTACGCCTTCTGCCTGAACTGCGGCAACGTACGCTAATCTTTACAGCCCGGCCGCTGGTCGGGCTGCTTTTCGCTGTTAATCCCCTTATACTGCGCGTTTTACGGCAAGTCTGAGTTCTTCCATGCAAAAGAAAAATATCTATGTAGCCTACACGGGCGGTACCATCGGTATGCAGCGCTCCGCGCACGGCTACATTCCGGTTTCCGGCCACCTGCAGCAGCAACTGGCCAACATGCCAGAGTTCCATCGGCCTGAGATGCCGAATTTCACCATCCACGAATATCAGCCTCTGATGGATTCGTCAGACATGACGCCATTGGATTGGCAATCGATTGCTGATGACATTAAACAGAATTACGACAGCTATGATGGTTTTGTCATTCTGCACGGCACCGACACCATGGCATTCACTGCCTCGGCGCTGTCATTCATGCTGGAAAACCTGGCGAAGCCTGTCATCGTAACCGGCTCGCAAATTCCTTTGGCAGAATTGCGCTCAGATGGTCAGCAGAATTTACTCAATTCGTTGTACGTGGCCGCTAATTATCCGATCAATGAAGTGGCGTTGTTCTTTAACAACACGCTGTTCCGTGGCAATCGCACCACCAAAGCACATGCCGACGGCTTCAACGCCTTCGCTTCACCGAATCTCCCTCCTTTGCTGGAAGCCGGTATTCACATTCGTAAACTCAATACGCCGCCGGCACCACAGGGCCGCGGCGAGTTGATTGTGCATCCGATTACCCCACAACCGATTGGCGTGGTTACCATTTACCCCGGGATCTCTGCCGATGTGGTGCGTAACTTCTTGCGCCAGCCGGTGAAAGCACTGATTCTGCGCTCTTATGGTGTCGGCAACGCGCCGCAAAATGCAGAATTCCTGGCTGAACTGCAGCAGGCGAGCGAACGTGGGATTGTGGTGGTGAATCTGACGCAATGCATGTCCGGAAAAGTGAATATGGGGGGCTATGCCACCGGTAATGCGCTGGAGCATGCGGGGGTGATCAGCGGTTTTGACCTTACCGTTGAGGCTACATTAACAAAACTGCACTTTTTGTTGAGCCAAAACCTCACCAACCCGGAAATTCGTGCCAGAATGCAACAGAATTTACGCGGCGAACTGACCGACGACTGATACGGAGCGAGATGTAATGAAGCGGGCATTGATAATCATCGATATTCAGAACGATTTTTGCCCCGGCGGCCCAATGGCGGTGCGCGAAGGCGACCAAACGGTTGCCGTTGCCAATCGCTACGCACGCGAGTTCCGCGATCGGGGAGAATGTGTAGTGGCATTGCAAGACTGGCATCCGGCAGATCATGGCAGCTTCGCCTCCGTTTCTGGCGAACCAGTATATACCCTGGGTGAATTGAACGGTCTGGCGCAGATTTGGTGGCCCGATCATGGAGTCGAGAACTCAGTGGGGGCGGATTTCCACCCAGAACTGGACCGCACACTGATTGATGCGGTGTTCCATAAGGGGGGCGACGCGGATGTGGACAGCTACAGTGCTTTCTTCGATAACGGCCATCGCCGCAAAACGGAGCTAGACAGTTGGCTGCGTGAACGCGACATCAGCGACCTGGTGATGCTGGGGCTCGCTACCGACTATTGCGTCAAATACAGCGTGCTGGATGCGCTGGAGTTGGGCTACAACGTTGAAGTGGTGAAAGAGGGTTGCCGCGGCGTCAACCTGAATCCTGATGATAGTGATATTGCCATCGAACAGATGCAAGCTCAGGGTGCGGTAATAATCTGAAAATGAGGGCTGGTGAAAACCAGCCCTTTTGCGTTTTAGTGCAGGTTAATGCGCGTGATGTCCGGCTCGATACCGAACTCTTCCTTAAGCTGCTTTTTCGACTTCATCACCATCTCCCCTCCTTTGCCAATGGTCATATGCTGCGGGTCGTCGTTGTGACGCGCCTGCCACAGCATCACCAGCTGCAGGCAATTATCGCGCTGCTCTTGAGTCAGCGCGACACCGTCCGGCCATTTACCGATTTCCACTGCGGTGGCGAGCCGCTCGTAGACTTCCGGCGTCATCGCCGCCAGCATGGCTTCGAGTTCTTGCTTCATGCTCAGCCCTCTTGTTGCTTGCCCTGCTCATCGGTAAAGCTCAATGAGGCAGAGTTAACGCAGTAGCGCTCACCGGTAGGCTGCGGGCCATCCGGGAAGACGTGGCCGAGATGCGCATCGCAATTGCCACAGCGAATTTCCACGCGGTGCATGCCGTGGGAATCATCTTCCAGATAACGAATCGCTTCGTCGCTGAAAGGCTGGTAAAAGCTCGGCCAGCCGCAGCCTGAATCATATTTAGAGTCGGAGAGGAACAGCGGTGAATTGCACACTAAACAGTGGTAGATGCCCTCCTGCTTGTTGTGCAGTAGTGCGCCACTGAAAGGAGGTTCCGTGCCGCGATGCTGTGTGACATAGCGCTGCATCTCAGAAAGCTGCGCGATTTTTGCCTCGGGTGCGGTGTCTTTAGCCATTTTGAGTTCCGGAGTGTCATTCTGTAAAAATCGACTAGTATTCTAACAAACGAACAACATCTTCATGGTCTTTTTTCGTGCGAACCCGTTCGCCACGACTGCCACAGCGCAAAATTGTGACGTCGATCACCCTTTGCAAAAGTCATCCCTTTTCGGTCGGTATTCGGCGTAACATAGGCGCGCAATAAGGGTGCTGCGTAAGCGATTGCGCAACCAATTATTCCTGGCGTTGGAATTGACCTGTCGCAACAATTGACACGATTCCGCTTGACGCCTGGTAAGGTTTTTGTAATTTTACAGCCAACCTTTTATTCACTAACAAATAGCTGGTGGAATATATGACTATCAAAGTAGGTATCAACGGTTTTGGCCGTATCGGTCGCATCGTTTTCCGTGCTGCACAGCAGCGTTCTGACATCGAAATCGTCGCGATCAACGACCTGCTCGACGCCGATTACATGGCTTACATGCTGAAGTATGACTCTACGCACGGTCGTTTCGACGGCACCGTAGAAGTGAAAGACGGCGCGCTGATTGTTAACGGTAAGAAAATCCGTGTTACCGCTGAGAAAGACCCGGCTAACCTGAAATGGGACGAAGTGGGTGTTGACGTTGTTGCAGAAGCAACCGGTATCTTCCTGACCGACGAAACCGCTCGCAAACACATTCAGGCTGGTGCGAAGAAAGTGGTTCTGACCGGTCCTTCTAAAGATGCGACCCCAATGTTCGTTCGTGGCGCTAACTTTGAAAAATATGCTGGCCAGGATATCGTTTCTAACGCCTCTTGCACCACTAACTGCCTGGCACCACTGGCTAAAGTGATCAACGACCACTTCGGTATCGTTGAAGGTCTGATGACCACTGTTCACGCCACCACCGCTACGCAGAAAACCGTTGATGGCCCGTCTCACAAAGACTGGCGCGGCGGCCGCGGCGCAGCTCAGAACATCATCCCATCTTCTACCGGTGCTGCTAAAGCAGTGGGCGTGGTTCTGCCAGAGCTGAACGGTAAACTGACCGGTATGGCGTTCCGCGTTCCTACCCCGAACGTGTCTGTTGTTGACCTGACTGTACGTCTGGAAAAACCAGCCACTTACAAAGAAATCTGTGCCGTGATCAAAGCTGAATCTGAAGGCAAGATGAAAGGCGTTCTGGGCTACATCGAAGACGACGTTGTATCAACCGACTTCAATGGCGAAACCCTGACTTCAGTATTCGATGCTAAAGCCGGTATCGCACTGAACGACAACTTCGTGAAACTGGTTTCATGGTACGACAACGAAACTGGCTACTCACACAAAGTTCTGGATCTGATTGCACTGGTTGCTTCTAAGTAAGCGACTGGCGAAACAGACAAGGGGTGACTTCGGTCGCCCCTTTTTTTCATTTGGAAGAAGAGAAGGTCTGACGATGCAAGATACGCTTTATAGTTTACCGGTGGTGAATCAGATCACCCCTTACCTGTCTCAGCGCCAGATGGGCGATTTGCCAATCGTGGTTGTGAGCCACCCTAAAGTTCGTGCGGCGATCGCGCTGCAAGGCGCGCATCTGCTCTCCTGGCAACCCAGCGGCCAGCAGCCGGTGATCTGGTTGAGCGATAAAACGCCGTTTGCCACAGGTAAAGCGATTCGTGGTGGTGTGCCGATTTGCTGGCCATGGTTTGGACCTGCAGGTGAACCCGCGCATGGTTTCGCCCGTAATCAGCCCTGGACACTGACCGCACACGATGAGAACGAAGATGCAGTGATGCTGACGTTCACACTGGAAAGCAACGCACAAACGAAGAAGCTGTGGCCACATGATTTCACCCTGCTTGCCCGTTTCCGTATCGCCGAGCATTGTGAAATTGAGCTCGAAGCCTGGGGCGATTATGAAGCTACCGCTGCCTTACACACCTACTTCCAGATCGCCGATATTGCACAGGTTGAAGTGAGTGGGTTAGGTAACAGCTATATCGATAAGGTGAATGCGAACGCGGTGGGCAGTTCGGCTGATGGCAAACAAACCTACCCTGACCGCGTCGATCGGATTCACACCGCTGCCGAAGATTGCAGCGTGATTCACGACATCGCAGGAAAACGTCAGATTGAAGTGTACCATCACTATCAAAGTGACGTTGTCACATGGAATCCAGGTCCAGAATTGTCCTGCAGCATGGCGGATATGCCTAATGAGGGTTACAAAACTATGGTCTGCGTGGAAACGGCTCGCATCAACAAGCCGATGAAAAGTGCCGGTGAATCCCCTGCTCGCCTCGGTACCACCCTGCGCGTGCGCAATAAGTAGGTTTGCGGCGCAGATGCGCCGCTATACCACGTCTAAGCCCGTTTTATGTTGCGGTGCTGGAAACGCCCGGTCAATGACCGCCAACTCTTCAACACTCAAATGCAGGTCTAACGCAGCCGCATTTTCCGCCACGTGTTTTTGGCTGCTGGCCTTGGGAATGGCGATCACGCCTGGCCGACGAATCACCCACGCGAGCAGCAATTGCGCCACGCTGATGCTCTTCTGTTGTGCAATTTGGTGCAAATGGGGATCTTCAAACAGTGACTGACGTAAACGTCCCGCCTGCGCCAGAGGGCAATACGCCATGATCGGCATATCACGTTGCTGGCATGCCGCTAACAAATCGTATTCGATTCCTCGTGATGCCAGGTGATACAGCACCTGATTGGTAGCGCAGTTTTCACCGCCCGTCTCACTCCACAGTTCATGCAGATCGTCCGTGTCGAAATTGGATACCCCCCAATGCCGAATTTTTCCCTGCTGCTGTAAGGTTTCCATGGCGCGAATGGTCTCTTCCAGTGGCACATTGCCACGCCAGTGCAGTAAATAAAGATCAAGATAATCGGTCTCTAAGCGCTGTAAGCTGCGCTCGCAGGCCTCTATCGCATCCACTTCCCCGGCATTCCACGGATAGACTTTTGACACCAGCCAGGCCTGATGGCGGCGTCCGCGTAGTGCTTCGCCCACCACCTCTTCCGCCCCGCCTTCGGCGTACATTTCTGCGGTATCAATCAGTCTCAGCCCCAGATCCAATCCAGCCTGTAACGCCGAGACTTCCTGACGACGCAGCGCTGCATTCTCCCCCATATACCAGGTTCCTTGCCCAATAGCGGGTAAAGCTGATTCTCCACGGAATTGAATCGTCTTCATTACGCCTCCTGATGCGCCATGATGGGGCGCGTTATTGGTGCAATGTAATAAAAACGCCCCATTACGAGGCGCCATGTAAAACCATTAGAAGCTGTAGCTGATGCCGGTCCAGAGGGTGAACTGACCACTTTTGTCCACCATCGGACTGTCTTTGATTTCGCTATCAAAGCGGGTGTAACGCCCGGACAAACTGGCGTTCCAGCTATCGCTAATCTGGTAGCTGGCATTCATTTCCACATAAGGAGACCAGCTGTCGTCCGGTTGATATTCAGCAATACCTGTCCGCGCGCTTTCGTGCGAAGACACGCCATAGTAGTAGCGGTTTTGATTGGCGCTGTTCCACATTGCACCGATGCCTGGCGTCAGGCTGAACGCGCCAAAATCGAAGCGATACAGATAGGTAAGATCCCAGATGATGCCATTACTGTTGTTGAGCACATCGCCTAGCAGAGCGGTACGCACGATACCCCAATCCGCAACATGGCGGTAGGTTGCACCGGCCATCAGGGTCATCCGGCGCTTATCCAGTGCCTTCATGTCACCCAGATCGTTATCCTTGGGATCATACTGTTGCGGTGAACCCAGCAAGGTTAATGACAGTTGATCCTGCTGGTCTTTCCACAGGTAGTAGCCGCCTTGCAAGCTACGGAACCAGAAGTTTTCGCCTTCATAATTGATGACCGGGATGGGGATGTATCGGTCCTGTCCGCCGCGATAAAGTGACTGGGCATAAATAACCGAAGCCCCGAGAGATAAGGGTTCTGCATGAGTGCTGAACGCCGCAAAATAACAAGGAACAACACAAGCAAGCGCTTTAAGTTTGAATTGGTTCACAATTTAATCAGTCCATTAATATAACAATCACACGCAGAGTCTAACTAAATTTTCGCGCTGGGTTAACGTTAAATCAGGGATGTTTATCACCCATGCGGAATAGTCTGAAGCAGGTTGCAGTGGTAGACATGCAAACGGAATGCCTTAGTGCTTATGAGACTTTGTTATTGATATATCGCTAAATAAGGAGAAAAGTGGCTGCAGATTTTCTGAATGCCTTCTACAGTTAAAAGTAAGCCGAGACTTTTTGTACGAGCAGAGTAACCATAAGAATTGTGTATCCCGATAAAAAAACGTCAGGTTGGCATAAGGGTTGCTGTACTCAATAAAGAATATCTTCCGGGAGCTGCAAACGTATCTAATTTCGCTCCTTTACCTGTGCTAAAAACGAAAGGACGGGCATCGCTATGAATATATTCGATCACTATCGTCAGCGTTATGAAGCTGCCAAGGACGAAGAGTTCACACTGCAGGAATTTCTCGCAATCTGTAAGCAGGATCGCAGTGCATACGCCAACGCTGCAGAGCGACTATTGATGGCTATCGGTGAGCCGGTGATGGTTGACACGGCGCAGGAGCCACGCCTTTCCAGAATCTTCTCTAACCGCGTCATGGGACGCTATCCCGCCTTCGAAGAGTTTTATGGTATGGAGGAAGCGATTGAGCAGATCGTCTCCTACCTGAAACACGCTGCGCAAGGCCTGGAAGAGAAGAAACAGATTCTCTACTTGCTGGGGCCGGTCGGTGGCGGTAAATCGTCACTTGCTGAGCGTTTGAAAGCCCTGATGCAACGCGTACCGATCTACGTGCTGAGCGCTGATGGCGAACGCAGCCCGGTCAACGATCATCCTCTGTGCCTGTTCAACCCGCAGGAAGACGCCAACATTCTTGAGAAAGAGTATGGCGTGCCGCGGCGTTACCTGGGCACCATCATGTCGCCGTGGGCAGCAAAACGCCTGCATGACTTCGGCGGCGATATTACCCGCTTTAAAGTGGTTAAAGTCTGGCCTTCCATCCTGGAGCAAGTGGCCATCGCCAAAACGGAACCGGGTGATGAGAACAACCAGGATATCTCTGCATTGGTCGGTAAGGTGGATATCCGCAAACTGGAAAACCACGCGCAGAACGATCCCGACGCTTACGGTTACTCGGGCGCACTCTGCCGCGCGAACCAGGGCATCATGGAATTCGTCGAGATGTTTAAGGCACCGATTAAAGTGCTGCATCCATTGCTGACCGCCACTCAGGAAGGTAACTACAACGGTACTGAAGGGATCTCTGCCCTGCCGTTTAACGGCATCATTCTGGCGCACTCCAACGAGTCAGAATGGGTGACTTTCCGTAACAATAAGAACAACGAAGCGTTCCTGGACCGTGTTTACATCGTCAAAGTGCCTTACTGCCTGCGAGTGTCGGAAGAGATCAAAATCTACGACAAACTGCTTAATCACAGTGAGCTGACGACGGCGCCATGTGCACCAGGCACGCTGGAAACCTTAGCGCGCTTCTCTATCCTGTCGCGTTTGAAAGAGCCGGAAAACTCCAGCATCTATTCAAAAATGCGCGTCTATGATGGTGAAAGCCTGAAAGATACCGATCCAAAAGCGAAATCATGGCAGGAGTATCATGACTACGCTGGCGTGGATGAGGGCATGAACGGCCTTTCGACCCGCTTCGCGTTCAAGATTCTGTCGCGCGTGTTCAACTTTGACCATGCCGAAGTGGCGGCCAACCCGGTACATCTGTTCTACGTACTGGAGCAACAAATTGAACGCGAACAGTTCCCGCAGGATCTGGCAGAGAAATACCTTGAGCACCTGAAAGGCTATCTGATTCCGAAATACGCGGAGTTTATTGGCAAAGAGATTCAGACCGCCTATCTGGAATCTTATTCAGAATACGGTCAGAACATCTTCGACCGCTATGTTACTTACGCCGACTTCTGGATTCAGGATCAGGAATACCGCGACCCGGATACCGGACAGCTGTTTGATCGCGAATCACTGAATGCCGAGCTGGAAAAAATCGAGAAACCTGCCGGGATCAGTAACCCGAAAGATTTCCGTAACGAGATCGTCAACTTTGTGCTGCGTGCCCGGGCGCAAAATAGCGGACGTAATCCTAACTGGACCAGCTACGAAAAACTGCGCACGGTCATTGAGAAGAAAATGTTCTCCAATACCGAGGAGTTGCTGCCGGTGATTTCGTTTAATACCAAGACCTCAACGGACGAACAGAAAAAACACGATGATTTTGTCGATCGCATGATGGAGAAAGGCTATACCCGCAAACAGGTGCGCCTGTTGTGCGAATGGTATCTGCGCGTGCGTAAATCGTCTTAATCGTTACCTGTAAGCTACGCGGCGCCGCGACGCCGCAACAGGAGGCCGGAGTGGTTCCGGCCTGGCTTGCACTGTAGTTTGGGGGATATGTATGGCCTATTTTATCGATCGGCGTCTGAACGGTAAAAACAAGAGCGCGGTCAATCGGCAGCGTTTCCTGCGCCGTTACAAGTCGCAAATCAAGCAGTCGATCTCCGAGGCCATCAATAAGCGTTCGGTCACCGACGTGGAGAGCGGAGAATCTGTCTCGATTCCTATCGATGACATCAATGAGCCCATTTTCCATCAGGGACGCGGCGGCAGTCGCCATCGCGTGCATCCGGGGAACGATCATTTCGTCCAGAACGACCGCATTGAGCGCCCACAAGGGGGCGGTGGTGGCGGTGGCAGCGGTCAGGGCAACGCCAGTCAGGACGGTGAAGGTCAGGATGAGTTTGTCTTCCAGATATCGAAAGATGAATATCTTGATTTGCTGTTTGAAGATCTTGCCCTGCCAAATCTGCGTAAAAATCAGCATCGACAATTGAACGAATATAAAACGCACCGTGCGGGCTTTACCTCTAATGGGGTGCCGGCCAACATCAGTGTGGTGCGTTCGCTACAAAATTCACTGGCGCGTCGTACTGCCATGACCGCTGGCAAGCGCCGTATGCTGCACGAACTGGAAGCCACGCTGACGGAAGTGGAGAACAGTGAACCGGCTCAGTTGCTGGAAGAAGAGCGGCTGCGCAAAGAGATTGCCGAACTGCGGGCACGCATCGAACGCGTACCCTTTATTGATACCTTCGACTTACGCTACAAAAACTTTGAGAAGCGCCCTGAGCCTTCCAGCCAGGCGGTGATGTTCTGCCTGATGGATGTGTCTGGTTCCATGGATCAAGCCACGAAAGACATGGCGAAGCGTTTTTATATTCTGCTCTATCTGTTCCTGAGCCGGACCTATAAAAATGTGGAGGTGGTGTATATCCGTCACCATACGCAGGCGAAAGAAGTCGATGAGCAGGAGTTCTTCTACTCGCAGGAAACCGGCGGCACCATTGTGTCTAGCGCATTGAAGTTAATGGATGAAGTGGTTAAAGAGCGCTATGACCCTGCGCAGTGGAATATTTATGCGGCACAAGCCTCTGATGGCGACAACTGGGCGGATGACTCCCCGTTGTGTCACGAAATTCTGGCCAAACATATTTTGCCGGTTGTACGTTATTACAGCTACATCGAAATCACGCGCCGTGCGCACCAGACGCTGTGGCGTGAGTATGAACATCTGCAGGCTATGTTTGATAACTTCGCGATTCAGCACATCCGCGAGCCAGAAGACATTTATCCGGTATTTAGAGAACTTTTCCACAAACAGGTAGCAGAAGCCTGAACATCAAGCCGGTCATTGACCGGCTTTTTCTTTTCCGCGCCACCGCTCATTCGCCTGAAATTCCCGCTGATTTTTCACACAATTTTAACGATCTATGGGATAGCGCTCCGCAGATTGAAAAAATATGCAATTAAGCGCTGACAAGCTATTGATAAGGCATTATCTTTTCACCTTGTCTGTGTGAATTCCCCGCAGTTTGTCATTTTCGCTCGTACCGCAGGAGAACGCCGTTGAATGCCAGCATGATTTACAGTTTGTTTATTATTGGTTCCGTGCTGGTCGCAGCAAGTATTCTTCTGAGTTCATTCTCGTCACGGCTTGGCATCCCTATTCTGGTAATCTTCCTTGCGTTAGGCATGTTGACCGGCGTTGATGGGATTGGCGGCATCGCTTTTGACAACTACCCGGTGGCGTATCTGGTTTCTAACCTCGCGCTGGCGATTATTTTGCTGGATGGCGGCATGCGCACCAAAGCCAGCTCATTCAAGGTGGCACTGGGGCCCGCATTATCACTCGCCACGGTCGGTGTGATGATAACCGCCGGTTTGACCGGTTTGGCTGCGGCCTGGCTCTTTAAACTCGATTTGATGCAAGGTTTCCTGATTGGCGCTATTATCGGTTCCACCGATGCCGCCGCCGTATTCTCGCTGTTGGGGGATAAAGGGCTTAACGAACGTGTCAGCTCCACGCTGGAAATTGAATCCGGCAGTAACGATCCCATGGCGGTATTCCTGACCATCACGCTGATTGACATGATCCAGCAAGGCCAGTCAGGCTTAAGCTGGATGTTTGTGGTACATCTGGTGCAACAGTTCGGTCTCGGTATTGTACTGGGGCTGGGCGGCGGCTGGGCACTACAGCAACTGATTAACCGTATCAATCTGGCGCAAGGTCTCTATCCCCTGTTAGCGTTAAGCGGCGGCATCATTGTGTTTGCACTGACCACGGTGATGGAAGGCAGCGGCATACTGGCCGTTTACCTATGTGGTTATCTGCTGGGTAACAGCCCGATCCGCAACCGTCACGGTATTCTGCAAACCTTCGATGGTATGGCGTGGTTGAGTCAGATCGGCATGTTTATCGTGCTCGGCTTACTGGTGACGCCATCTGATTTGTGGCATATCGCCGTTCCTGCCATGATTTTATCTCTCTGGCTGATTTTGGTGGCGCGTCCGCTTTCAATTCTGGTGGGCCTGTTGCCATTTAAAGGTTTTACCGGCCGCGAACGCATCTTTATCAGTTGGGTTGGCCTGCGTGGCGCAGTACCCATCATCCTCGCGGTATTCCCGATGATGGCCGGGCTGGAAAACGCCAAGCTCTACTTCAACATCGCCTTCTTCGTGGTTCTCGTGTCGTTGATGCTGCAGGGCACCTCACTGGGCTATGCGGCCAAACGCGCCAAAGTTGTGGTTCCCCCTACTGCATCACCTATCAGCCGCGTCGGACTGGACATCCACCCTGAAAACCCCTGGGAGCAGTTTGTTTACCAACTTAGTGCTGATAAATGGTGTATCGGAGCCGCGCTGCGTGATTTGCAGATGCCACGCGAAACGCGCATCGCGGCCCTGTTCCGCGATAACGCGCTGATGCATCCCAACGGTAGCACGCGCCTTAAAGAGGGCGATGTGCTATGTGTGATTGGACGTGAACGTGATTTGCCCGCTTTGGGTAAAATGTTCAGTCAGTCTCCACCCGTCGCGCTCGATCAACGCTTCTTTGGTGACTTCATTCTGGATGCCGAGGCACGTTTACGCGATGTGGCGCAAATTTATGGGCTGGAACTCGATGAAACCACCAACGATCAGCAATCCCTCGGTCAACTGGTGATGGGCCTGCTGGGCAGTACACCGGTGGTGGGCGATCAGGTGGAGTGGAACCAATTGACCTGGACCGTGGCAGAGAAAGAGGACAACCAAATCGTTAAAATTGGCGTACGTGTCATGGAAGACAAGGAGTAATCCTAACCGCGAATACGCCAAAACTGCGCGTGAGCGACTATGATCACTGTTCCACCCAGCACAAACGGGAGAAGCGCATGGGACACGTGGTAAAGATTGGTCGTTACGAGATCGTTGATGCAGAACTGAATGCTGAAAAGCTCGATACCATCAGCATTCCCTGCAATACCAACCCCGGCCTGAGTTACCAACTCGATGGCTGGGATCATGAAACCAGCGTGCCGGCGTGGATTGATGGCGAGCCCGTCGATCTGCAGATCGGACATTATGACAAGCAACAAGACCGCTGGGTATTAAAAAAACCCGCCTGATGTACCCCCGCCGCCATCCGCTTCGTATGGCGGTCATTCCTAAAAGCAGTCTTAAAATAAAGCGTTCTATCTGTGTTTTTTTTGGTTTTAACCTTGCATTTCAATTAGCTAACTCACTATTTCACGCAGCATTTATTTCCTTTTAAGACTATTTCCATATTAACTCTGTCAAATAACTCCTGCATACTCTTAAACGTTGCTGCAGCTTTTCGTGACGTACATCACGTCTCAAACGGCCCTTTCCATGCAGCGCTTATGGCAGCATTGACTTATATCGCACTGAAAAATCATTTCTTTTTATTTTCGGTGGACAACTCCTGAGCGCGTACTTGATTCTGGTCAGGCCATCTTTTACTTAAGAAAAGAGAGCAGGTTTTATGGCAAGTACATTGGTAATGAATGATGCAACCCGCTCGTGGAGCGGATTGCGTAAAAATCTCATCGCAAAAGTCGCTTTAAGCTTTTCGGATTTAATTGCTCTGAATCTGGCTTTGTTTTTATCTGCAGCAACCGTTCAGGGTATTTGGGGAGAACTGGACACCTTTATTCCGCCGCAGCAGATTGAGTACCGCTTCATCGCTCAATTAGGGCTTTCTGTACTTTGCACCGCGTGGTTTTGGGTGCGCATGCGTCATTACACTTACCGCAAACCGTTCTGGTTCGAGTTAAAAGAGATTGTTAAAACCCTGTTCGTCTTCTCGCTGCTGGATTTGGCGCTGATTGCCTTCTCCAAGTGGGATTTTTCGCGCATGGTTTGGGTGTTTAGCTGGACTTACGCACTGCTACTGCTGCCGCTGATGCGTGCGGTGGTCAAGCGTGCCATTAACCGCGCAGGTCAGTGGCAGAAAGAGACCATCATCATTGGTTCAGGCAAGAATGCCATGGAAGCTTATGCAGCCCTGCAGAGTGAGGAAATCCTCGGCTACAACGTCCAGGCTTTTATCTCACTGGAAGATGAGCACCACCCTGAGAACGTGAATGGTGTACCCGTGATCACCTGGAAAGACATCAACTGGCAAACGATGGATCGCGACAACACGCAATTTATCGTCGCCACTGAGTTTGAACAGCAGGTGGTGCGCGATAAATGGCTGAAGTTCCTGTCCAAAATGAAGTGCCGCTCGATCTCCGTGATCCCAACCCTGCGCGGCGTGCCGCTTTACGGTACGGATATGTCATTCATCTTCAGCCACGAAGTGATGATCCTGCGCGTCAGCAACAATCTGGCGAAACGCTCATCCCGCTTCCTCAAGCGTACTTTCGATATCGTGGTGGCATCACTGTTGCTGCTGTTCCTTGCCCCGGTATTTGGTCTGCTGTGTGCGATGGTGAAACGTGATGGCGGCAATGCCATTTATGGACATGAACGCGTTGGGCAAGACGGTGTGAAGTTTAAATGCCTGAAGTTCCGTTCGATGGTCACTAACTCGCAGGAAGTGTTGCAAAACCTGCTGGCTACCAGTGAAGAAGCGCGTGCCGAGTGGGATCGTGATTTCAAACTGAAGAACGATCCACGCATCACCAAAATTGGCGGCTTCCTGCGTAAAACCAGTCTCGACGAATTGCCGCAGTTGTGGAATGTGATTCGTGGTGAGATGAGTCTGGTGGGACCACGTCCGGTTATCGAAGCTGAGCTGGAACGCTACGCAGGGGATGTCGATTATTACCTGATGGCCAAACCGGGCATGACGGGTCTTTGGCAGGTGAGTGGTCGTAACGACATCGACTACGACACCCGCGTCTATTTCGATTCCTGGTATGTGAAGAACTGGGCGTTGTGGACCGATATTGCCATTCTGTTCAAAACCGCAGGCGTAGTGTTACGCCGTGACGGCGCTTACTAATCCTACCCTCGACGCGATGTCTGTGTTGGTCCAGCAGACATCGCTTTTTTATTCCTTTCTTTTTCCCGGCTAAGTCATTACCCTTCCCGCTTGTTTAACAGGACGTTTCTGGTTTCAGATGCAAAAATTTACCCTGCTGCTTTTAAGCCTGGTGCTGCTGGCACCGCTCGGCATCGATCTTTACCTTCCCACTCTGCCGCAAATCGCTGAAGGCCTGAACAGCCCGGTCAGTTTGATTCAGATCACCATTCCGTTGTTCTTACTGGTGATGGGCATCGGCCAGCTGGTGACCGGACCATTGGTGGATAATTTTGGCCGTAAGCCGATTGCGCTGATTGGCCTGGCACTCTACATCGTTGGTAGCGCTGTGGCTGCGACCGCCACCGTATGGCCGGTGTTCTTCCTCGCCCGTTTGATTCAGGGCTGCGCGGTCTGTTGCAGTGCTGTGGTGGCCTTCAGTGGCGTGCGCGATCGTTTAAGCGGTGATGAAGCCGCACGCGCCTATGGTTTCCTGAATGGTGCACTGAATATTGTGCCGGCACTGGCGCCACTGCTTGGCGGTATCCTTGCTGAAGCCTACGGCTGGCGTGCGCCCTTCTGGTTCCTGTGTGGCTATGCTGCCGTGATTGGTTTGATTGTGGTGTTCTGCCTGCCGGAAACCCGTCCTGCCGATACGCTGCGAGTTAAAGGATTGCCGCTGGCGCAGTACGCGGCGATTGCACGTGAACCGCGTTTTCTTGCCTTCGCCTTTGCCAATGCGGGTGCGCTCGGCATGGTGCTGACTTATGTGTCACTGGCACCCCACGTGCTGATGACGGAAGGGGGTCTGACGCCTCTGCAATTCTCATTTGCCTTTGGTGCCAACGGCTTTTGGATCATGCTGGTCAGTGCGTTTGTGAATAAGACTATCCGTAAAGCCGGACGCCCTTTCTGCCTGGCGATGGGCTTTGTCACTATGCTGTTAGGTGCCATTCTGCTGCTGGCGGGAATGACGCTGTTGCCTGCCGTATGGCAGACACACTGGGCGCTATATATGATTCCGGTGGCGGTATCGGTTGCAGGGCTGGCCTTTACCGTTGGCCCGGCCACCAGCTACGCGTTAGAACCGTATCAGCAGCAGGCAGGCGTTGCCGCGGCATTGCAGGGGTTTATTCAGATGGCGTGCGGCGCGGGTGGCAGCCTGATGATTGTGGCATTGCCGGTTGCAGAAAAATCAGCACTGGCTTTGATGATGCTTTTAGGTGCAGCGCTGGCCCTGATTGCCTGGCGCTGCAGTAAGAAGATGCACGGCAGCGTGACCGCGCTTAAATAATCTCAACCGGTACGCGGGGCGCGAGTGCACACATCAGCTCGTAGCCCACCGTGCCGGCGGCTTTCGCCACCTCATCGATTTTCACTTGATTGCCCCACAGTTCCACTTTGGAACCAATCCCGGCCTGCGGACAAGGTTCGAGGTCAATCATCATCATATCCATGGAGATCGCGCCCAGCGTCTGGGTGCGAATGCCGTCGACGCTCACTGGCGTGCCGGTTGGCGCATGACGCGGATAGCCGTCGGCATAGCCGCAGGCCACAATACCAATGCGCTGTGCGCCTGATGCATGATAGCGATAGCCATAGCCCACACCGTCACCGGCACTGAGCTGCTGCACACCAATGATTTCACTGTTCAGCGTCATCACAGGCTGCAAGCCGCTGCTGGCAATATCCTGCCAATTCCCACTCGGCGATGCGCCATAGAGAATGATCCCCGGACGCACCCAGTCAAAGTGCGCTTCCGGATGCCACAAGGTGGCAGCAGAGTTGGAGAGCGAGCGTGGGCAATCCAAACCCTCGGCGGCCAGTTCAACACGCTTCATCGGTTCGATAAGTCCTGCCGGGTTTTCCGCGTCCGCAAAATGCGCCATCAGCGTCATCTCACCGACGTTAGGGAGCGCACGCAGTTTCTGCCACGCCGCCTGAACCTGTTTAGGACGGAAACCCAGCCGATTCATGCCGCTGTTCATCTTCACATAGATATCAACCGGTGCAGAAAGTGAAGCTTTGGCCAGCGCCTGAATCTGCCAGTTGCTGTGCACGCTGGTGGTCAAGCGATAACGATCGATCAACGTTAAATCTTCAGCATGGAAGAAACCTTCCAGCAACAGAATCGGTTTTTTCCAACCCTGCTCACGCAACAGAATCGCTTCTTCCATATTCAACAGCGCGAAACCATCGGTCTCTGCCAGACTTTGCCAGACACGCGCGATACCGTGCCCGTATGCATTGGCTTTGACCACTGACCAAACCCGCGACTGCGGTGCCGCCTGCCGTACAATCGCCAGATTGTGGCGCAGCGCCTGTTGGTTAATGGTGGCGCCAGTAGGACGTGACATGCTTGTGCTCTCCCTGAGGTCTCAACGCGCCGCGTTAGCGTTACGCAACGGCGACGAATGGGGTTCGAAACCCGGCAGGTAGCGCAGTACTGACAAATCGTCTGCGGCAATCGCCGGTTTCTGACCGGAAATCAAATCAGCCAATAGCTGACCGGAACCACAGGCCATGGTCCATCCCAGCGTTCCGTGACCGGTGTTGAGATAGAGATTGGACAGCGGCGTACGCCCGACAATCGGCGTGCCGTCCGGCGTCATCGGACGCAATCCTGTCCAGAACGTGGCCTGTTCAACAAAACCGCCTTCAGGATAGAGATCGCTGACCACCATCTCCAGCGTTTCACGTCGTGCAGGTGTCAGTTTGGAGTTAAAACCAACAATTTCCGCCATGCCTCCCACGCGAATGCGATCGTCAAAGCGCGTGACCGCCACTTTGTAGGTCTCATCGAGGATGGTGGACACCGGCGCAGCGTCGGGATTCTTAATCGGAATGGTGAGGGAATAGCCTTTTAGCGGATAAACCGGAATTGAGACGATATCTTTCAGCAACGCGGTCGAGTAGGAACCAAAGGCCACCACATAGGCATCCGCTTTAACCACCTCATCACCACACTTCACACCGTAAATGCGATTGCCTTCACGCAGCAGTTGATCAACCTGAGTGTCATAGCGGAAGGTGACGCCCGCAGCCGCCGCCATCTCAGCCAGACGTTGAGTAAACAGCTGGCAGTCTCCGGTCTCATCGTTCGGTAAACGCAGCCCGCCCGTCAGCTTGTGCGCGGTCGTGGCCAGCGCCGGTTCAACGCTGTGAAGCTGATGTGCTTCAAGCAGTTCATAAGGCACGCCTGCTTCTTTCAGCACGGCGATATCTTTGCTGGCGCTCTCAAACTGCTGCTGGGTACGGAACAGTTGCAAAGTACCGCCCTGACGGCCTTCATAGGCAATACCGGTCGAGGCGCGCAATACTTTCAGGCAATCACGGCTGTATTCCGCAATACGCACCATGCGCCCTTTGTTTTCCTGATAATGGCGCATGTCGCAGTTACGCAGCATGTTCCACATCCACTCCAGCTGGAATTTGCTGCCGTCGAGGCGAACGGCCAATGGCGCGTGACGCTGGAACATCCATTTTATCGCTTTCAGTGGCACGCCCGGTGCCGCCCAGGGCGCCGCATAACCTGGAGAGATCTGGCCAGCGTTACCGGCACTGGTTTCCAGCGCGGCCCCCGGCTGGCGATCGATGACCGTCACCTCATGTCCAGCTTGCGCCAAATACCAGGCACTCGCCACTCCCACGACACCACTTCCAAGAATCACTACGCGCATAAGCCCCTCGCCGCGGCAAAAGCATAATCAACTATGAATGCTGCCCGAATCAGCATAACCAGACAGCACTTCTTATCTTACATTCGACAGACATATTTCACATGTTTTTCACCTTCCTGCACACAGAAATCATGAGGTAGTGCAAAAATCAGGATTTTTTATGCCATAAAACCATTAATCAGCAATTTATTATGCGCAAGGGAGTGCTTTCCTCTTTTTTCAGGAGAAAGCGCCGCAGTCATACAATGCACTTATAAACAGAACTTTATTCTGTAACTTAGATAAAAACCAACAGTTGTCATCAGTAATGACTTAAGCGACGATTTTTGAATGATTTTCTGCCAAAAGAATTCGATTGAGTTCCGGTTTCGGATAAGCGACAGTGGACTATCATTGAAGTGTTCGCTCAGTTTTATTGGGCTGTCTTTCTCAGGATGAAGCCTTAAACGATCGTGACAGGTGACACTCCGTTGCCTGCCGCTTGCAAAACAGAGGTGCGCTATGACGACAATCTTTGACGAGCCAACCCGGAGCAGTAAACGACTCAGTGATGGACCCGACTGGACCTTTGAACTGCTTGATGTTTATCTGGCAGAAATTGACCGTGTAGCGAAAAGCTACGGGCTTGATACCTATCCGCATCAAATCGAAGTCATCACCTCCGAACAAATGATGGATGCCTACTCCAGCGTGGGTATGCCGATTAACTATGCCCACTGGTCGTTCGGTAAAAAATTCATTGAAACCGAACAACGCTATAAACATGGCCAGCAGGGCTTAGCGTACGAGATCGTCATCAACTCCAATCCTTGTATTGCCTATCTAATGGAAGAGAACACCATGACCATGCAGGCGCTGGTGATGGCGCACGCGTGCTATGGGCACAACTCTTTCTTTAAAAATAACTATTTATTCCGCAGTTGGACCGATGCCAGCTCCATCGTCGATTACCTGTTATTCGCGCGTAATTACATCACCGATTGTGAAGAGCGTTATGGCGTGGAAGAAGTGGAACGCCTGCTCGACTCTTGTCATGCACTGATGAACTACGGTGTGGATCGCTATAAACGTCCGCAAAAGATCTCGCTGCAGGAAGAGAAAGCGCGGCAAAAAAGCCGTGAAGAGTACCTGCAGAGCCAGGTAAACACCCTATGGCGCACCCTGCCGCGTAAAGAGAAGGAGTCTGTGCACGTGGAAGCGGCGCGCTATCCTTCAGAACCGCAGGAAAACCTACTCTACTTTATGGAAAAAAACGCCCCGCTGCTGGAGTCCTGGCAACGTGAGGTGCTGCGCATCGTGCGTAAGGTCAGCCAGTATTTCTACCCGCAGAAACAGACACAGGTGATGAACGAAGGATGGGCGACGTTCTGGCATTACACCATCCTCAACCATCTCTACGACGAAGGGAAAGTGTCGGAACGCTTTATGATGGAGTTCCTGCACAGCCACACCAATGTGGTGTATCAACCACCGTATAACAGCCAGTGGTATAACGGCATAAACCCTTATGCTTTGGGTTTCGCCATGTTCCAGGATATCAAGCGTATCTGCCAGTCACCGACGGAAGAGGATCGCTACTGGTTCCCGGATATTGCGGGTTCCGACTGGCTGAAAACGCTGCACTTTGCCATGCGCGAGTTTAAAGATGAGAGTTTCATCAGCCAGTTCCTGTCACCCAAAGTGATGCGAGACTTCCGCCTGTTTACGGTAATGGATGACGATCGCAATAACTTCCTGGAAATTGCCGCGATCCACGATGAGGCAGGCTATCGCGCCATCCGCCAGCAATTGTCAGCACAGTACAACCTGAGTAATCTGGAGCCTAACATTCAGGTCTATAATGTGGATCTGCGCGGTGACCGTTCGCTGACCTTACGCTACGTGCCACAGCAACGTGCGCCGCTGGATAAAAGCCGCCGCGAAGTGCTGAAGCATGTGCATCGGTTGTGGGGTTTCGATGTGATTCTGGAACAACAGAACGAAGATGGCAGCGTTGAGCTGCTGGACCGGTCGCCTTCACGTGGACCCGCACTGTAAACATAAAAAAACCGGACTGTTAAAGTCCGGTTTTCTTTTAGCGCTTGCTGGCTAAATCATCGGGCATGCTTTTTTGCATGCTATGCCAGATCTCGCCACTGCGACGACCATACTCACGTACCGTATCGACAATCTGGTCCTGCGTGGGATTCGCACTGCACAAATCCGCCAGTTGACGATAGAAGCTACGAGCCTGCTGACGCGCCTCGGGATTAGAGAAGTAGTGGCGCCCCACGCGGGTGTACAGCCCTTTTAAACCGTTCAGGATCAAACCATAAATCGGGTTACCGGAGGCAAAGGCCAAACCACGGAACACGCGATAATCCAGTTCGGTGTAGGCTTCTGCTTTATCCTCTTCGCTCAGTGCAGTTTCCAGCACCTCGCGCGCTTTGTCCGGATGATGGCGCAGTGCGCGGCTGATAAAAATCGACGCGATATTGGTACGCACCGACAGCAGATTATCAATCAACTGCGGTACGCTATCGTGATCGAGGCGGGCAAGCGTTTCGAGAATGTTTAGACCGGAGGTTTCCCAGAAATCATTCACGCGCGTGGGTTTACCATGTTGAATGGTTAACCATCCATCGCGTGCCAGACGCTGTAAAACTTCACGCAGCGTGGTGCGCGTGACACCAATCAGTTCAGAAAGCTCACGTTCAGCAGGCAGAATAGACCCCGGCGGAAAGCGACTGTTCCAGATGCTTTCAATAATATACTCTTCAGCAAATCCTGCGGGGCTTTGCGCCTTAATCACCATAGCATTTATTTCTCATTGCTTTCTTAGTCGTAATGGCACTCATCATACCAGAGCGGCTATAGCGGAAATAGACTGACAACCGATTAAAAGCGCGCGCTGGCGCAAAATTCAGCGGTGTTTTTAACCGGTCAGACGGCAACGCACTCGTTTGCGTGGTATGGACCTTCTGCCACCTCCGCTTGATCAGTAAATGCGCTTTATATGGCCTGGATCAGGCTTAAGTCATTTTTGTACATGATTTTTTCCCCTTACCTGGCTGGCACGGTTACGCTTTTGGTTTACACTGCGAAGCATTAATGGTTACAGGATAAGCAATATGTTGCGATATTTGAATCAATGCTCACGAGGACGCGGGGCATGGTTATTGCTGGCTCTGACGGCACTGGCTTTTGAACTGACTGCACTCTTTTTTCAACACATCATGGGACTGAAGCCCTGCGTGATGTGTATCTACGAACGTTGTGCGCTGTTTGGCGTCATGGGCGCAGGTATCGTTGGCGCGTTCGCCCCGAAATCCCTGCCACTGCGCTGGGCCTCTATCCTGATTTGGCTTTACAGCGCTTATAAGGGATTAATGCTTTCGATTGAACATACGAATATTCAGCTGCACCCGAATCCGTTTGTCACTTGTGACTTTGCCGCACGCTTCCCGACCTGGCTGCCGTTGGATAAATGGCTGCCATCGGTATTTGTCGCCAGCGGTGATTGTGCCGAACGCAGCTGGACATTCCTGACCTGGAGTATGCCGCAATGGATGATCGTCATCTTTGCCGCGTATCTGCTGGTTGGAGCACTGGTGCTGATTGCCCAGCCGTTTAAGCCAAAACGCCGCGATCTGTTTAGCCGCTAATCAAAACGAAACAGGCAGCTCTCGCTGCCTGTTATCACGTCAACCGTTACGATCGGGCCGGTCGATAATGTGATCTTCCCAGTCGCGCACTTCGCTTTCCCGTACCGCGATATAACGCACCGAGATACGCTGCGCATGCATCGCTTTTTTCGAACCAGCCACCAATGGATGCCAGGCAGGCAATGTGCCGCCTTCGCCTAACAGACGATAGGCGCAGGTGCGCGGCAACCAGTTAAAGGTGGTGAGGTTTTCACGCGTGAGCTTGATACAGTCCTCTTCAAATTCAAACCGGCGCTCGTAGTTACGGCACTGGCAGGTTTTGATGTTCAGCTGATTGCAAGCCACATTGGTGAAGTAGATTTCGTCGGTGTCCGCATCCTGCAACTTATTCAGGCAGCACTGGCCGCAGCCGTCGCACAGTGATTCCCACTCTGCATCGTCCATTTGGTCAAGGCGTTTTGTCTGCCAGAAAGGTTGTTCAGTCATGATCGCGGTCCGGGTTGTGCAATAAGACCGCACCTTATAAAGGGTTAGGTGCGGTGATGCAAGTTTTACAGTACGCGGGTGGTAATTCCGTGACCGGCCAGCGAGATTTCGAGTCTATCGCCAGATCGCATTGGCCCGACACCTTCCGGGGTGCCCGTCAGGATCACGTCACCGGCGCGCAGCGTAAAGTACTGGCTCATGTAAGCAATCAGCGGCAGGATTTTGTGAATCATATCCGCCGTGCTGCCATGCTGGCGCACTTCGCCATTCACCACCAGCTTCAGTTCAGTATCCTGCGGGTCGCCGCTGAATTCAGAAACTGGAATGAAACCTGACAGCGGGCAAGAGTTATCGAACCCTTTGGATTTTTCCCACGGCTGACCGGCTTTTTTCAGCCCCGCCTGCACATCACGCAGCGTCAGGTCCAGGGCCACACCATATCCGGCAATCGCTTTGACCACATGCTCTTCCGTTGCCTGTTTCAGCGTTGAGCCAATCAACACCGCCAGTTCCACTTCGTGATGCACTTCGCCGAAGTTGGCTGGAATTGAAAGCGGCTGATGCAGATCGCACACCGCCGTTTCCGGTTTGATAAACACCACCGGTTCTGTCGGCGTGGCACTGCCCATTTCCTTGATGTGCTTCGCATAGTTGCTGCCCACGCAAACCACTTTGCTGACGGGATAATCCAACAAAGCGCCCTGCCAGTTACGATGCTGATACATGCTGTTCCCCTGCATTAGTTGTGTTTGATGCCAGTCTGACTGGCGGATAGGTCAGGTTCAGTGCCGGAACGCGGCAAGCTGAGGAGGATTATATTAGCGGTTTTATGGCAGCAGACGTGGCGGAAATTGTCAAAAGTCGTTAATCATACGCAACAAACAGGATCACAACCTGGAATTATTGCCCGCAATAATGCTTTAAAGCGGGCGAATAATTAATGCAAATAACACTGAGGATTTCTACAGGGAATATTTACAGATGAATCCGAATTAAACTTTTTTACTCTTATCAAGATGAATGTTGAGCAGACTTTCAACCGGTGGTGGGATCTGTAAATAATAGCCTTGATCGCTCAAACCTTGCTTAACTTTATTGATATCTGCATTAGCCAGTTTGTCGCGTTTGTCCAGTGATAGCACCATTGCTAGCTGGGGTTTACCAAAGCCACGCAGCAGTTCTTCCGGAACGCGCGAAAAATCGTCTTTTTTTTCAACATAAAGATAAGTTTGTTCACGTTGCGGGCTTCTATAGATCACACAAAACATATTTTTTACTCGAATTAACCTGTGGCGTCACTTGCCTGAATATAGCAGTAACTATAACATGCTTGCAGAACTTCGAATATTGACCGTTTGATGTTAATGACGATTTTATCGGCGTACATCTTAGGGTCGTAAAACAGGACTGAGTCAGGACAGATGTCGCAAACGCCAATCGAATTCAAGGGAAGCAGTTTTACCCTGTCAGTGGTTCATCTGCACCATTCACAACCCGAGGTGATTCGTCAGGCGCTGCAGGACAAAATCGACCAGGCACCTGCGTTTTTGCAGAATGCGCCGGTGGTGCTCAACGTGTCAGCGCTGAACGGTGACATCAACTGGAAACAGATGCAGCAGGCGGTCATCGCCACCGGTTTACGCATTGTCGGTGTCAGCGGTTGTAAAGATGAAGCCCTGAAAAAGATGATTGCCCGTGCAGGCTTGCCGGTGTTGTCAGAAGGCAAAGAGAATCGCAAGCGTGCGGAAGCGCCAGTGGTTGAAGAAGCCCCGCCTATTCTGGCGCCGGTCGCTGAAACCGCCAGCAAAACCCGCATCATCAATACGCCAGTGCGCTCAGGCCAACAAATTTACGCACGGAATGCCGACCTTATCGTCACCAACAGCGTCAGCGCCGGTGCCGAACTGGTGGCGGACGGCAATATTCATATTTACGGCATGATGCGCGGTCGTGCGCTGGCGGGTGCCAGTGGCGAACGTGACAGCCAGATTTTTTGTACCAACCTCGCAGCCGAGTTGGTCTCTATTGCCGGGGAATACTGGATCATGGATCAGATTCCGGCGGAATTCTTTGGTAAAGCCGCGCGCCTGTGCCTTAAAGAGGGCGCGCTCACCATTCAGACACTTTATTAGGCCCCTTTTCTTTCGTTAAGGAAATCAACATTTATGGCACGCATCATTGTAGTTACATCGGGTAAAGGGGGCGTTGGCAAGACCACGTCAAGCGCGGCCATCGCAACCGGTCTAGCGCAGAAAGGCAAAAAAACTGTCGTGATCGATTTTGATATCGGTCTGCGTAACCTCGACCTGATCATGGGCTGTGAACGCCGTGTGGTTTATGACTTCGTCAACGTCATCCAGGGCGATGCAACCTTGAACCAGGCACTGATTCGTGACAAGCGCACGGAGCAACTCTATATCCTGCCTGCTTCACAAACACGTGATAAAGATGCGCTGACCCGCGAAGGCGTGGAAAAAGTATTAAACGACCTGGCCGCGATGGAGTTCGACTTCATCGTATGCGATTCCCCTGCGGGGATCGAAACCGGTGCGTTGATGGCACTGTACTTTGCGGATGAAGCGATTATCACCACCAACCCGGAAGTCTCTTCCGTGCGTGACTCCGACCGCATCCTCGGCATTATCTCTTCTAAATCGCGTCGTGCTGAAAATAGCCAGGACCCGGTGAAAGAGCATCTGCTGCTGACACGTTACAATCCAGGCCGCGTGACGCGTGGCGACATGCTGAGCATGGAAGACGTGCTGGAGATTCTGCGTATACCACTGGTGGGTGTGATCCCGGAAGATCAGTCAGTACTTCGTGCTTCTAACCAGGGTGAGCCGGTCATTCTCGACGCTAACTCTGACGCCGGTAAAGCTTACGCTGATACCGTAGATCGCCTGCTTGGCGAAGAACGCCCCTTCCGCTTTATTGAAGAAGAGAAGAAGGGTTTCCTGAAACGCCTGTTCGGGGGATAACCAATGGCATTATTAGATTTCTTTTTATCCCGTAAGAAGAACACAGCCAACATAGCCAAGGAAAGGCTGCAAATTATCGTAGCCGAGCGCAGAAGGGGCGACAGTGAGCCCCATTATCTGCCGCAACTGAAGCGCGATATTTTGGAAGTGATCTGTAAGTACGTGAAAATTGACCCGGATATGGTGACCGTTCAGCTGGATCAGAAAGGGGACGATATCTCCATCCTGGAACTCAACGTCACACTGCCGGAGACGGAGACGGAAGACGTTCCTAAATGATTGTAGCGGGTTCCTGATTTTCCCCTGCGTTGTGCGCAGGGGAAAACATTCCGCTTATAGCGCCTGCAGGATCTCGTCGATTCGCTTTTGCAGCAATTCACCACGCCAGCCAGTCAGTAATTCTGGTGTACGGCATCCGCTTTTCAAGCCCCAGTATACGCTTAACACCTGATTGATTTGGCGACGTGAAGCCAATAGCTCCTGACTGAAACCCGTCTCTTCGCTTACCTGTAACACCAGCGCTTTGATTGCTTTAAATGCCTGTTTGTAATGCGGATGGTCAATCAGATTGGGCAACGGTTGTGGCAAGGTCGCTTCATCCTGTGCCTGCGCTTCCGCCACCAGCGCCACCATCGCTTTCCCGTGGAAGCGAATCTCGTGACCGTTCAGACCCAGATGATCGAGTTCCCCCAGGCTACCCGGCATAAAGCGCGCCACTTTCCAAAGATTCTCTTCACGCACCACAAAATTCACGGCCATGTCTTTCTGACGGGCGATGTTCAAACGCCATGCCGCCAGGCGTTGCAGCGCTGCCAACTGGCGCGGTCGCAACTGCCATGCGTTGGTGATGTCGCGCCATGCATCCTCTGGCTGTAAAACGTCAAGACGACGCTGGCAAAGATTATCGCATTCGCTCAGCGCGGCAGCCATGTTGCCTGCGGCTTGCGTCTGCTCAACTAACTGATGGGCAATCGGCAGAAGATAAGCGACATCTGCTGCGGCATAGTCGCATTGACGCTCAGTGAGCGGGCGCGCCAGCCAGTCAGTACGGGATTCGCTCTTATCCAGTTCGATTTGGTTAAAGTGATTAACCATCGAAGCGAAGCCCCATGACAGCGGCTGCCCAGCGAAGGCCGCCAGGATTTGGGTATCGATCATCGGATCAGGCAGGCATTTAAAACGATGCAAGAAAACTTCAAGATCTTCGCCACCGGCGTGCAGGAATTTCGTCACCTGTTTGTCTTGCAGCAGTGCGATGAACGGCGTCCAGTCACTGATGTTGAGCGGATCGATCAGAACCAGTTGTTCACCATCGAACAGCTGGATCAGACCCAACTGCGGATAGTAAGTGCGCGTGCGCACGAATTCAGTATCCAGCGCAACGGCATCATGCTGGCGCGCTTGTTCGCACACGGCAGCCAGCTGGCTGTTTTGGTCGATCAGGGTGTAATTCACGTATTCATTCTCGCTGCGGCACACTTCGCGCAGCGCTCCATGTTAAAAGCAATAAAAACGCCGGACTGAGCCGGCGTTAACCTGGAGAGAAAGGCAGCTTACTGCCCTTCTCGCTTCGCCTCGTCACGCAATTCGCGGCGCAAAATTTTGCCCACGTTGGTCTTCGGCAGCTCATCTCTAAACTCGATAATCTTCGGCACTTTGTAGCCGGTGAGCTGACGGCGGCAATGATCCCGCACTTCTTCTTTCGTCAGTGACGGATCCTTTTTAACGATGCACACTTTCACCGCTTCGCCGGAAAGGTCGCTGGGAACACCGATTGCGGCGGCTTCGCGCACTTTCGGATGCTGCATCAGCACATCTTCGATTTCGTTAGGATACACGTTAAAGCCTGACACCAGAATCATGTCTTTCTTCCGATCGACGATGCGAATAAAACCTTCGCCATCAACGGTAACAACATCACCGGTGTGCAGCCAGCCATTTTTCAACACTTCTTCGGTGGCATCCGGTCGCTGCCAGTAACCGACCATCACCTGTGGACCACGAATACAGAGTTCGCCCGGTTCGCCTGGCGACACATCGTTATCTTCGTCATCGACGATACGCACATCCGTGGAGGGTACAGGAAGACCGATGCTGCCGGTGTGGCAAGTGATGTCATACGGATTGACCGATACCAGTGGTGAACATTCAGTCAAACCATAACCTTCGAGCAGATAATGCCCGGTGAGTTTTTCCCAACGCTCAGCCACGGCCTTTTGCACGGCCATGCCGCCGCCAGCAGAAAGACGCAGCGTGGAGAAATCGAGCTTATTAAAGTTTTCGTCGTTGAGCAGCGCGTTAAACAGCGTATTGACGCCGGTAATGGCGGTGAACGGGAATTTGCTTAGCTCTTTGACAAAACCGGGGATATCACGCGGATTGGTGATCAGCAGGTTGGTACCGCCGAGATCGAGAAACAGCAGGCCGTTTACCGTTAACGCAAAGATATGGTAGAGCGGGAGTGCCGTGACCACCTGCTCTTTGCCCGCACGCAGCAGTTTGCCATAAGTGGCTTTGGTCTGCTCCAGGTTTGCCTGCATGTTACCGTGAGTTAGCATCGCGCCCTTGGCGACGCCGGTGGTGCCGCCGGTGTATTGCAGGAATGCCAGATCACTGTTAGTCAGCGTCGGACGCTGGTAAGTCATCTGCGCGCCCTGCTGCAGTGCGCTGCGGAATGGCACCGCACCTGGCAGATGGTATTTCGGCACCAGCTTCTTAACATACTTCACCACGAAATTGACCAGCGTGGCTTTGACCGGGGCAAGTTGGTCACCCATGCGCGTCAGCATCACGTGCTTGATCGGCGTTTCCGCGACGACTTTTTCCAGCGTGTGGGCAAAGTTGGACACAATGACAATCGCACTGGCACCGCTGTCATTCAGCTGATGTTTCAGCTCACGCGGCGTGTAGAGCGGGTTAACGTTGACCACCACCATACCCGCACGCAGCACGCCAAACAGCGCCACCGGATATTGCAGCAAGTTTGGCATCATCAGCGCCACGCGGTCGCCCTGCTTCAGGCCCAACCCTTGTTGCAGCCAGGCCGCAAAGTCGCGACTTTGCTTATCCAGCTGACGATAGGTCATCGGCTGACCCATATTAATAAACGCCGTTTGATCGGCATACTGCAATGCTGCGTGCTCGAAAAGTTCGACCAAAGAGGTATAACGGTCCGCATTAATCTCCGCAGGAACATCTGCCGGATAGCGTTTAAGCCAAACCTTATTCAAAGAATCACCCCGATATTCTTGTTGCGTAGCCATCGCCGCCTCTGCAATCAGTGTTGTTAACAATATTTTAACTGATTGTACCAGTTTGCCTGTTTCGGCATTTTCAGGTTGCGAAGCGCATCACTAAATTTCGCGCATCGGTTGCGCGCCCAATAAAAAAGCCCGGTCGCGAGCACCGCGACCGGGCCGTCAAATAATGAAGATGAATTATTCGGTCAGGATAGTTTCCACCTGCGCGGGACCGGTATTCATGTTCATCCCCCAATAAGGATTAGGCCCCCAGTAACCCGGATGACGACGCGTTGGCCCATACCAAATCCAGGGATCGATAGGCTGCGGTGGCGTCATCACCTGCTGAGTCAGGTGCCAGCGCTGATAGCCGCGCACATCCACCACCACAAAGTTGTAGCTGGCTTTACCAATCTCACCTTTTTCGGTGCCTTTGATATTACCCAGTACCGTGACGTACTGATTGTTCAGATCCACCGGATCAACAAAACCGCGAATGTCGGCGAAAATACGCCCAACCGATGCGGAACCTAAACGCGGCCGCGCACTGTCATCCAGCGGTTGGGTGGCGATCTCCAGGCGCGTCACGCCCGTCAGATTGGTGACTTTCACCACTTTACCGCCAAAACGTGACTCCTGACCGACATACAGCTGCGGCGCATTCATCACGCGTAATAAATCTTGCTGTGGAAGTTGAGAACTCCCTTTAATGGAATCTGGCACCGAAACGCAGCCGCTGAGCAACAGCGCGCAGGCTAACAGAGCGCCAGACATCCCTTTACGACTTATTGGCATAGCACTTCTCCTGTTATTTCTCAGTTAGACTGGGCGCTTACGGAATAGTTGCGTGGCGCTTAACGGCCCGGCAACTTTTTCCATGCCACTTCATTACGCAGGTAAACCGGCTCGGCATTCTCCACCGCCACCGACTCACCGCGCTGCCAGGCACTCAATGCCAGCGGCAGCATATCCTCCGCTGCTGGCAGCGTCACTTCGGTGGTCACTAAGGTTGCGCCCGTCGAGCTTAACAGATGCGGATAAGCCGCCCAGCCGGTGCCGACCGTTGCCCACTCACCGCTTAGCTGGGCAATGCGCGCCTGCACATCTTCGGGTTTCAATACGGCTTCCGAGTCCGCACCTTGCCATTCACCGTTAGCATCACGCTGATATTCGGCCCAGTAAACTTCGCCCATGCGCGCGTCGATGGCAGCCAGCACGCGGTTAGCGCCGGTTAAGCGCCATGCGCCCTGAGCCATAGTCGCGAGAGAAGAGACGCCGATCATCGGCAAGTTCGCACCCAGCGCCAGCCCTTGCGCAATACCAATGCCAATGCGCACGCCAGTGAAACTACCCGGTCCACGGCCGAACGCCAGCACGTCAAGCGCGGTCAGATCCAGCTGCTGCAACTGCAACAGCTCTTGTACCAGCGGTAAGATGCGTTGGGTGTGATCGCGCGGGGCGATTTCAAAGCGGGCATCGATCTGCTGCTGATTGAGCAGCGCGGCAGAACAGGCTTCTGTCGCCGTGTCCAGAGCTAAAATTCGGGCGGACATAACAACCTCTGAAAGTCAAAATGGCGCGCATCTTAACACAGCCTGGCACAAATTAGTGCTTCTCTGGCTGGCGGACGAAAGCGATGGCACGCTGTAAATCGCGGGTACGCGGCGTGGGTGGCAGGCTATTGAGGAACAACCCGCCGTACGGGCGCGACACCAGACGCTGATCGCAAATCACCAGCACGCCACGATCGTCAGTATCACGAATCAAGCGGCCGACGCCCTGCTTCAGGGTGATCACCGCATCCGGTAGTTGCACATCATTAAAAGGATCGCCGCCGCGTAAACGGCAATCTTCCATGCGCGCCTTCAGCAACGGATCTTCCGGCGAAGTAAACGGCAGCTTATCGATAATCACCAATGACAGCGCATCGCCACGCACATCAACGCCTTCCCAGAAACTGCTGGTCGCTACCAGTAAGGCGTTACCGGCCTCAAGGAACTGCTTCAGCAGCTGGCCTTTACTGGTTTCTCCTTGCAACAACACCGGCAAAGTCATCGAGGCGCGGAATTCGGCGGCCAGTTCGCGCATCATCTTGTGCGAAGTACAGAGGAAGAAGCAGCGTCCTTTATTGGCATCGATCAGCGGTTTCATCATCTGTGCCAGCTTACGGGCACCGCCGGGTTGATTGGGTTCCGGCATATTGCGAGGCACACATAACAGCGCCTGCTGGGTGTAATCGAAAGGACTGTCGAGAATCATGGTGGTGGCTTTGTCGACGCCCAATCGGCTGGAGAAGTGGCTCATCTGCTCATTCACCGCCAGCGTGGCGGAGGTGAATACCCACGCCGCTTTACGGTTATCCATCACTTCACGAAAACGTTCGGCTACCGATAGCGGGGTTAACGCCAGCGTAAAGTGGCGGCTGGTGCACTCATACCAGTAGCTAAAACCGGGTTCATCAATGGCGCGTAGGCGTTTCAAACGGGTGCGATACAGCGCGGCACGCTCGAATGCCGCGTCCAGCAACGCCGAGCGCCCCAGCGACAATTTGATGACGTCGTAGCAAAGCTCCAGCGCATCATCCAGCAGGGTCAACATGCGCATGATGTTGTTATCGCTTAGCAGGTCACGCAGATTGCCGCGAAAACCCGGCTCGCCCAGTGTTAAGCGGAAATCCTGCGCGCACTGTGCCAGACGGTCGGCTGATTTCTGTAGCTGCTGCACGTCGCGCACTTCAGTGCGATAGGCAATAATGATGTCTTTGGCGAGATCCTGCAGTTGGCGGCTCGAAAGTTGCTGACCAAAGTACTGACTGGCGATATCGGGTAACTGATGCGCTTCATCGAAGATCATCACATCCGCTTCCGGGATCAGTTCACCAAAACCGCCCTCTTTGACCACCAGATCGGCAAGGAACAGATGATGGTTCACCACCACCACATCGGCATCCATGGCTTTTTTACGCGCTTTCACCACAAAGCAATCTTTGTAGAGCGGGCAGTCGCTGCCAAGGCAGTTATCATTGGTGCTGGTGACAAACGGCCAGATCGGACTGTCTTCGGCGACGCCGGAACAGCTGCTGACATCGCCATCCGAAGTTTGATTTGACCAGCTGCGCACGTTGATCAAATCCCCAAGCGCCTGCACGGTGAGATCGCCACCGGTCTGATTCTGCTGTTCCAGACGTTCGAGGCATAAATAGTTGGAACGTCCCTTCAGCAGGGCAGTTTTACCGCTGAACTTCAGGGCACGAGCAATGGTGGGCAAATCGCGGTTATACAGCTGATCCTGTAGTGCTTTGGATCCGGTCGAGATAATGACCTTTTTTTTCGCACGCAATGCGGGTGCCAGATAGGCATAGGTTTTACCGGTACCGGTGCCGGCTTCGACCACCAGCTCACCGCCCTTCTTCACCGCTTCCATGACCGCTTGCGCCATTTCACGCTGCGCGGCACGCGGTTTGAAACCTGGAATAGCCTGCGCCAGCGCGCCATCAGCTGCAAAATCGTCTGCCACACATCCTCACCGATTGGTCAAAAACACTGTAATTATGTCAGGATTCCCCTGAGGCGACCACAACAGATGACAGCGCCCTACAGGATATGGCAGGCTAGCGCAGCGAAATTACAGGAGAACACCATGACCATTACGCGTATTGATCCCGCACCCCGCATGTCAGAAGCCGTTGTGCATAACCAGACCGTCTATTACACCAGCGTGCCAGAAAATCTGGATGACGATGCCGAAGCGCAAACCGCCAACGCGCTGGCAGTGATTGACGCGATTCTGACCCGTGTCGGATCAGACAAAAGTAAGATCCTTGACGCCACGATTTTCCTGGTCGATAAAGCTGACTTTCCGGCCATGAACCGTGCATGGGATGCGTGGGTTTCACCTGATAACGCGCCCGTACGTTGCACCGTGCAAGCTGACTTGATGAATCCGAAGTACAAAGTGGAAATCAAAATCATCGCCGCACTGTAACCCTTTCGGGCGTTATTCGTCTTCTTCGTCGTCTTCGAACATCGCCCGAATCGATTCACCCTGATAGCTCTGACGGATCTCGTGTGCCACTTGCGCAATCGCCTGACCACTCGCCATGCCACCCGCCATCAATTCCTGGATACGTTCCACAGCTTGCTGCTGCTGTTCATGAGATAAAGCCGGAAGACCTGTAAACATTATTTGCTCCTGGTGCAAAAGGGGACGCATTATTCCATGAGGAACAAACAGGTGCCAGCGACAAAAAAATGTGCCAGGCTACGCGCCTGCTTGTTGGATTAATTAGCCCGATGATCGTAAAAACCCTTAACCTGAAGTATACGCCGGATGCGCTGTTGCACCGTTTTTCTGCGCTTGCTCATCGTCCCTGGGCGATGTTGCTCACCTCTGGCCATGCCGACCATGCCGATAATCGTTTTGACATTTTAACGGCGGATCCCCGTGCCACGCTTACCACGCGTGGCGAGATGACGGAAATCGACTGTGATGGCAAGGTGATCCTCTCCGCCGATGATCCACTGCACCTGGTTCAGCAACAGTGCGAAATGCTGGGCGCGACGCCACTGTTTGATGCTGATCTGCCTTTCCAGGGCGGCGCGCTGGGTTTGTTTGGTTATGATCTGGGACGCCGCTTTGAAATCTTACCGCAGCGCGCTGAGCAGGATCTGACAACGCCGGATATGGCAGTCGGCATCTACGATTGGGCTTTGATCGCGGATCATCATCAGCAAAAACTCACCCTGATTTCACTCACCGATGCCGGGCAACGCTGGCAGTGGTTGCAGGCACAAGCGATTCCGCAGCCTAAAGCTTTTGCGCTAACCAGCGACTGGCAGTCAAACCTCAGTTTTGATGAATATGCCGCGCATTTTGCACAGGTTCAACATTACATTCAGGCCGGTGATTGCTATCAGGTGAATCTGGCGCAACGCTTTAAGGCTCGCTATCACGGCGACGAGTGGCTGGCCTTTTTACGACTCAACCGCGCCAACCGCGCGCCCTTCAGTGCATTTATCCGCTTGCCTAAGAGCGTCATTCTTAGCCTGTCACCGGAACGCTTTCTCTCATTGCAGCAGCAGGAGATTGAGACCCGACCGATTAAAGGCACTTTGCCACGCTTAGCCGATCCAGAAGCCGATCGCTTGCAGGCTGAGAAACTGGGCCATGCGGAAAAAGATCGCGCCGAGAACCTGATGATTGTCGATTTGCTGCGTAATGACATTGGTCGCGTTGCTGAACCCGGCAGCGTCAGCGTTCCTGAGCTGTTTGTGGTGGAACCTTTCCCGGCGGTGCATCATCTGGTCAGCACAGTACGAGCGCGACTGCCTCAACATCTCGGCGCAACCGATCTCCTGCGCGCCTGTTTCCCCGGCGGCTCCATTACCGGTGCACCAAAAATTCGCGCGATGGAAATTATTGAGGAACTGGAACCGCAGCGCCGCAACGCCTGGTGCGGCAGCATCGGTTACATCAGCCTGTGTGGTCGCATGGATACCAGCATCACTATCCGCACGTTAATCGCTGAAAATCAGCATCTTTATTGTGCGGCAGGTGGTGGCCTGGTGGCGGACAGCGATGTGGAGCTGGAATATCAGGAGACCTTCCACAAGGTCAATCGCATCTTGCCCAGCCTGAGCGGCGAGGTTTAAATGAGCCTGACGCTTGACCAGTTTCTGAACCGCTTCGTGCTGCAGCCTCCTCTGAGCGCATCCAAAAGCGTGATCAGCGGCCGGCGAGCGGCCGTGTTGGTGCCTGTGATTGCGGGTGCTGAACCGGGATTACTGTTGACGCGTCGCTCTTCACACCTGCGGAAACACGCGGGCCAGGTAGCGTTCCCTGGCGGCATGCAGGATGCAACGGATGATTCGCTGATCCACACCGCACTGCGTGAGGCCGAAGAAGAAGTCGGCATTCACCCCGCTCAGGTTAGCGTCGTGGGTGTGTTACCGCCCGTGACCAGCAGCACCGGTTTTGCCGTCACGCCGGTGGTCGGCATTATTCCCGCGGACCTGCCTCTCAATATTAATCCCGACGAAGTGGAAAGCACCTTCGCGATGCCGCTGGCAGAAGCCCTGCGTCTTAGTCGCTACAGTGGACTCACCTTGCGCCGTGGTCATCGTCAGCATCAGGTGTGGTTATCGTGGTATGAGGATTATTTTATCTGGGGCATGACCGCCGGGATTATTCGCGCATTAAGTCAGCAAATCGCCCTTCCCTGAGTTCCGCGCTGCATGTTACTTCCGCCATAAACTCGATCCACTTCACAACCGCAGAATGGGATAACTATTTCTGTGGCTTATAATTAGTTTATTTCATGCGAAAAGCTGCTCGTTGAGTCACGCGGACGATTACTATTAGCCGCATAAACGGCCTCAGCCGTACAGAATAAGATTTGTGAGGAGTGTCACCGGTGATTAGTGTTTTTGACATGTTCAAAGTGGGCATTGGCCCATCCAGTTCACATACCGTAGGTCCGATGAAAGCGGGCAAGCAGTTTGTTGATCTGCTGGCCGAACAGGGCAAGTTGCAAGACGTGACGCGCATTGCCGTTGACGTTTATGGCTCGCTGTCGCTTACAGGTAAAGGTCACCATACCGATATCGCCATCATTATGGGGCTGGCCGGCTTTGAACCCGCCACCGTGGATATTGATAGCATTCCCGCTTTTATTAAAGACGTCGAGCAGCGCGAGCGCCTGCTGCTGGCGAACGGTGCACGTGAAGTCGACTTCCCACGAGAAGGCGGCATGGTGTTCCGCAGTGAAAATCTGTCGTTGCATGAAAACGGCATGACGGTTTTCGCCTTTGCCGGCGATCTGCTGATCCTGACCAAGACCTATTACTCCATCGGCGGCGGATTTATCGTTGATGAAGAGCATTTCGGCCAATCCGTACTGGATGAGGTATCGGTGCCGTATGCGTTCAACTCTGCCAAAGAGTTGTTGAGCCACTGCCATGAAAGTGGATTGTCCCTTTCCGGTTTGGTGATGAAGAATGAGCTGGCGCTGCACAGCCGTGAAGACATTTATGCCTATTTCGGCAACGTCTGGCAAACCATGCAGGCCTGTATCGATCGCGGCTTAAATACGGAAGGCGTATTGCCGGGTCCACTGCGCGTGCCGCGCCGCGCTGCCTCGTTGCGTCGTTTACTGGTTTCTTCTTCCAAGCACTCCAATGACCCGATGAACGTGATTGATTGGGTCAACATGTTTGCCCTGGCGGTCAATGAAGAAAATGCCGCCGGTGGACGTGTGGTGACCGCGCCAACCAACGGCGCCTGCGGTATCGTGCCTGCGGTGCTGGCCTATTATGATCACTTTATTGAGACCGTGACGCCGGACATTTTCATCCGTTACTTCCTGGCTTCGGGTGCCATTGGCGTGTTGTATAAAATGAACGCCTCGATTTCAGGTGCTGAGGTGGGCTGTCAGGGCGAAGTCGGTGTGGCCTGTTCGATGGCTGCCGCTGGCCTGGCGGAGTTGCTCGGCGCCAGCCCGGAGCAGGTGTGTGTCGCCGCTGAAATCGGTATGGAACATAACCTGGGATTGACCTGTGACCCGGTGGCAGGTCAGGTGCAGGTGCCGTGTATCGAACGTAATGCTATCGCCTCAGTGAAAGCCATCAATGCTGCGCGCATGGCGTTGCGCCGTACCAGTGAACCACGTGTTTCACTGGATAAGGTGATCGAAACTATGTACGAAACTGGTAAAGACATGAATGCCAAGTATCGTGAAACCTCACGCGGTGGTCTGGCGATCAAAGTTCAGTGTGACTAACCAGACATGCTGAAAAAATAATCAATTAGATATTTTTCTGCATCTCACGCTACCTCCAAGTGAGTAAACCAGATACATTAATTTGCGCGCGGCCCTTAGTGGCCGCGCTGTTTTTTAGTGCCGCTTTTTTTCTCTGCGGTGCGCTAAACCTGGCCGCCTCAATGCCGATAACCTACACGTTAATTTGGCTTCAATTTTTGTTTTGCAAGGTGGTTACTGATGCTCATTCCCCAGCAATTTGTCGGTCAATTTCGCCGTAAGCGCTTGCTTATTGCGTTGGTGATCGCGGCGCTGGTTCTGATTCTCACGCTGACTTTTCGATATATCGAAGAGAAATCGCGTATTGAGCAGCAGTCACTCAATTTTGCCAGTCGCGCCATTGAGCGCTTTGACCGTATGTTCTCCCCGCTGGATGTCTCCGCCAACAACACGCTTGGGCTGGTTGGCGTACCTTGCGCACAAGTTCGCTATCCCTTGATCGAAAAGATCTCGTCATTACAGACCGTGCGCACCATCCTGCTGGTGCAGGACGACAGTATTTACTGCTCCAGTATTTACGGCCCGCGCAATATTTCGTTTAGCCAGACCTATCCAGAGTTGGCGATTAATAATCAGCGCATGATGCTGACCACCGATAATTATCTGCTGAAAGGCTCACCGGTCTTGCTGCTGTGGACACCCAAATCGCTGGATAATCGCGATGGGCTGCTGCAGGTTATCAATGTGGAATTGATGACAAATTATCTGCTGGAGCCGCAATTACCCTGGGTCGAACGGGCTATTTTTAATGTCGGCGGACAGAGTCTGGAATATGGCAATCCGCTGATTGAAGAGACAGTGCCATCGGAAGATGAAGTGGCTTTTGATCAGGCTTCACTGCGTTACCCCTACAGCATTACCTTGTATGGCCCTTCTCCAGCGCGTCTGGCGTTGCATACGCTTCCTTCACAGCTACCGTTGGCGGTGCTGCTGAGTTTGCTGATGGGCTATATCGTTTGGTTAGCCACCGCGAACCGCATGAGCCTCAGCTGGCAAATCAGCTATGGCATTACCGCGAATGAATTTATGGTGTATTGCCAGCCGCTGATTAACGCCAAAAGTGGTGAGTGCGATGGCATGGAGTTGCTGTTGCGCTGGCACAATGCGCGTCAAGGCTGGGTTGCGCCGGATGTGTTTATCCCGCTAGCCGAGCGCCAGAACCTGATAGCACCACTGACGCGCTTTGTGTTAGCCAAAGTGGTGGATGAGTTGCCTAACCTGCCGCAATGTTCTTCTTTCCATATTGCGATTAACGTTGCCGCCAGCCATTTCCGCGATCGTGCGATTGTCGAGGATCTGCAAAGTATCTGGTGGCCCGCTAACCCGCTGCCGAAGCTGGTGGTCGAGTTGACCGAGCGCGATGCGCTGCCGGTGATCGATCAATCCGTGGTGTCGCAGTTGCATGAGATCGGCGTGCGCCTGGCGATTGACGATTTCGGTACCGGACACAGTTCCCTCGCCTACCTGAAAGACCTGAAGCCAGACGTGCTAAAAATTGACAAGATTTTCACTGCGGCCATCGGTACCGACGCGATTAACGCCACGGTGACAGATATGGTGATTTCGCTGGCGCAGCGTTTGAACATTGCGTTAGTGGCTGAGGGGGTGGAAACCGCGGAGCAGGCACACTATCTGCGTGAGCGCGGCGTGGATCATTTACAGGGCTATTATTACGCCCGTCCAATGCCCATCGAAGATTTCCCTGTGTGGCTGGAGCAGCATCAGGCGCATCTTAGGGCCTGATGTTGGGTTGTATTGTTGTGTCTGATGCTGGGTTGGATTGCTCTGTTTGATGGTGCGTTCGATTGCTCTGTTTCATGATGCGTTCGATTGCTGTGTCTGGTGGTGCGTTCCAGCCGGTAAAGGGGGATGTTCCGTAAAGACGGCGTGAATACATCCCTGTAGCCTCGGACGCCGCATCCCTGCGGCGTACGCTTTACTCCTCATCCCCCTTTACCGGCTTCATGTGGCGTTTTTGCGGTCTGCATAACGCTGTACCTGGAATGGGTCAATCGCGTTGTGCGTTCAACCTATTCGTTCATTACCTATTTCTCAGTGTGAGTGTGAAAGGTGTCAACGCCATTTATGGCGAAACACTTACTGCTTAATCACATCTCCCTCAGTGAGTGAGTAAAATGTGCCAACGCTATTTAGGACGGGTCACAGAAATAAAAAAGGCCAATATCGTGGATATCGGCCTTTTCGATGACAATTAACTTAGCCCTTACGCCTCATGCTCTTCATCTTCATGCGGCTTATCTTTGGTAACGCGCACCAGGTCGATACGATAATCCGTAGCCTCAATGATTTGGAAATGCAGCGGCGGCAGGTCGATGATCTCACCAGGCTGCGGCAGTTGGCCTTTTTGGGCAATCAACAGACCCGCCAGCGAGGCATGATCTTCTTCCCGATCCACCAGCTCATGGTGGTCGAGCAACTGCTGCAGTGAGTGCAGATCGGTACCGCCCTTCACTAACCAGCCATCACCATCCGCGATAATATCGGGCGTTTCATCTTCATCCGGGAACTCACCGGCAATCGCTTCCAGCACGTCCAGTGGAGTAATCAAACCTTGCACCACACCAAATTCGTTGGTGACGATGACAAAGCTGCCTTTAGCGCGGCGCAGTACGCCCAGCAGGTTGATCGGATCCAGCGTTTCAGGCACCACTATCGCCGGAGTGGTAGCAGCAAACGTCGCCACGTCCATACCATGCTCGAGCGCCACCAGCAGTTCTTTAGCACGCACCACGCCGATGATCTCATCCAGCTCACCGCGACATACCGGGAACAAACTGTGCGGCGTGTCGAGGAGCTGAATACGGATTTCATCCACCGGACGTTCAGCATCAACCCAGGAGATATTGCCGCGCGGCGTCATGATGCTACGAATGGAGCGCTGTGACAGCGTCAACACGCCGTTGATCATGTAACGCTCTTCGTCTTTAAACGCTTCCTGTGGCATCGCCTGCGTCAGCGCAGCTTCTTCCGTGGTTGCCGGCTGATGACGCTGGCGACCGCCCATCAGACGCAAGATCGCTTCAGCCGTACGTTCACGCATCGGACGATGTTCCTGATGGCGAATAAAGTTACGGCGTGCAATCTGGTTGAACAGCTCAATCACAATCGAGAAGCCAATCGCGGCGTACAGGTAACCTTTCGGAATGTGGAAACCAAAGCCTTCGGCCACCAATGACAAACCGATCATTAGCAGGAAGCTCAGACACAGCACCACGACCGTAGGGTGCGCGTTGACGAAGTTGGTCAACGGCTTCGAAGCCAACAGCATCACACCCATGGCAATCACCACGGCGGTCATCATCACCGGCAGATGGTTGACCATCCCCACTGCGGTAATCACCGCATCAAGCGAGAATACTGCGTCCAGCACCACAATCTGGATCACCACGGCCCAGAAGCTGGCATAACCTTTGTTGCCCTGATGTTCCATGCCGCGGTTTTCCAACCGCTCATGCAGTTCCATGGTTCCCTTGAATAACAGGAACAAACCACCGAACAACAGAATTAAATCTCGCCCGGAAAAACTGAAATCGCCTACGCTGAATAGGGGTCGCGTCAATGTCACGATCCAGGAGATCAGCGACAGCAGGCCCAATCGCATCACGAGAGCGAGTGACAGACCGATCAAACGCGCTTTATCACGCTGTTTCGGTGGCAACTTGTCCGCCAGGATGGCGATGAACACCAGGTTGTCGATGCCGAGAACGATCTCCAGCACGATCAGCGTTAGCAAACCCGCCCAAATTGAGGGGTCGAAGAGAAATTCCATCAATGACTCCTTACAACACAGAGGGGCGAACGAGATTGAGCCTGCGCGGTGAAGCGAGACGAGAGATCGTTAGCAAATGAGGTCACGCTGAGGAGCGTTGTAGTGTGCGCCAGAAAGCGCTGAGAACATGTTGAGCGACGTCGGTGACGGTCCATATAGGTGAGCTGAAGCCCGATACTCCTGAATATTAAACAGAACGCTAATGTATCAGTTACATCAACAACGTCAAAAAATTTTATTACATTTACAAACAACTGCACAAACGCAGGAATAACGAACATAAATGCAATTTTGCAGCGTTACGCTCGAAATAGCTGACAAACATCACATAAATTATTTTTTCGCACACTAAAATAAATCGCGACCTTACTGCTGTGCAGCGGACAGTTTCGGAACATTTATTGATGCGACTCTTCATCTTAGACCCAAACGATCCACCTGAATCAACAACGGTAATTCTCAATGATTCCCGGCAATGCCAGAGAATCTCTCATGCGAACGGAGGTAGCAAGTGACCATTGCTATTGTAATTGGTACACATGGCTGGGCGGCAGAACAGCTGCTTAAAACAGCAGAAATGTTGTTGGGTGAGCAGGAAAATGTCGGATGGATTGATTTCGTACCCGGCGAAAATGCAGAAACGCTAATCGAAAAGTATCAGGCGAGACTGGCAGAACTCGACACGTCGAAAGGCGTGCTGTTCCTGGTGGATACCTGGGGCGGCAGCCCATTCAACGCGGCCAGCCGCATTGTGGTGGACAAGCCGGATTATGACGTCATCGCCGGGGTGAACATCCCGATGCTGGTGGAAACCCTGATGGGACGTGATGACAACCCATCCTTTGAGGAATTGATTCATATTGCCGTAGAAGCCGGCCGCGAAGGTGTTAAAGCCCTCAAGACCGAAACCCCTACCCCGGAAGCTGCAGCACCCGTTGCCGCAAAAGCCCCGGCGCAACCGCAAAAGCCTTTGGCACCGGGCGAGCACATGAAGATCGGCCTGGCGCGCATCGATGACCGTTTAATTCACGGCCAGGTGGCAACCCGCTGGACCAAAGAGACCAACGTGACTCGCATCATCGTCGTCAGTGATGAAGTGGCTAATGACCATGTGCGTAAAACGCTGCTGACGCAGGTGGCCCCTCCTGGCGTGACCGCACACGTGGTGGATATTGCCAAGATGATCCGCGTGTGGAACAACCCGAAATATGGCAGTGACCGCGTGATGCTGCTGTTCACCAATCCAACCGATGTGGAACGGATTGTTGAACAAGGCGTGGATATCAAGTCGGTCAACATCGGCGGCATGGCATTCAAACAAGGTAAAACCCAGGTCAACAACGCAGTTTCGGTCGATCAGAAGGACATTGAAGCCTTCCGTAAACTGAATGAACGCGGTATTGAGTTGGAAGTGCGTAAAGTTTCAAACGACCCAAGACTGAAAATGATGGACCTGATTGCCAAGGTCAATCAGTAGTTCGCTTTTGCCTGCGCTGGCGGGCGAATACTTGAGACCTTGCTGAGGAGAAAAGCAATGGAAATAACCACGCTACAAATCATCCTGATATTTATTGTGGCTTGTATTGCCGGGATGGGTTCGATTCTTGATGAGTTCCAGTTCCACCGTCCACTGGTGGCCTGTACCTTGATTGGTGCGGTTCTGGGTGACATGAAAACCGGTATCATCATCGGTGGTACCCTGGAAATGATCGCGCTGGGCTGGATGAACATCGGTGCGGCAGTTGCACCCGATGCGGCACTGGCCTCCATCATTTCGACCATTCTGGTTATCGCAGGTGGCCAAAGTGTTGGTGCGGGTATCGCACTGGCGATTCCACTGGCGGCAGCCGGCCAGGTTCTGACCATCATCGTCCGTACCATCACCGTTGCCTTCCAGCACGCTGCCGATAAGGCCGCCGAGAAAGGTAATCTGAGCGCCATCAGCTGGATTCACGTCTCTGCACTGGTATTGCAGGCGATGCGTATTGCAATTCCAGCCCTGATTGTGGCGATTTCAGTGGGTACCAGCGTGGTACAGGAACTGTTGAGCTCCATTCCAGAAGTGGTCACCAACGGTCTGAACATCGCCGGTGGCATGATCGTGGTGGTCGGTTACGCGATGGTCATTAACATGATGCGCGCAGGCTACCTGATGCCGTTCTTCTATCTGGGCTTTGTGACGGCGGCCTTCACCAACTTCAACCTGGTTGCTCTGGGCGTAATTGGTGTGGTCATGGCGGTGCTGTATATCCAGCTGGCGCCGAAATATAACCGTACAGCAGGCGCGGCCGCTGCCGGTCCTGCACACAATGACCTCGACAACGAACTCGACTAGGAACAGGTGAAATCATGGTTGATACAACTAACACGCAAAAGAAACTCACCCCGAGCGATGTCCGTGGTGTGTTCATCCGCTCTAACCTGTTTCAGGGTTCATGGAACTTTGAACGTATGCAGGCGCTGGGCTTCTGCTTCTCAATGGTGCCGGTGATTCGTCGCCTCTATCCTGAGAACAATGACGATCGTAAACAGGCGATTAAGCGTCATCTGGAGTTCTTTAATACCCATCCATACGTGGCAGCCCCTGTGCTCGGCGTTACCATGGCGATGGAAGAGCAGCGTGCTAACGGCGCGGCGATTGATGATGCCGCGATTAACGGCATTAAAGTCGGCCTGATGGGACCGCTGGCGGGGGTGGGTGACCCGATCTTCTGGGGTACCGTTCGCCCGGTGTTTGCTGCACTCGGTGCCGGTATCGCGATGAGCGGCAGCCTGCTCGGTCCCCTGCTGTTCTTCATTCTGTTTAACGCCGTGCGTATGCTGACGCGTTATTACGGTGTGGCGTACGGTTATCGTAAAGGCGTGGATATCGTCAGCGATATGGGCGGCGGCTTCCTGCAAAAGCTCACGGAGGGGGCGTCGATTCTCGGCCTGTTTGTTATGGGGGCCCTGGTCAACAAGTGGACACACGTGAACGTGCCGCTTGTGGTGTCGCGCATTACCGATCACACCGGCAAAACCACCGTGACCACCGTTCAGTCGATTCTCGATCAGCTGATGCCGGGCTTAATCCCGCTGCTGCTGACCTTCGGCTGTATGTGGCTGTTGCGCCGTAAGGTCAACGCACTGTGGATTATCGTGGGCTTCTTTGCCCTGGGTATCTTTGGTTACTGGATCGGCCTGCTCGGTCTGTAATCATCTCGCCGGGGGCTTCGGCTCCCGGCAGTTTTCAGCGAAGTTACCTGAGCGCCAACGTTGAGGTAAATTCGGTTGAGGAAGAAAATGTAATGTCACTGACTGACGCTCTGATTGCCCTGCTGATCATCGCTTTCGCCCTGTTCGCGATTTATGATGACGCTATCCTGCCGCGGCGCAAAGGGCCGACCAAATTGCGTGTCGCGCTGCGTCGTCGCCATAAAATCGACAGCGGCATTTTTATCGTGTTACTGCTGATTCTGCTGTGGAATAACGTCAGCAACCATGGTCCCCAACTCACCACCACGCTGCTGATGGTGCTGTGCTTTATGGCGATCTGGCTATTCTGGCTACGCACGCCGAAATTGTTGATGAAGACAGAGGGACTGTTCTTCGGCAGCGTGTGGATCGACTATCGTCGCATTCAAAGTATGAACTTGTCTGAGGATGGCATTTTAGTCATGCAGCTGGAACAGCGTCGCCTGCTGATTGCAGTGCAACAGCTCGACGACCTGGAACGTATCTACAATACGCTGGTGGAAGCGCGTTAAGTGCGCTGCCATAGCGTCAGCATGAAGTCGGCATCGCAGCTAAAGCTATCGGCTGCCACCAGCTGTTGCCAGACTTCTTCGCGCGCGCGCCAGGCAAAAGGCGTCATCTGCAGCAAGCTCACCGCTTCGGCCCCATTTAACGTCATCTCATAACGTAGATTGTGTTGCCCGACCTGGCTAAAACCTTCGTAAGCCTTTTCTTCTGCCGCGTGCAGCTGCACTTCACGATAAATCAGCGCCTTGAACTGCTGCAGATGATGTGGACCCGGCGTCACCGTCAGCAGATAGCCGCCCGTTTTCACCACCCGGTTCAGTTCGGTTTCATTACAGGGAGCATAGATGCGCACAATGCCCTCCAGCGATGCATCAGCAAAAGGTAAACGCTGGCTGGAGGCGACACAAAATTTCACCGTGCGATAACGTTTAGCCGCCATGCGAATCGCCGCTTTCGCCACATCCAGGCCAAACAACTGCGCCTGCGGAAGGGCTTCTGCCATTGCTGCGGTGTAGTAACCCTCGCCACAGCCAATATCCAATACTTGTGCCGCCTGGCCATTCAGGCGCTGTGCCAGATGTTGCGCCACTGCATCGCGCAATGGCTGATAGTGGCCGGCATCAAGAAATGCGCGACGTGCCAGCAGCATTTCCGCACTGTCACCCGGTTCCTTTGAGCCTTTATACTGCACCGGCAACAAATTAACGTACCCTTCTTTAGCCTGATCGAATTGGTGACCTGCATCGCAGCGGAAGCTGTTGGCTTGCTGGTGCAAATGTTGCTGGCAAAGGGGGCAAATCAAAGACATAGACAACTCCGGGTTCACGATTCGCGCGCAGTTTACCCTGATCGTCTGGCAACAGAAAGGATAAAAGAAAAGCCCCGGTCAGAGACCAGGGCTTTACAATTCGTGTCAGCGGCGCATGGCACCGAGTCTGAGAACGAAATCAGATAGCAGTAACGTTTACTGCAGCTGGACCTTTCTGGCCGTCCTGAATTTCGAACTCAACAGCCTGGCCTTCAGCCAGAGTTTTGAAGCCGTTACCCTGGATTGCAGAGAAGTGTACGAACACGTCTTTGCTGCCGTCAGCAGGAGTAATGAAACCAAAACCTTTAGACTCGTTGAACCACTTAACCTGACCTTTAATCTTTGCCATTTTTGCAAATTCCTTTGATTGTTTATATTGCCCGAAGGCAGTCTTACAGATAAACCAGAGACGTTACTGAATGAGGCACTAATTTAAGGTTCGGCAAGGAAGCGGAATTCAACGTCAACGTCTTTACTCGTAACTTCTTTACTGAAGATGCCATACATAAACAGAACTGTACCTCGTTTGACCCAAGAGTCGTTATCACATATCCGCAAATTAATGGCAAGCCATTTTTAAACGGTGATCGACATGACGCACATAATTGGCCGTTGCTCTGCACTCTTCTGCCATTAGCATATTGACAGATGACGGAATAACTGCACAAAAAAATGTTATATGTCAGAGTAGTTAGCGCCAGTACTTACATTAGTCAAGCGTAGCGACGCGATCTAAACCAGCACAATTAAAGCGGTCAAGGCTACGCAAAAAATATTGCATTAATATGGCATTGATAAAATATTTCGCCAAAAAATTAACGTGGCATGCAACATTCGTGCGCTGAGCAAAACTTGTACAACTCGATTTATTAAGTACAAGTCATTAATTGTTTTGCACCAAAATCAGGAAAATATAAGCGCTCTTGCCCCAAATATATGCACGCTCGTTTTGGCGGTTATCTTATTTTTAACTAACGACTCTACAATTAAATGTTAAAAAAACGCACTGCGACGCTTGATTTAACAAATCGGGCTTAGGACACATCTGAATCACTATTCTGCAAGCTTCGGCTGGTGCCTATTCTCCATGGCATAAAGCGTGAGTCCCATTCTCCCGCGGATTGCATTGCTTGCGCCAAAGCGGCAGGAGGTTCATCTAAAGGATCATCCGCCAGTTCAAACACACCCCAGTGGATCGGCAGCGTTAACGGACGCCCTATCGCCTGCCATAAACGCACCGCCTGATCGGGGTCCATATGTTGACCGCGCATGAACCATTTTGGTGCATAAGCGCCAATGGGCAACGCGGCAAGATTAAAGGGCCCAAGACGTTTAGCAATTTCTAACAGGTTTTCGCTATAGCCACTGTCACCTGAAAACCAAAAATTCACACTCTGGTTTCGCACCACCCAGCCACACCACAGTGAGCGATTACGATCCCAGAAAGTTCGCATGCTCCAGTGCCGCGCGGGTACGGCAGTCAACGTCACTCCTGCGGTATCAATGGATTGCCACCAGTCGCGTTCGGTGACATGACGCACGCCACGTTTGCGGCACCAGGTTCCCATACCCAGCGGCACAACAAATTGCGCATCCGGGAAACGACGTGCGATGCGCTTTACCGTAGGTCGATCGAGATGGTCGTAGTGATTGTGCGAAATCAGTACCACGTCGAGATGTGGCAACTGTGCAATATGGAGCGGAGCGGGCGTTTTACGCTGTGGCCCAGCAAACGGCAGCGGTGAAGCACGCGCAGAGAGTGCCGGATCGATGAGAATATAGCGGCGATTGAGCCGCATCAACACAGCGGCATGACCTAACCACCAGACGCGATCGTCATCACCACCCAGATCGCTTTCCTGATACCAGCGGGCAATGAATGCCGGATAACCGGCCTGAGGCGGCAGCGGCAAATGGTCCGCTTTGCGCTCCCGCCGCCAGCGCTGCAAATCCCCTGGCTGGCGCAATTCCGGTTCCGGATTGCGGAAACCTTCTGGCGTGTGATGCGCCAGCGTTGCGTCGTACCAGGGATTTTGCCAGGCCATTACTGCTCCATCATGTGTTTAACGTTCTGGAATCATACGGATGAAGTCGCGCTGTTCTACGGCGTCTTCTTCCTCCTGCTGTTTTGCTGTGGCAGGTTGAGCATCCGCCAGGCGGCGCAACAATGCATTCTGTTTTTTCTGCTCTTCCAGCAGTGCTTCCAGCAAACGAATCTGTTCACTGGCGCGCATGCTGGCCCGGTTAACGAAGAACCAGGCTATCAAGGCCACAACAATAATGATGGCCAGTACACCATAACTGAACAGCGGACTGGTATTTGCGGCTAACTCGTTCATAACTGCCTCTATTGTCAAACATAAAACACTTACACCGCCGCTGATTCTACTCGTTGTGTGCGGAAAAGATAATGGTTGCCGGTGGAAAGCAGATTATCCCGCATCTTGATGGCTTTCAGTTATCTCTGATCGATTTCATGAGCAGGACGCGTCATGCTGCTACTATAGAAATCGCAGCGACTTCAGGATAGCTGCGTTGTGTATCACAAGGAGATAAAATGAAACTATTCATTCGGGCGATAATCGTGGTGGCAGTGGTCTGGTTAGGGATGCTGTTTACCGGCTATGGCGTACTGACCGGAAGCAACAAAAACGCCGCTGGACTGGGCTTACAGTGTAGCTATCTCACTGCACGCGGCATGATCACCGCGCAATATCTGCATACCGACAGCGGTATTGTGGGTGTCACCGATTGTCCACTGCTGAAGAAAAGTGGCGAAGTGGTAGATAATTAATGACTCAAACGGGCTGGCGACAGCCCGTTCTGCTATTCAGAATGGGTAGTCGTGGTAACCCAACTGGTCGGAAATATTGCGCGCGGCACGATGCAGCATCGCCACATACTCGTTTTTTGCTTCTTCAGAGAATCGGATTGTCGGGAACGAGATGCTCAATCCCGCGATCACCACGCCGAAGCGGTCGAAAACCGGCACAGCGATACAGCGTAAGCCCTCTTCCTGCTCTTCATTATCTTCACCGAAACCCTGTACTTTTACCTGATCTAATACCTCAAGCAGCGCTTCAGCACTGACGATGGTGTTGGCGGTACTGCGACGAAACTCGACTTCGCTCAGGATTGCCTGAACTTCAGTGCGATCGCGCCATGCCAGTAACACTTTACCGATGGCGGTGGTATGCAGCGGGTTACGACGCCCGATGCGCGAGTACATGCGCAGGTTATACAGCGAATCAATTTTATGGATATAGACAATGCTGTCTTCTTCCAGCGCACCCAGGTGGATGGTTTCTTTGGTCAAACGCGACAGTTCTCGCATTTCGACATCGGCACTACGAATCAGGTCGACGTTTTGTAGTGCCCTGGCACCCAATTCAAACAGCTTGAGCGTCAGCGAATATTTTTCACTTTCCCCTTCCTGCGCGACGTAACCCAATGATTTCATGGTTTGCAGAAAGCGGTAAACCGTGCTTTTTGACATCATCACGCGTTGCGACAGCTCGGTGATACCATGATCACGATCTTCGCCTAACGCCTGCAAAATGCCGAACACTTTCATTACCGAAGAGACGGAGTCTGGCTGTTTATCGTTATCACTGCTCGCCATTGCGCGTATCCTTTTTTGACGGTGTTTCAAAAAAAACGGAACAGAAGCGCCAGTATATGCGTTTCAGCCCAACGGCGGCAACGACTGGCAATCTGCGACACATTCCTTCGTAATTTTTTGTCAATGAATGCGGTGCTTTCCGTCACAAAATTGATTAGCATGATGATATTCACTTCCTTCATTTATTTCATTTATGTCCCCTACAGTCTCTCAGGATGGATTACCTGTTCCGCAGCGGTACGGCGCGATTATCACTATTGCGTTAGGCATCATGATGGCAGTGCTGGATGGTGCCATTGCTAACGTTGCGTTACCCACCATTGCACGCGAACTGAATGCCAGTCCGGCGGAATCAATCTGGATTGTTAACGCCTACCAAATCGCCATTGTTATCTCGTTACTGTCGCTCTCCTTTCTGGGCGATATGCTGGGCTATCGCCGTGTTTATCAGGTAGGGCTGGCGTTGTTTATCGCCACTTCACTGTTCTGCGCCCTCTCCTCTTCACTCAATATGCTTACCGTGGCGCGTATCCTGCAGGGTTTTGGCGGCGCGGCACTGATGAGTGTGAACACAGCGCTGATTCGTATTATCTATCCGCAGCGTTTTCTCGGCCGCGGTATGGCGATTAACTCGCTGATCGTCGCGGTGTCGAGCGCTGCGGGCCCAACGGTGGCAGCCGCGATTCTCTCCATCGCCAGCTGGAAATGGTTATTCCTGATCAACGTGCCGCTGGGCATTGTGGCACTGTGGCTGGCGCTGCGTTTTCTGCCAGATAACACGCAGAAAGCTAAACAGCAGAAATTCGATGTTCCCAGTGCCATCATGAACGCCCTGTTCTTTGGCCTGCTCATATCGGCCCTCAGCGGGTTCTCACAGGGGCAGGATCACTGGCTCATTCTGGCGGAAGTCGTCGCACTGGTGTTGGTGGGCGTGGTGTTTGTTCGTCGCCAGTTGGCGATGCCAGTGCCGCTACTGCCGGTGGATTTGCTGCGCATCCCCATTTTTTCGTTGTCGATGTGCACTTCGATTTGCTCGTTCTGTGCGCAGATGCTGGCTATGGTTTCGCTGCCATTCTTCCTGCAAAACGTGCTGGGACGGGATGAAGTGGCAACCGGGTTGCTGCTCACACCCTGGCCGCTGGCCACCATGGTGCTGGCACCCATTGCCGGACGGTTGATTGAGAAGGTCCATGCGGGGTTATTAGGTGGCCTGGGGCTGGCAATGTTTGCGGCGGGTCTGTTCTTACTGGCACTGCTGCCTTCACAACCCACCGATATTGATATTATCTGGCGAATGATGCTTTGCGGTGCGGGCTTTGGCCTGTTCCAGTCTCCAAATAATCACACGATTATCTCCTCTGCCCCGCGCCATCGCAGCGGTGGCGCCAGCGGTATGTTAGGGACGGCGCGTTTGGTCGGTCAGAGCAGCGGTGCAGCATTGGTTGCATTGATGTTCAATCTGTTTAACGACAGCGGAACACATGCATCACTGGTTCTGGCGGGTAGTTTCGCCACGGTGGCAGCCGTCGTCAGTATGTCTCGGATGACGCAATCGAGTCAGACGGTGAAGTCATAAAACAACAAAGGTGCCCAATTGGGCACCTTTGTTTATTGCAACAGCCAAACCATTATTTCAGATAGTCACCGTTACGCAGCGCTTCAATACGCTTATCGAGCGGCGGATGCGACATAAACAATTCGCTCAACGATTTGCTTTTGCCGTTAATGCAGAATGCCATCATGCTGCTTGGCTCCTGCGGCTCGTAGCTGGTTTTCAAACGCTGCAGAGCGGCAATCATCTTCTCGCGGCCCACCAGTTTGGCTGAACCTGCATCCGCGTGGAATTCACGGTGACGTGAGAACCACATGGTGATGATGCTGGCGAGAATGCCGAACACCAGTTCCAGCACGGTCGCGACCGCAAAATAGACCAGCGGGTTACCGTTGCTGCTCTCTTCACCGTCACGGTTACCCGACAGGAAGCCTGATGCCACCTGCGCGATAATACGCGAAATGAAGATCACGAAGGTGTTCACCACACCCTGAATCAGCGTCATGGTGATCATGTCACCGTTAGCGATGTGGGCGATTTCGTGCGCCAGCACCGCTTCCGCTTCATCACGGCTCATGTTCTGCAGCAAGCCGGTCGAGACCGCAACCAGTGAGGCGTCACGACGTGCACCGGTAGCAAAGGCGTTAATGTCTGGCGCGTGATAGATCGCCACTTGCGGCATCGCAATGCCGGACTGTTGAGCCTGGCGACTGACGGTATCCATCAGCCAGCGTTCTGTCTCGTTACGGGGTTGTTGAATCACTTCACCGCCGACGGAGCGCAACGCCATCCATTTAGACATCAGCAGTGAAACAAACGCACCGCCAAAGCCAAACAGACCTGCCATAATCATCAGACCCTGAACACTGCTTGACTGAATTCCTGTCAGACTCAGAATCAGTCCGAATACCAACATCACCGCCAGGTTGGTGACCAGGAAAAGCGCAATACGCATCATAAACGTTAATCTTCCTCAGTTGTGCTCGCGCTCATGCGCGGATATACATCCTATGTCCATTGCGCAGGTTTTCAAGCAACCTTAATCTTTAAGTGTCTAAAAAGACATAACTTTACATTTGGTAATGATGTGGACAATTCTGCCCATTAGCCACAATGAACAATACCTTTGGTGCAAAAAAAACACCGCCGGAGCGGTAATGCTTGTCAGTTAAGATCTTAATGGAGGCCGCAGCGGATAACGTTGCGGCTTCTTTTTTACCGCCCTTGGGTAATGCCGCACTCTTCTTTCCGGCAGCACCAGCCCTGGCGCCATCGCCATTATCTCTTCCATTACCCGCGGTATTTTTCCCGGTGAGATGCCCGGTAGCAGGCTAAGATGACTTCTCAGATACAGTGCGGACTGCTTAAAACTCATCTGATAAGGTTCCACGCCTTTCAGGCTGTACGCCATCTGCGCCATCATGAACCTCAGAAGGTTA
>NZ_SZZZ01000022.1:0-80523 GCF_009830025.1 Pantoea sp. Taur
AGAGATGGTCAGACTACCGGGACGACGGGAGCGCTCGTTCCCAAGGGTGGTGAAAGAGAGACCCTATAAATATCCGACAGCCAGAAGAAAAAATGCCAGTCAGGCTTAACTGACTGGCATTAGGCCCAAACGGGCCCTTTTTTTTCGCCCTGATGCCGCGCGATAAGCTCATCATCCCTGACATATCGCCTTAACATCAAAAATTACACTTTGATTCAGCCTCATATTTATTAATAACTTATGACTGGTTTTGTAGCAAAAATGCTATTGCCCAGTAACTCCTTCGTTATGGATGTTCACTTTCTAATGAACCAGGTGGTACAATCCTGCCGCCTTGTAGCGAGAATCACTCTCACCTGCGATGTGTCCTTGCTCACAAGCGCCGAATTACGGGCATTGCACCCGTACCAATAGATATAAAATAAAGCGTAACGGTTTGGTTCCTGTCCCCCATCGTTGGCAGGAGCATTGCTACTGGCTACAGTTTGTTAGCCGGCACCAGCGCGTTATTTTTTCAGGAGAGTTTTTGTTATGGCAGAAAATTCCGCTCGTCCCTGCAAAGGGTTGAGTATCTGGTCTGTATTGTTCGGGCTGGTCCTGCTGGCTGTCGGTCTGTTCTTCGCGATCGGCGGTGGCAAGTTGGTCGCTCTGGGCGGCAGCTGGTACTTCCTCATTTCCGGTATTGTGATGTTGCTGTCGGCGGTTCAGTTCTTCCGTCGCAAATCATCCGCCGTGACCTTATTCATTCTGGTCTTCGTTGGCACCCTGATTTGGGCGCTGTTTGATGCGGGCTTCCACTTCTGGCAGCTGGTTTCACGCCTGATGGTGCCTGCAGGCCTGATGCTGCTGGCGTTCCTGACCTGGCCAGCGCTGCGTAAGCGTGAAGGCAAAAGCTCTCTGGCGAAAGTTTCCTATGTCCTTTCAGCAGTTATCGCTGTTGGCATGGTGGCAACTTTCGTGCAGATGTTCCAGCCGCACCCAACCGTCGCTTTCGAAGGCAAACAGCTGCCGCTGATTCCGGTGGACAAGTCTAAACCACAGCAGGACTGGAGCAGCTACGGCCGCACGCCTGAAGGTGAGCGTTTCGCGGCGATCGACCAGATCACCCGTGACAACGTAAAAGACCTGCAGGTTGCATGGACCTTCCACACTGGCGATACCCCGATCAGCCCAACCGGTAACGGCGCGGAAGATCAGGAAACGCCACTGCAGGTAGGCAACACCCTGTACCTTTGCACCCCGCACAACAACGTGATTGCGGTTGCAGCGGATACTGGCAAGCAGATCTGGAAGCGTGAAATCAACGCACAGGCAGAAGTGTGGAACCGCTGCCGTGGTCTGGCGTATTTCGATGCGACCAAACCCGTACAGCAGCCAACACAGCCTGGCTCAACGCCGGTTCCTGCGCCAGCTCTGGCGGCAGGTGATACCTGTCAGCGTCGCATTCTGATGAACACCATTGATGCGCGTCTGATTGCCATCAATGCTGACAACGGTGAATTCTGTGAAGACTTCGGCGACCACGGTGTGGTTGACCTGAAAAAAGGTCTGGGTAAAGCGCCCGATCCACAGTATCAGCTGACGTCTGCACCACAGCTGGCCGGCACCACCGTAGTGGTGGGTGGTCGTGTGGCAGATAACGTCCAGACCGATATGCCTGGCGGCGTACTGCGCGGCTTTGACGTTATCACCGGTCAGATGCGTTGGGCGTTTGATCCAGGTAACGATGACCCGAATGCCATCCTGATGCCGGGCAAAGACTACACCCGTAGTACCCCGAACTCATGGGCACCGATGTCATACGACCCGGCGATGAACACTGTGTTCCTGCCAATGGGTAGCTCGTCTGTGGATCTGTGGGGTGCGAATCGTACCAAACTGGATCACACCTACGGCGCATCAATTCTGGCGCTGGATGCGACTACCGGTAAGCAAAAATGGGTTTATCAGACCGTACATAACGATCTGTGGGATTTCGACCTGCCGATGCAGCCGAGCCTGGTCGACTTCCCAATGAAGGATGGCACCACTAAGCCAGCCGTCGTTATCGGTGCAAAAACCGGTATGATTTGGGTGTTGGATCGCCTGACCGGCAAGCCTTTGACGAAAGTTGAAGAGCAGCCAATGCCGCAGGGCCATATCCCGAACGAGCAGTACACCAAAACACAGCCGCACTCAGTGGAAATGCCAAACATCGGCAACCAGAAGCTGACCGAGTCTGACATGTGGGGCGCGACGCCGTTCGACCAATTGGTGTGCCGTATTGCCTTTAAAGGCATGCGTTACGATGGCCTGTTCACCGTACCAGATACCGATAAGTCACTTAGCTTCCCAGGTTCACTGGGTGGTATGAACTGGGGCAGCATCTCGTTCGACCCGAACAACCAGTACATGTTCGTTAACGACATGCGTCTGGGCCTGTGGGTGCAGATGATTCCTCAGGACACCAGCAAAGATGCAGCCAGCAATGGTGGTGAAGCGATCAACACCGGCATGGGCGCCGTTCCGCTGAAAGGCACCCCTTACGCTGTTAACAAAAACCGTTTCATGTCTCCGCTGGGCATTCCGTGCCAGGCACCACCATTCGGTACGCTGTCTGCTATCGACATGAAAACCCGTCAGATCGTATGGCAGGTGCCAGTTGGTACTGTGCAGGATACCGGTCCATTCGGTATTAAGATGCGCGCACAGATGCCAATCGGTATGCCAACGCTGGGTGGTACTTTAGCGACTCAGGGTGGCCTGGTGTTCATCGCCGGTACGCAGGATTACTATCTGCGCGCTTTCGATAGCTCAACCGGTAAAGAAGTGTGGAAAGCACGTCTGCCAGTCGGCAGCCAGGGCGGTCCAATCAGCTACGTTTCGCCGAAAAATGGCAAACAGTACATCCTGATCTCCGCAGGTGGCGCTCGTCAGTCTCCAGACCGTGGTGATTACGTGATTGCTTACGCGTTGCCAGACAGCAAGTAAGCCTCAGTAAGAAGAAAGGCCGACATCATGATGTCGGCCTTTTTTTATTAACCATCCGTGGCGCACTTCACTCCTTAAGGTACCTTATTCACTGCTGCTTGGAGGGGCGACGGCTTTTTTGACCTCCTTTTCTTCCAGCTTCCCTGGCTCTTTCAGGATCGTTTCTGAAATTGCCCCCACTGACTTTGCCGCCAGCACTACCGGCTTCCCTGGCGCGCTCCGGGTCCTCTGCAAAGTTCCCGGCACCACCTCGTTGCTTTTTTTGTGTCATAGCAGAGACCTCATCTAAGGGTGTTTTCTTCGACGTGGACTAGCTAGCCACATTAATGATTATAGTCAGTAAGTTACAGGTTGCCTTGGGAGATCTCCGAGTTCTTCACTGGCCGTCGCGCCAAAGCGCCTCTAATTCTGGCGATGCCACGGTTTCTGGAATTAAAATCACGATGGATCCCGCCTCTTGATGGGTGGCATAGGTGATTTGAATGCGAAAATAGCGCTGATCGCCGCTGCCAAGATTCGCCGCCTGATCTTCAGGTTCGCCCAGTGGCAGCGCTTGTTCGAGAACGTTACACACCCGCTGTTTTTGCGGTTCCGGCAGTTGCGCCAGGGCAAAGCGGCGCTCGCCTCGCAGATTGGGGATAAAAGCAATGCCGCCTTCACGCGCCAGTTCGATAATGGCGTCATCAGTCAGTTGAATATTCACTTTACGCCTACCTGTTGCCAGGCGGATTGAATCGCCTCCGCCACCGAACGGTTAAATCGCTTACCACCATGTTCGACAGTAAAGCGGGCAAAGGTGCTGAAATCGGCATCCTGCGGCAGCGTCTTGTCGCAGAGAGTGTCGTACCAGGCGTGGCCCGCTAACTCCCAGGCAAAGCCGCCTAACGCTTTAGCGGCGAGATAAAACGCACGGTTAGGAATGCCAGAATTGAGATGGACACCGCCATTGTCATCGCGGGTTTCGATGTAATGATCCATATCCGCCGGTTGCGGGTCCTTGCCGAGTTTCGGATCGTCGTAAGCCGTGCCTGGTTCGGACATGGATCGCAGTCCACGGCCTTTAATCCCGGATGCTAACAAGCCCTCACCAATCAACCAGTCAGCCTGATCGGCCGTTTGCTGCAGGTGGAACTGTTTCACCAGCGAGCCGAACACATCAGACATCGATTCATTCAATGCACCAGACTGCTGGAAATAAACCAGCCCGGCCTCGTTCTCGGTCACGCCGTGGGTGAGTTCATGCGCGACCACATCAAGCGCAATGGTAAAGCGGTTAAAAATCTCGCCATCGCCGTCACCAAACACCATCTGCTGACCGTTCCAGAAGGCGTTCTGATACTCCTTGCCGTAATGCACGGTGCCATCCAGCTTCAGGCCCTGGTTATCCAGTGAGTTGCGCTTGAAGATTTGCCAGTAGAAATCGTAGGTGATGCCGAGATAATTCCAGGCCTCCTCGGCAGCGACATCACCATTGCCTGGCTGACCTTCATCGCGGATTAAGGTGCCGGGTAGATTCTGTGTGTTCTCCGCATCAAAGATGGCACGCAACACGCTGCCAGGCTGGGCGGTGGCCGCGCTGGCCGCTTTTTGATTGTGTTCAGCCATCAGTTGCTGAACATGGGTGAGGGTGCGGCGAGCAGACTCCTGAGGCGCACCCGAGCAATGGTCAATGATGTTGCGAAGAATATACGGAGGAATAACGCTGTAGGTCATAGTAACTCCTGGCCGTGAGTGAACATGCCAGAAGTATAGTTTTTCAGCTAGGAGCGTGCTTTACGGCTACGCGATTTCTGCGGTTCAAGGGCGGTCACCTGACTTTCCACCCAGCCATCATCCAGACGGGTGCGCAGTAAGTCGCCTTTATGCAATTGCTGGGTTTTCTTCACCAGCTGGCCTTGGGTATCCGTTGTCACACTAAAACCGCGAGCCAGAGTCGCAAGCGGACTGACGCCCTCCAGTTGCGCAGCCAGATTACCAAAGCGCTGACGATTGTGATTCAGCTGCTTCTCCATGCCCTGTTGCAGGCGATACTGCCACTGCTGCATCTGCTGCTGCGCACGCAGAATGCGCCCCTGAGGCTGCTGCTGATTGAGGCGCTGTAACACGCGATCCTGCTGGCGATTAGCCACGCGCAGACGTTGATCCATTGCCTCGCCGAGGCGACGCTGCAACTGGAACAGTGTGGTTTGCTGGCGTGCCAGACGCAGCTGTGGATGTTGCTGCTGCAAACGATGTTGTATGCGGGTAAAACGGCGTTGCTGCTCTGCAATGTAGAAATCCATCGCCATTTCCATACGCTGCTGCTGTGACTGCAAACGGCGCAGCAGTTCGATCTGATTGCGGCTCACGATTTCTGCCGCCGCAGATGGGGTAGGGGCGCGCAGATCGGCGACAAAGTCGGCGATGGTGACGTCTGTCTCGTGGCCGACGGCACTGACGATGGGCAGGCGACTGGCAAAAATAGCACGCGCCACGCGCTCATCGTTAAAGCTCCACAAATCCTCCAGCGAGCCGCCGCCACGGCCGACAATCAGCACGTCACACTCATCACGCTGGTTCGCCAGTTCAATGGCACGCACAATCGCAGCCGGTGCATCCACACCTTGCACCGGCGTGGGATAGATAATTACCGGCAACGAGGGATCGCGGCGATGCAGTACGCGCAGCACATCATGCAACGCGGCACCGGTGGCAGAGGTGATCACACCGACCTGGCGCGCCGGATCGGGCAGCGGCTGTTTGAACTGCTGATCGAACAGCCCTTCGGCCGCCAGTCGCGCTTTCAATTGCTCAAACTGCTGCTGCAGCAGACCTTCACCCGCTGGATGCATGCTTTCGATAATCAGCTGATAGTCGCCACGAGGTTCATACAGCGTAATGCTGGCGCGCACCAAAACCTGCTGACCATGCTGAGGACGGAAGGTGACGCGGCGGTTGCTATTACGGAACATCGCGCAGCGGACTTGTGCGCCATCATCCTTTAAGGTGAAGTACCAGTGACCGGAAGAGGGCTGGCTAAAATTTGAGATCTCAGCGCTGAGCCACACCAGGCCCATCTCATTTTCCAGCAGTTGGCGCACCGTGGTATTCAGGCGGCTGACAGTAAAAATATTGGCGGTTGGCGGTAGCGACATGTGATGTAGATCAAATTTTAAATCAGAGGGTTAATCAACCGATACTACATTGCTTACCCGAAGGATCAAGACTTTTTCCTAAAAAACACTGGAGGCAATCGATTTCGGCCTGTATAATGCCGCGGCAATATTTTATCTGTTTTAATCGCCCCCAGGTGGAGATATTGCAATGCTAAGAATCACTAAAGAAGCCCTCACTTTTGACGACGTTCTGCTCGTTCCAGCTCACTCCACTGTCTTACCGAACACCGCTGATCTCAGCACCCAACTGACGAAAAACATCCGTCTGAACATCCCTATGCTGTCTGCTGCTATGGACACCGTGACCGAAGCCGGTCTGGCAATTGCACTGGCGCAGGAAGGCGGTCTGGGCTTTATCCACAAAAACATGTCGATTGAGCGCCAGGCGGATGAAGTTCGCAAAGTGAAAAAACACGAAAGTGGCGTAGTGACCGATCCGCAAACTGTTCTGCCAACCACCACGCTGGCGGCAGTGCAAGAGCTGACCGAGCGCAACGGCTTTGCGGGTTATCCGGTTGTGAACACAGACAACGAACTGGTCGGCATCATCACCGGTCGTGACGTGCGTTTTGTGACGGACCTGAGCCTGCCAGTTTCCGCTGTGATGACACCGAAAGAGCGTCTGGTCACCGTTAAAGAGGGTGAAGCGCGCGATATCGTACTGCAGAAAATGCACGAAAAACGTGTTGAGAAAGCGCTGGTTGTGGATGACAGCTTCCATCTGCTGGGCATGATTACCGTTAAAGATTTCCAGAAAGCAGAGCGTAAACCTAACGCCTGTAAAGATGCGGAAGGCCGTCTGCGTGTGGGTGCTGCGGTTGGTGCGGGCGCAGGTAACGAAGAGCGTGTTGACGCGCTGGTTGCTGCGGGCGTTGACGTTCTGCTGATCGACTCTTCTCACGGTCACTCTGAAGGCGTTCTGCAACGTATCCGTGAAACCCGAGCGAAGTATCCAGACCTGGACATCATCGGTGGCAACGTGGCGACCGGTGCAGGTGCATTGGCACTGGCCGAAGCGGGCGTGAGCGCGGTGAAAGTGGGTATCGGCCCTGGCTCAATCTGCACCACGCGTATCGTGACTGGCGTAGGTGTACCACAGATTACCGCCGTTTCTGATGCGGTTGCTGCGCTGGAAGGCACTGGTATCCCGGTTGTGGCTGATGGTGGTATCCGTTTCTCAGGTGACATCGCCAAAGCGATCGCCGCAGGCGCGGCCGCTGTGATGGTCGGTTCTATGCTGGCGGGTACTGAAGAATCTCCAGGCGAAATCGAGCTGTATCAGGGCCGTTCGTTCAAATCTTACCGTGGTATGGGTTCACTGGGCGCGATGTCTAAAGGCTCATCTGACCGTTACTTCCAGACCGATAACGCGGCTGACAAACTGGTGCCAGAGGGTATCGAAGGCCGCGTCGCTTACAAAGGCCGTCTGAAAGAGATCGTGCACCAGCAAATGGGCGGTCTGCGCTCTTGCATGGGCCTGACCGGTTGCCCAACCATCAACGATCTGCGTACTAAAGCCGAGTTCGTGCGCATAAGTGGCGCAGGTATCAACGAAAGCCACGTGCATGATGTGACCATCACCAAAGAGTCACCGAACTACCGCATGGGTTCATAATCCCGTAAGATTCAACGCCCGGCACCTGCCGGGCGCTTTTATTATTAAGTCCATCCCAATGGAAACGCCTCAATGACGACTGAAAATATTCATAAACATCGCATTTTGATCCTCGATTTTGGTTCTCAGTATACGCAGCTGGTCGCGCGCCGCGTGCGTGAGCTGGGCGTCTACTGCGAACTCTGGGCGTGGGATGTCACCGAAGAGCAGATTCGTAGCTTCAATCCAAACGGCATCATCCTGTCAGGTGGCCCGGAAAGCACCACTGAGCTGAACAGCCCACGTGCACCAGAATACGTGTTCAATGCTGGCGTACCGGTGCTGGGCGTGTGCTACGGCATGCAGACCATGGCAATGCAGCTGGGCGGCAAGGTTGAAGGCTCCAACGAGCGTGAGTTTGGATATGCGCAGGTTGAAGTGCTGACCCAGAGCGCGCTGGTTCGTGACATCGAAGATGCCATCAGCGCAGCCGGCAAACCGCTGCTGGACGTGTGGATGAGCCACGGTGACAAAGTGACCGCTATCCCGGCTGGCTTTGAAACCGTTGCCAGCACCGAAACCTGTCCGTTTGCCATCATGGCCAACGAAGAGAAGAAATTCTACGGCGTGCAGTTCCACCCAGAAGTGACGCATACCCGTCAGGGCCTGCGCATGCTGGAGCGTTTCATCCGTGATATCTGCGGCTGTGAAGCACTGTGGACGCCAGCCAAGATCATCGAAGATGCGGTAGAGCGTATTCGTGAGCAGGTCGGCGAAGATAAAGTGATCCTCGGCCTGTCAGGTGGTGTGGATTCCTCTGTCACCGCGATGCTGCTACACCGCGCTATAGGCGATCGTCTGACCTGTGTATTCGTGGACAACGGCCTGCTGCGTCTGAACGAAGCCGAGCAGGTGATGGACATGTTTGGCGATCACTTCGGTCTGAATATCGTTCACGTTGCCGCTGAAAACCGTTTCCTCGATGCACTAGCGGGCGAGAACGATCCCGAAGCCAAGCGTAAGATCATCGGCCGCGTATTCGTTGAAGTGTTCGACGAAGAAGCGCTGAAGTTGACTGACGTGAAATGGCTGGCACAGGGCACCATCTATCCAGACGTGATCGAGTCTGCTGCTTCTGCTACTGGCAAAGCGCACGTGATCAAATCGCACCACAACGTGGGCGGTCTGCCGAAAGAGATGAAGATGGGCCTGGTTGAGCCGCTGAAAGAGCTGTTCAAAGATGAAGTGCGTAAGATCGGTCTGGAACTGGGCCTGCCATACGCCATGCTGTATCGCCATCCGTTCCCGGGTCCAGGTTTGGGCGTGCGTGTACTCGGCGAAGTGAAGAAAGAGTATTGTGACCTGCTGCGTCGTGCCGATGCCATCTTCATCGAAGAACTGCATAAAGCTGACCTGTACAACAAAGTCAGCCAGGCCTTCACCGTGTTCCTGCCAGTGCGCTCTGTCGGCGTAATGGGCGACGGTCGTAAATATGATTGGGTTGTGTCACTGCGTGCAGTGGAGACCATCGACTTCATGACCGCGCATTGGGCGCATCTGCCGTACGATTTCCTCGGCCGCGTCTCCAACCGCATCATCAACGAAGTGAACGGCATTTCTCGCGTGGTTTACGATATCTCAGGTAAGCCACCGGCCACGATTGAGTGGGAATAATTTCCGCTGATTGAATCGCCTATCAAGCCCGCTTAAATGCGGGCTTTTTCTTTTCCAGGACAGCAAAGCATAGTTAGTGAATACAAACCCACCTCTATCAATGCATGATGGCCGGTGAATTGTTAATCATCAGGACGCCGTCGATGCTGCCATTGAAAGCCTTTCTCCTCTCTTTCCTCTGTATTGTGTTGCTCTCACTGGCAGCGAGTCTGGCGCAAGCCACGCGCACCGGTGAGTTAACCAGTGAGCGCGGTGGCTGGGCGACGGCGCGACGGGATTCGGCCGGGTTAGCGCCGGACCCACATCAATATGCCAATCTGGCCATCGTGCAGGTCTATGCCGCGCCCACATATGGCTGGAAGGGCGCTGTCGCGGTGCATCCGTGGATCATTTTCAAACGCGCGGGAGAGACGCAGTACAACCGTTACGAAGTGATCAGCTGGGGCAGTGGCGACAAGGTGCGTCGCAACGCAAACCTGCCGGACGGATACTGGTACGGCGCGAAACCGCGTTTACTGGTGGAGCATCGCGGCAAGGAAGCAGAAGCAATGATTCCGCATATCGAATCGGCGATAAAATCCTACCCGTGGCCAACGACCTATCACGCGTGGCCGGGACCGAACAGCAACACCTTTATGGCGCACATTGGCCGTGAAGTACCTGCATTAAAGTTAGACCTGCCTGCTAATGCGTTAGGCAAAGACTATCGCTCTCTGCTTCATCCCATTGGATTACCACCGTCGGGGCGTGGGTTACAGGTGTCCTTGCTGGGTGTGTTAGGCGTTACCCTGGGTGCGGAAGAAGGGCTGGAAGTGAATGTGTTGGGATTGAATCTGGGGCTGGACTTCACGCCATTAAAACTGCGCTTGCCGTTTATTGGCGGAATTGGGCAAGATAATCTGCAAAAGGACAATCCGTGATTGTCTGCGTTCATGCCGTGTAATAAATTGCGTAATGCCATTCACTTAAGCCAGCGAGTGCGTCTTTAACCTGGTACGCATGAATGCGCACTTTATGAAAACCGCACCAAACAATGTAAGGGCGTCATTAACCGCACCGAGCAGCGTAGCGCGTCATTCATGGCGAGCAAAACCAGGCATTACACAATAAATTACGCCGCTATGGCAGGGCGCACTGACCAGTAGCGGCGCTATTTATCGCGTAACGGAAGAATCAGCACACGCCGAAATCGCCTTCTTCGTGATACAAATTCACGCTATCTGCCCTGACTTCGATCTCACGTTTGATGGGATCGTCAATACGCGCGCACCATAACAACTCACCTTCAACCCGTGTGACCTGCATCTTTGGGCCACCGGTCTTCGACTGCACAAAATCATCAACTTTAAACATGCTGTTTCTCCCTCAGGTCAGTGATAGCGCTAAGTGTATATGCGCTTGAACTCAGGTGCGCTCGATTTTGTGCGCTGGTATCCAACCTCAAATTAAATCCGGGATCACTGGACACTTCTTGTTCTCTCACGCCTTAAATGCTGATGACATAGCATCTGAAAACTGAAGGTGGTTGTCAGTTGACAACCTAGTGTTCAAAGTATAAGGTGGCATGCAATGTCAGAAAGGAAGCGACACCCGCACAAAGAGATTGAAAGCGTTTTACGTTATGCAGAAGTTCAGGGATGGAAAATTGCGCAGGGTGGGCATCATGCGTGGGGAAAAATGTATTGCCCGGAGAATTCAGCAGAGTGTCGATGCGGTGATTTCTGTATTACCTGCATTTGGAGCACGCCTAAGAGCCCTGAAAATCATGCCAGGATGTTAAAGCGAGTGGTGGATAACTGCTTAAGAGTGAAACGATAAGGATGTAAAAATGGAATTTGAATTCACGTTACGTTTTCAGTTGAGTGACGCTGTTTCTGATGACGAAGCCCTGGAGCGACTCGGTGCTGCCGGTTGCACTGATGCGCTGGTGGGTACTGGCGTAGCCGGTAAATTGAGTCTGATGTACTGCCGGGAAGCGGAGAGTGCGCAGCAAGCGATTCGCGATGCTTTAGCCGAAGTCATTCAGGCTTTACCCGATGCCGAACTGATTGAAGCGGCCCCCGATCTGGTCGGCCTTACGGATATCGCCGAGTTGATCGGCGTATCGCGCCAAAATATGCGGAAGTTAATGCTCACTCACAGCCCGCAGTTTCCACGTCCAATTCATGATGGTAAAACCGCGTTGTGGCACCTTATCGATGTGGTCGAGTGGTTAAATCAACGCGGTTCATCCCGCGTAACACCGGGCATCAGCGAACTGGCGCACGCAACGTTGCAACTCAATTTGCAGCAAGCGCTGCAACGTTACGCGCACTGTCTTTGATTTAATGGTGCAGCAAAAACACCGTTGCCAGACCGAGGAAAATAAAGAAACCGCCGGTGTCGGTGATAGCGGTGATCAGCACGCTGGAGCCTACCGCCGGGTCGCGTTTCATCTTGGTCATGATCAACGGAATCAGTACACCCATGAGCGCCGCCAGCAGCAGATTAAGCACCATCGCCAGCATCATTACGCCACCGAGTTGCATATTGTCGTACATCAACCAGGTGATGCTGCCCATGATTCCGCCCCAGAACAGCCCGTTAATCAGGGCAACGCCGAGTTCACGTACCACCAGGAAGGAGAAGTTACCGGGTTCCACCTGATGCAGCGCCAGCGCACGCACAATCATGGTGATGGTTTGGTTACCGGTGTTACCGCCAATCCCGGCGACGATAGGCATCAGCGCCGCCAGCGCCACCAGTTGAGAAATGGTCTCTTCAAACAGGCCAATTACGCGAGAAGCGATAAATGCGGTACACAGATTGATGGCGAGCCACGCCCAGCGTTTACCCACCGCTTTGCGCACCGGCGCGAACACGTCCTCACCCTGGCTGATACCGCCCATCTTACGGATGTTGCTTTCGTTCTCTTCGTTAACCAGATCGATCACGTCTTCCACGGTGATACGGCCAATCAACTTGCCTTTCGCATCAATAACGGCGGCAGAGATCAGGTTATAACGCTCAAAGGCACTGGCTGCATCTTCGGCTTTGTCGTCGAGCTGAAAGGTGGTCGGGCGCGCATTCATCACGTCAGAAACCAGCGTCTTTGGCTTGTTGAGTAAAATGTCGGTGAGTGTTAACTCACCCAGCAACTGATTCTGTTCGTCAGTAATAAAGATTTTATCGGTACCATCCGGCATGCTTTTGCGCTTGCGCAGAAAGCGCTGCACGGTGGCGAGGGTCACGTCAGATCGGACGGTCAGAATATTGAAATCCATCACCTGGCCCACGCGGTCGCGATCAAGCTCGATCACTTCCAGCAGGCGTGCACGCAGGTTTGGCTCCAGCGTGGTGAGTAAACGTCCGGTTAAATCACGCGGCAGATAGCGAGCCAGATATACCTGATCGTCGATGTCCAGCGGCTCAATAGCGTGCAGAATCTCGCGATCAGTCATACCTTCCGTCAGGCTGGCCCAGACGGTTTCAGAGGCTTCGACCAGCACGCGACCGCGCTGTTCGGAGGGCACAAGGCGCCATAATGCCAGACGCTCTTGTTCAGGTAGCGCTTCGAGGATATCCGCTAAGTCAGCTGCGTGCAGTTGATGCAGCTCTTCTTCCAGCTGATGGCGCCAGTCGGTGATCTCTCGCAGCTCGGCGGCATTGAGATCGATAGATTTATCCAGCAGCACATCAACGAGATCGTCCTCGCTGAGGAGCAGATGCAAGATGCGCTGGCGGATCTCAGTTAATTGTTGTGCATACGGAGCAGACATAACGCGTCCCTTGTGTCTGTAAAGTCAGGTCAAAGTGTAGCGCGTTGCGGGTAATCAGGGCGCATTAAGCAGCATTGTCACAATCGGGCAATGTGAAGCGGCAAGCAACGATGACCCGCAAGTTCCTTAGCGCGAATCGCTGGTGCTCAGTGTGGTGACCGGCTCAGGTGCGGCTTTTTTTTGCTGATGATGCTCAATCGCACCGGGGATAATGAAAATCAGACGGCCAACCAAAATGAAGAAACTGATCAGCAAAATAATGCGAGTCATGGTACCGGTTTTGGGACGTCTTCGTGCAGGGATGGCGCTGTTCACGCAGGGTGGTTCCTGTAAATGCCCGGCTGGGCGATGGCAACATTTAGTCACAGTTAGATTGTCAGGTCAATCGCTGTGTGAAAAATGAGCAGTAACGGTTAAGGGTGCGTTGATCAAAATCAGATGAGGCCGCAATCCGCGGCCTCGTCATCAATAGCTGGCTTTTTGCGCCAGTAGCGTGGCGAAACGGTATTTGATGCGATCGCCGTTTTCATCGCGACGATGCAGTTCACCGATATCCTCGTTGTACTTCACGATGTGCCAGTTGCGATAGTAATGGCTCAGCTCACCGGATTTGAACGTGAACGGGAAGTTCTGCGAGTTGGGATAATCATCCGTGCTCATCGCCGCCACAATCAGGTTATAGCCATATTTCAGCGTACTGGCCTGCATATCGGCAATCAGCTGTGGGATGGATTCCGGTTGCAGGAACATCATCACCACTGTGGAGAGCACGAACTGATAGCCGCCGTTGAAACGCACCTGATTGAGATCGCACAGTTCAGTGCGAATGTTCTCCAGATTCTCTTCCTGAATAATGCTATTCAGACGCTCAAGGCTGACCGGATTGCTGTCCCAGGCCGTCACGTCAAAACCGTGCTGATTCAGGAACAGACTGTTACGGCCCTGGCCGCAGCCGAGATCTAACGCCTTGCCCACTTCCAGTTTTGGCAGTGCAGCCAGCACTTCGGAGTGGGTCGGCGTCAGACCGTATTTTTCCGCGAAATAGTTATCGGGACGTGTTGTCATAGTGATACAGCGGGCCAGCAGCCCGCATTACTCCTCTTCCAGCGTCAGTTTCCAGCCGGTGACATCATTCCAGTAGGCTTGCTCACGCTCCAGATCCAACTGTACCAGCGTATTCTGGCTCAGATAGCCACGCGGGAAAGTCAGCGTCCAGTTGCTGTCATCTGCGTTGAGTTTGAGCGAGTCCGGCTTGGTGGTGGCCTGGCGCTGATTATTCAGCAGCGTACCCAGACGCAACAGGAACACCATCGGCAGGAACTGTTTCTTTTTGAACAAGGTGAAACGCGGCATCTCATCCTGCTTCACCGCTTTACGGTGGTAGCGTACCAGCATGGCCAACAGCATCTGTTGATCCTGATTAAAACCAGGCATGTTGGAGTTCTGCAGGATGTAAGCTGAATGGCGCTGCATGCCGCTGTGATTGATGGTCAATCCCACTTCATGCAGCAGCGCAGCCCATTTCAGTAACGCCGAGAGCTGTGGATTCGCCAGTTTGGGATTTTGATCCAGCCACTGCAGATAAAGCTGCTCGGTTGTTTCCAGCACGCGGCGTGCCTGATCGCTATCGATAGCGTAGTGGTTAGCCAGACTTTGCGCGGTGCGGCTGCGGATATCCTGATGGCGGAAGCGACCTTCCATCTCATACAGCACACCTTCACGCAGCGCGCCGTCAGACAGGCGCAGTTCGCGAATTGCCAGCGCATCAAATACGCCACACAGAATCGCTAACCCTGGCACAAACACCGCTTTACGCTCTTCCGACAAGCCCGGCAGGCTCAACGCATTAAACGACTTGTGCTTCAGCACCTCAGAGACCAGCATCTCCAGCGTTTCCGGCGTGATCAGCTTCTCTTTCTCACCCATTGCCATCAACACTTCGCAGGCCGCTTTGATCGAGCCTGAAGCGCCGAGCGCATACTGCCAGCCGTGCAGACGATACTGCCAAGCCATGGTTTCCAGCTTCTGCGCTGCGGACAAACGCGCGCGACGGAAGTGTTCAGGCGAAATTTCCCCTTTCGGGAAATAGAGATTGGCAAAGCTGACACAACCCATGCGGCGGCTTTCCACCAGCTGCGGTTCAAAATCCTCACCGATCACCAGTTCGGTTGAACCGCCGCCGATATCGATCACCAGCTTGCGGCCTTTTTCCGGCTGCGTGTGCTCCACGCCCATGAAGATCAGACGCGCTTCTTCGTTGCCAGAGATGATCTCGATCGGATAGGGGATCACCTCTGCGGCGCGCTGCAGGAACTCTTCGGCATTGGTGGCGATACGCAGCGTGTGCGTACCGACGATAGTGACGTTTGCCGGGCTGAACCCCTGTAAACGCTCCGCAAACAGCGCCAGGCAGCTCAGGCCACGCTCCATCGCCTCATCGCTCAGGCGATTTTGCGAATCTAACCCATCGGCCAGATGCACGCGCTGTTTCAAACGCCCCAACACTTGCATGGCGCCATCGACCACACGGGCAATGACCATGTGGAAACTGTTTGAGCCCAGATCGATGGCAGCAAATTCCTGCGGTTTCGGCGTACTTTTATGGGAAATTGGCATAGGCGTTATTCGGGTTGTTCCAGTTTCTTGATGTAATCGTAAATCGCCAGCTGCGAGCGCACCTTCTTGCGATTGCCGCGCGGAACATAACGGTTACTCAGTTCTTTGTCCACGATGCGCGCTTTCACGGTATCACTCAACAGAATGGCAATGATATCCAGAATGCGCTGCTTCACGCGGGGATCAAGGATCGCCACGGCCACCTCAATACGGTGATCGATATTACGCGTCATCCAGTCTGCGGAAGAGAGATAAACCTTTTTCTCGCCGCCGCTCTCAAAAATATAGACGCGGTCATGCTCAAGATAACGGTCAACGATGCTGGTAATACGAATATTTTCGCTGATGCCCGGTAAATCAGGGATCAGAGAACACATGCCGCGCACCAGTAAATTGATCTTCACGCCCGCAGATGACGCGGCATAGAGGCGATCCACCAGGCCGTTATCGACGAGGTTGTTGATTTTCAGCGTAATGCCCGCCGGTTTTTTCTGCTGGGCATTGGCGATCTCGGCATCGATCAACTTATACAGCATGTCGCGCGAGTTCTGCGGCGACACCAGTAAGTGTTCGAACGTCACCGGACGATACGGGTTCTCAATAAAGTTGAACACGCGGCGCACTTCATTGGTGATGCGCGCATCGGCGGTCAGCAATGAATAGTCAGTATAAATGCGTGCGGTTTTTTCGTTGAAGTTACCGGTGCCGATATGCGCATAACGCACAATCTCATCGCCTTCACGACGTGAAATCAGGAACAGTTTGGCGTGAATTTTCAGACCCGGCGCGGAGAAGATCACGTGCACACCGGCTTCGGTCAGGCGTTTTGCCCAGCGAATGTTGGCTTCTTCATCAAAACGCGCCTGCAGCTCAACCACCACAGTCACTTTTTTACCGTTGTACGCCGCGTGGATCATCGCATCCATGATGCGTGAGTTTTTAGCTACACGATAAATGTTGATCTTAATCGCCAGCACGCTTGGGTCGAACGATGCCTGACGCAACAGCTCCAGCACGTGCTCAAAGGTGTGATACGGATAGTAGAGCAGCACATCGCGATTACGGATGGCATCGAAACCGTTACGGAAACCATCAAAGCCGATGTGACGGATTTGCGGCAGCGGACGGTTTTCCAGATTGGCTTTGCCGACGTTCGGGAAGCCAATAAAGTCTTTAAAGTTGTGGTAACGGCCGCCCGGCACAATCGAATCGTAGTTCGAAATCGACAGCTTATGGCGCAGCATTTCCACCATCGCATCCGGCATATCACGCTGATACACAAAGCGCACCGGTTCTGCGTTAAGACGCTGCTTCAGGCTGGAGGACATCAGTTCCAGCAGGCTTGATTCCATCTCGGTAACGAGGTCATATTCGGCATCGCGCGTCATCTTCATCGAATAAGCATTCAGCGCATCGTAATCGAAGAAGCCTTTGAAGATCTCATCCAGGCAATAGCGCAGGATATTATCCAACAGGATCATCGGCTTGCGACGACGCGGTGATTCAGCCGGTAAGTTGACGAAACGGGGAACCTTGTCGGACGGGATCTCCAGCAGCGCGTAACGAATATCGTCGCCGCGAATGATCTCGACCGCCAGATAGGTGTAATCGTCTTTGAGGAACTCAATCAGATCGGTGTCGTGATTGATCAGAATCGGCGTGACGTGCTGGCGTAATTGATGTTTGAAGTAATAGCGCAGCCACTCTTGCTGATTCGGCGACAGCTGGCGTTCGTTAATCAGGAAGATCTGATTACGTGCCATCTCCAGCAGCAGGTCGTTGTACAGCGCATCGAATTCCTGATCCGATTTCTGCACCCGCAGCTGAATTTTTTTCAAGATATGACGAAGGGTCGTTGGGGTGCCCTGTTCTTCACCAATCAGAATGCGACGTTTCAGATCGGCGAAGCGCACTTTATAGAACTCTTCGAGATTGTTGGAATAGATACCCAGGAAGCGCATGCGCTCAATCAGCGGGTTAGTCTTGTCCGCTGCTTCCTGTAATACACGTTCGTTGAAGCTTAACCAGCTTATTTCTTTTTCTATATACAGCTTTTCCTGACCCATTCTGACTCCGTGATGCTGTTGCTGGACGGATTGTCCGGCGGGAAAATCGCAAAAATGCGCCTCCGCTCAGTGTCCGTCACCATTATGGCGAGAGTATGGCAAGCTTGTCCAACGCCAAAGGTTGTCTTATCAATCAGCTACGGGCAACATAGCGACGTGTTTTCACCTGTAACCTGGCCTGCATGAGCATAAATCGTATCCCTGTCCATTTCAGCGACCGCCGTCGCCGCGCTGTCGATCAGTTTGTTCGTCGCGTGGTGACAGGCTGCGGCGTGGGCATTTTGCTGCTGATGCTGCTGCTATTCTTCTGGCTGATCTGGGTGGTGTTACCCCTTTTCAGCGCGCCGGGCATGCAAGCCACCACCAATATCCAACTTTGGGATAAAGCCCAGGTACTGGCGATGGGCAGCGATGGGCGTCTCGGCTGGCGCATCAGCCGCAACGAGGCGCGCTTTATTCCGCTTGATGGACAGCCCGCCGCTGAGGCGCTGGTGCTGCAACAGCACCCTGATGCGGCGGTCAACAGCAGCAATAGCAGTAGCGTGTTGCTCAATATGCAGGGCGCACTGCTGCTGATGCAACCGCTGATCCACGAAAATCACGGTCAATGGTTCTTCCCGTTTGGCGATCGTCCGCTGCGTCTGGCGCAGGGCGCGGTCACCACCATGGCGCTCACCTCGCTAAGCGATCACCAATGGCGGATTGCCGCCCAAACGCCGGCAGGCATCAGCGTAATGACGCTGGAGAACCAGCAAACCGTTAATCAGATTTTGCTGCCACAGCAGCAAGCCGAGCATTTGCTGTTATCCCCCGACGGCACATTGCTGTACGCCAGCGAAGGACGTTTGCTGCGCGTATGGCAAATCACCCCTGAGGGCGCACAGCTGCGCGAAACGCAGACCCTTAACCAGCGTCCGCTAAGCCTGCATATCCTCACCGGGGGGCGCACGCTGCTGATTCAGGATACCCAGGGGGTCAAGCAATGGTTTGCCATCGCAGGCGATAAAGGGCCGCGGTTGCAGGAAATTCATACCTTTGATCACAGCCAGGATGCGCTGAAGGTTGTGCCTGAGGCGCAGCGTCGTGTGTTTGCCACCTTTAATGCAGCGGGTGAGGTCAAACTGTTCGCCAGCAAGCAGCAGGGACCGATTTTGACGCGTCAGCTGGCACCGGGCATCCAGGCGCTGGCCTTTTCACCCCGCGGCGATGCGCTGATTATTGAACGGGAAGGGCAGTGGCAACAGTTTGCGCTGGATAATCCGTGGCCCGATTTCACCTGGCGCAATCTGTGGCAAAAAATCTGGTACGAAAACTATCCGCAGCCGGATTGGGTATGGCAATCCACTGCGGCTGGCGACAGCTATCAGGCCAAATTCAGTCTGATACCGATGGTGCTGGGTACACTCAAAGCCGCCTCGCTGGCGCTGCTGTTTGCCACGCCGCTGGCTCTGGCGGCGGCAATGTACACCGCATGGTTTATGTCTCCGGGATTACGCCGCTGGGTGAAGCCGGGCATTGAAATGATGGGTGCGTTGCCAAGCGTGGTGATTGGCTTGATTGCCGGTGTCTGGCTGGCACCGCACGTGAGTACTGCGCTGGTCGGCGTGTTGCTGCTACCGCTGGTGCTGGCGGTGACTTTATTGCTGTGCGGCGTGCTCAGTCCGCATTTGCCAGCGCGTTGGCGACGCCCAGGTTTCGAGGTGATTCTGCTGCTGCCGGTATTGCTGGCCGTCACACTCCTGACGCTTTGGCTGCCCACGCAGTTGTGGCCGGATATCGGCGAGCGGTTGGCGCATTATGAACAACGCAACTTATTGGTCGCAGCGCTGGCGATGGGCTTTGCATTGGTGCCGTTGATTTTCACCTTGTCAGAAGATGCTTTATTCAGCGTGCCCGGCGCGCTGGGGCAAGGTTCACTGGCGCTGGGTGCCACGCCGTGGCAAACCCTGACGCGTGTGGTTCTGCCTGGCGCATCAGCAGGCATTTTTGCTGCCCTGATGATCGGTTTTGGCCGCGCGGTAGGGGAAACCATGATTGTGCTGATGGCCACCGGCAACACGCCGGTCAGCGAAGGCGGCTTGTTTGCCGGATTACGTGCACTTTCGGCTAACATCGCCATTGAGATGCCTGAAGCGGCAGCGGGCAGTGCGCATTACCGAATTCTGTTCCTGAGTGCGCTGTTGTTACTGATATTCACTTTAGTGATCAACACCGTCGCGGAGTTGATTCGTCAGCGTCTGCGCCAGCGCTACAGCCAGCATGAGGGACAGGGATGAAAGCGATGCGTCAAAACGATCGCTGGCGCTGGCTGACAGCCGGTGCGGTGGCCGTGTGTTTACTGGCGTTTACCTTGCTGATTGGCCTGCTGGGATGGCAGGGCATGCGCGCCTTCTGGCCGCAGCCAGTGGATCAATACCTGTTCCAGCCGCCGGAAGGCTCGGCGGTGATGGTGCTGGGCGAAACGCTGCACAAACAGCCCCAGGGCGAGCAGTGGCGCTATGTGGTGAAAACGGGCAATCGCGATTTTGCCGCACCGGATTTCCGTGTGCTGTATAGCCAGGGCGCGGCGAAAACGCGTCGCCCGGCAGATGCGGTGGTTTTACAGCGCCGCAGCGGCGGCAACGCTTACGGTTGGCTGATTGAACTGCGGGAAGACAATGAAGTGCTGACCGCGCGCGATCGTGATGCGCTGCTGCATCAGCGGTTGGCGCAAGTCCATGAGCAGCTACGTCAGGCCAGCCATATTCGTCGTGTGCAAATGGCGCGCCTCAATGCACAGCTGGAAAGCCTGCAGCAGCAAGCTGATGAGCAACGTCAGCGCGGCACGTTCACCCTGCAGGATCAATCGGAATTCGATGCCAACAGCGTGGCGCTGCAACGGCGCTTTAGCGCACTAGCGCAACAACTGACCCATCTGCAACATGAGAGCGAACGCGACACGTTGGTGCTGCGCGATGTGCAGGGGCAGGATCATATTATTCCGCTGGCGCAGGTGGTGGATGCCTGGTATCCAAATGCGATGTCGTTTAGGCAGAAGTTGCAGCACTTCTTCAGTCAGATCTGGCAGTTTGTCAGCGATTCCCCAACATCAGGCGGCGGCGAGAGCGGGGCGTTCCCGGCGATTTTTGGCACCGTGCTGATGGTGTTGCTGATGTCGATCATCGTGATGCCGCTGGGGGTGGTGGCGGCGGTGTGGCTGCACGAATATGCCGGACGTCATGCGTTAACGCGGCTGGTGCGCATCGCGGTGGTGAACCTCGCCGGTGTGCCGTCGATTGTGTATGGCGTGTTTGGTCTGGGCTTCTTTGTCTGGCTCATTGGCGGCACCCTCGACCAGTTGTTCTTCTCGCGCTCGCTGCCTAATCCCACTTTTGGAACGCCCGGTCTGCTGTGGGCGGCGTTGACGCTGGCACTGCTGACATTGCCCGTGGTGATTGTTGCCACTGAAGAGGGGCTGTCACGCATCCCGGATAATTTGCGTCAGGGCTCATTGGCGCTGGGTGCCACTCAGGCGGAAACGCTGTGGCGCGTGGTGTTACCGCTGGCGGTCCCGGCGATGCTCACCGGCCTGATTCTGGCTGTAGCGCGTGCAGCAGGGGAAACCGCCCCGCTGATGCTGGTGGGTGTGGTGAAAATGGCCCCGGAGTTACCGGTGGATGCGGTGTTCCCCTATTTGCACCTCGACCGCAAATTTATGCACCTCGGTTTTCAGATTTACGATTTGGCGTTCCAGAGCCCGAATATCGACGCTGACCGACCGCTGGTTTACGCCACCGCCTTGCTGCTGGTGGTGATCATCCTGTCGCTCAATCTGTTGGCGATGGCGCTGCGGCATCGGCTGCGCGAGCGTTACCGCCTCATGACGCACTAGAAAGGTTTTTAGATGACGCCCGATTACGACATCGCGTTAACCGTTAACCAGCTGTCGCTGTGGTACGGTGAGCGCCAGGCGCTGAACAATATCGATCTGCACATCCCCAAAAACCGCATCACAGCGCTGATTGGTCCGTCCGGTTGTGGCAAGTCAACGCTGCTGCGCTGCTTTAATCGCATGAACGATGTGATTGATCGCTGCCGCATTGAAGGTGAAATTCTGCTCGATCAGCATGCGGTGATGCAGGCGAATCAGGATCTGCCTGCGTTGCGTCGCCGGATTGGCATGGTATTTCAGCGCCCGAATCCATTCCCGAAATCGATCTACGAGAACGTGGTGTACGGTTTGCGGCTGCAAGGGGTACGCGATCGTCGCGTGCTGAACGAAGCTTGTGAACGTGCACTGCGTGCAGCGGCACTGTGGAGTGAAGTGAAAGATCAGCTGGCACAGAATGCGTTGACGCTCTCCAGCGGTCAGCAGCAGCGTTTGGTGATTGCGCGTGCCATTGCCATTGAGCCGGAAGTATTGCTGCTGGATGAGCCAACGTCGGCGCTCGATCCGATTTCCACGCTAGTGATCGAAGAGTTGATGACCACGTTAAAGCAGCATTTCACGCTGGTGCTGGTGACGCACAACATGCAGCAGGCGGCGCGCGTGTCAGATTACACGGCGTTTATGCATAACGGACAACTGGTGGAGTTTGATGAAACCGACCGCATCTTCACCTCGCCAAAAGCGCGCAAAACCGAAGATTACATTACGGGTAGATTTGGTTAAGGGATAGGCAACGTGCGCTACGTTTTCAGGGCGCAGAAAGGCAACAGGTCTTAGAAGCCCCAGGCGCTGACATCAGCCAGTGACTGGGGAGAATTAAGCAGGTCAATGTGTCTGCAAGCGGCTGGATAAGGTGAAAATCAGTCGTGTGCGTAACCCTGAGGCGGCAACGGTTGCCCATCCAGCCAGGCTTTTCCATCACGCATCTGCAAGCGTCCATCGACAAACCAGCCGATCACCAGCGGATAAATCGCATGCTCCTGATGCTGCACGCGTGAGGTGATCTCTTCTTCATCATCTTCAGCAAACACCGGCACGCGCGCCTGCAAAATCACCGGTCCGCCATCCAGTTCGTCAGTAACAAAGTGCACTGACGTACCGTGTTCCTCATCGCCATTTTCTAACGCCTGACGATGAGTATGCAGTCCGGGATATTTCGGCAGCAGCGACGGATGGATGTTCACCAACCGGTCGTGATAATGCGCGACAAACGCCTGACTGAGAATGCGCATGTAACCGGCCAGCACCACCAAATCCGGCGCATAGGCATCGATTTCCTGCATCAGTTGGCGGTCAAACGCATCGCGGTCGGCAAAGTCACTGGCGGCGAGGCTATGGCCCGGCACGCTGGCTTCCTGCGCACGCGTCAAACCAAATGCCGAGGCTTTATTACTGAAAACGGCAGCGACGCTGCCGTTAATACGCCCGCTTGCGCAGGCGTCGAGGATGGACTGAAGATTGCTTCCGTTACCGGAGATCAGTACAACCAGTTTTTTCATGGATTAATAACCACTCGCTCTTCTGAGTCAGAGGCTTTAATCACACCGATTTTCCACGCCTGTTCGCCAGCGTCGGTCATCAGCTGTACCGCTTTATCGGCATCGGCCGGGCTCAGCGCGATGATCATGCCCACGCCGCAGTTAAAGGTACGATACATTTCATGACGGCTGACGTTACCGGCCTGCTGTAACCAGCTGAACACGGAGGGCCACTGCCAGCTCTTCTCGTCAATCACCGCCTGAGTATTGTCTGGCAACACGCGTGGGATGTTCTCCCAGAAGCCGCCACCGGTCAGGTGAGAAATCGCGTGCACATCCACCTGCTCGATCAGGCTGAGGATGTTTTTCACGTAGATGCGAGTCGGTGCCAGCAAATGATCGGCCAGTGGTTTGCCATCCAGCTGTTTGGTTTCTGGATCAGTCTGGCTGACTTCCAGAATCTTACGCACCAGCGAATAACCGTTCGAATGCGGGCCGCTTGAACCCAGTGCGATCAGCACGTCGCCGTCCTGCACTTTCGAACCGTCAATGATTTCTGATTTTTCCACCACGCCGACGCAGAAACCAGCCACGTCATAGTCTTCACCGTGGTACATGCCTGGCATCTCAGCGGTTTCACCGCCGACCAGCGCACAACCTGACTGCAGGCAACCTTCGGCGATGCCGGTGATCACCGCAGAAGCGGTATCCACATCCAGTTTGCCGGTCGCGTAGTAGTCGAGGAAGAACAGCGGCTCAGCGCCTTGCACAATCAGGTCGTTCACACACATCGCAACCAGATCGATGCCGATGCTGTCATGACGTTTGAGATCCATCGCCAGACGCAGCTTGGTGCCGACGCCATCGGTTCCGGAGACCAGCACAGGCTCGCGGTATTTCTGCGGCAGCGCACAGAGCGCGCCAAAGCCACCCAGCCCACCCATCACTTCCGGGCGGCGAGTTTTCTTTACTACGCCTTTAATACGGTCAACCAGATCGTTACCAGCATCGATATCAACACCGGCGTCTTTGTAGCTGAGAGAGGTTTTGTCGGTCACTGCGGAATCCCCACGCGAATTGCGGTTGGTGGCAAAAATTAAGCGCGCTAATTCTATCAGCGCAGGCAAACGTTTGCGAGTGCCATCTCACGCCGCTTTGCACAGTGCTGATTTTTCGCCAATCCTTAAGATCACGCGAATCGCGCTAAGCCATTGACCAATGACAAGTGGCGCAGCGGCAAAAAGGCGGTATAATCCGGCGATTTTTTTTAGCTCAACTCAATTCCGGGAGAACAATCATGAAGATCGTGGAAGTCAAACACCCGCTGGTCAAACATAAACTGGGCCTGATGCGTGAGCATGATATCAGCACCAAACGCTTCCGCGAGCTGGCCTCAGAAGTCGGCAGCCTGCTGACTTATGAAGCCACTGCCGATCTGGCCACGGAGCGCGTCACCATCGAAGGCTGGAACGGCCCGGTCGACGTCGATCAAATCAAAGGCAAAAAAATCACCGTGGTGCCGATTCTGCGTGCGGGCCTCGGCATGATGGAAGGTGTGCTGGAGCACGTGCCAAGCGCGCGCATCAGCGTTGTCGGTGTCTATCGTGATGAAGAGACGCTGGAGCCGGTGCCGTACTTCCAGAAATTGGTGTCTAACATCGAAGAGCGTTTAGCGCTGGTCGTTGACCCGATGCTGGCAACCGGTGGTTCGATGATCGCCACTATCGACCTGCTGAAAAAAGCGGGCTGCAACAGCATCAAAGTGCTGGTGTTGGTGGCGGCACCAGAAGGGATTGCGGCGCTGGAGAAAGCGCATCCGGACGTTGAGCTGTACACCGCGTCAATCGATCAGGGATTGAACGAGAAGGGCTATATCATTCCAGGTCTCGGCGATGCCGGCGATAAGATCTTCGGAACGAAATAAAGAAAGCATCCAGCCGGCCAGAGAGTCGGCTTTTTTTTGGCAAAAACACAACAACTCAAGTAATGCCCTTTAGTTCAGTGCCGCATAAACACCAGCACCTTTGGTAGCGGCGCGATTTATCGCGCTTTTTTCCCGACATGGCACTTAGCGTGTTGGAATATTGCGTAATGAATTGCGCCGCTCCCTGATGGCGCGGCCTGAACAAACAGCATTCATAACGACTAATGGGGATAGAGAAATAATGACAAGACGCGCGATCGGGGTAGATGAACGTCCACCGCTGCTGCAAACCATTCCACTCAGCTTACAACACCTGTTCGCCATGTTTGGCGCCACGGTGCTGGTGCCGATTCTGTTCCACATCAACCCGGCCACTGTATTGCTGTTTAACGGCGTCGGTACGCTGCTGTATCTGTTTATCTGTAAAGGCAAAATCCCGGCGTATCTGGGTTCGAGCTTTGCCTTTATTTCACCGGTGCTGCTGTTGTTGCCGCTGGGTTATGAAGTGGCGCTGGGCGGCTTTATCCTGTGCGGCTTCCTGTTCTGCGTGGTGGCGCTGATAGTCAAAAAAGCCGGCACCGGTTGGCTGGATGTAATGTTCCCACCGGCCGCGATGGGCGCAATTGTTGCGGTGATCGGCCTGGAACTGGCGGGCGTGGCAGCCAATATGGCGGGTCTGTTGCCAGCCGATGGCACCTCGCCAGACAGCAAAACCATCCTGATTTCGATGGTGACGCTGGCGGTCACGGTGTTTGGTTCGGTGCTGTTCCGCGGCTTCCTCGCCATCATCCCGATTCTGATTGGTGTGCTGGCAGGCTATGCGCTTTCCTCCTTTATGGGCATCGTAAACTGGCAATCGGTGGCTGATGCGCCGTGGTTTGCACTGCCAACCTTCTACACGCCGCGCTTCGAATGGGCCGCGATGTTGACCATCCTGCCTGCGGCGCTGGTGGTGATCGCTGAGCACGTTGGCCACTTAGTCGTTACCGCCAATATCGTGAAAAAAGATCTGATTCGCGATCCCGGCCTGCATCGCTCGATGTTTGCTAACGGCTTGTCCACCATGATCTCTGGTTTCTTCGGTTCCACGCCAAACACCACTTACGGTGAGAACATCGGCGTGATGGCGATAACCCGTGTATACAGCACCTGGGTGATTGGCGGGGCGGCGATCTTCGCGATTCTGCTCTCTTGCGTAGGTAAACTGGCGGCCGCAATTCAGGCGATCCCGGTGCCGGTCATGGGGGGCGTTTCTCTGCTGTTGTACGGAGTGATCGGGGCTTCCGGTATTCGCGTATTGATTGAATCTAAAGTGGATTACAACAAAGCGCAGAATCTGATCCTGACCTCGGTGATCCTGATCATCGGCGTCAGCGGCGCGAAAGTGCATATCGGCGCTGCAGAACTGAAAGGCATGGCGCTGGCCACCATCGTTGGCGTGGCGCTGGCACTGATTTTCCGCGTAATCAATCTGTTACGGCCCGAGGAAGTGGTACTGGATGCCGAAGAAAAGCGCGAAAGTTAATGCGCTTTGCCGGGCAGGGAAGCCTGGTTCATCTCTTGCAAGGATCGTGATAAACTTGCGCCGTTTTCTGCCTGCTCATCCGTTGAGGTACTTCTGAACACGCCGGCACAGCTTTCACTGCCACTCTATTTACCCGATGATGAAACCTTTGCCAGTTTCTGGCCGGGGGAAAATCCGTCTCTGCTGGCGGCGCTGCAAGGCGCACTCTCTCAGCAACACGGCAGCTATCTCTATTTTTGGTCACGTGAAGGCGGCGGCCGTAGTCACTTACTGCATGCAGCCTGTGCTGAGATGTCGGCCCGTGGTGAAGCGGTGGGATATGTTCCGCTGGATAAACGCACCTGGTTTGTGCCGGAAGTGTTGGACGGCATGGAGAACCTGGCACTGGTCTGCATTGATAATATCGAATGCATTGCCGGTGATGCCGAGTGGGAGATGGCGATCTTTGATCTCTACAACCGCATTCTGGAAATTGGCAAAACGCGCTTGCTGATCACTGGTGATCGCCCACCGCGTCAGCTCAATCTTGGCCTGCCGGACTTAGCTTCCCGTCTCGACTGGGGACAAATCTATCGTTTGCAGCCATTGTCAGATGAAGACAAACTCCAGGCGATGCAAATGCGAGCAGGGCTGCGTGGTTTTGAGTTACCGGAAGATGTCGGGCGCTTCCTGCTGAAACGCCTCGACCGCGAAATGCGCACGCTGTTTGATACGCTTGATCGGTTAGATCGCGCCTCTATCAGCGCGCAACGCAAGCTCACCATTCCTTTTGTCAAAGAAGCGCTGGGGCTTTAAACAATCTCCAGCACCACTTCCGGTGGACGGCCAATTCGTGCCTGATCACCGTTGATCACGATGGGGCGTTCGATCAGTTTCGGATGCTCAACCATCGCCTGCAGTAGTTGATCTTCACTCAACTGGCTGTCTGCCAGATTTAACTCTTTATAAAGATCTTCTTTGCGGCGCATCAGATCGCGCGCACTACTCATGCCTAGCTGTTGCAACAGGTTTTTCAGCGTCCGCACGTCAGGCGGTGTTTCAAGATACAGCACCACTTCAGGCGCTATGCCTTTTTCCTGCAACAGCGCCAGGGTTTCGCGGCTCTTGCTGCAACGCGGGTTGTGATAAATGCTCACCATGATTTTTATCCTTTCTGATACTGACGGAACCGCTTTTGCAGTTCGCGGAACTGATCGATGCGAGCATCGTAACGTGCCTGTTTCAGGCTGCCGAGCGGCACCTGGGCGCTGGCACTGCTCAGGGTGGTGATCGCCTGATCGAGCTGGCCATTGAGTGCTAATCCTTCCGCTCGTGCCGACAACTCCTCATCCCGTAATCCCTGTGCTGCCGAGGCTTGTGCCAGTAAATCCCAGGCATTGACGTCATCGGGATGGGCAAAGGTATAGCGATTAAGGATGCGCGTGGCATTAGCCGGCTGTTTCGCCTCGACATAGGCGTTAGCGAGGTTGAGCTGTAATACCGGATTGGTGCTGCTACCTTTAGCGCTGGTCAGCATGTTGATGGCCTGTTGCGGCTGGTTCAGACCGATGTCGATATCCGTCATGATATCCAGCAACCAGACATTATCCGGCTGTTTCGCCAGCATTGGCGTAATAATTTTTTTCGCGCTGTCGAAGCTTTTTGCCTGCAGGAACTGCACCGCTTTACCGTATTGCGATGCCATTTGCTCACGTGAGTTGCCTTTGGCGTATTCATTTAACAGCTCATCGGTCAGCTGGTTGCGGCCCGTGGCATACATACCCAACGAGCGCACTTTCGCCATGTAGAAGCCTTCCGATGACTGCACCACCACCGGGCGCATCTGGTTGGCACGGTTACGCGCATCGGCCAAACGGCTATCCGGTAAGGGGTGCGTCAGTAAAATTTCCGGTGGTTTGGAGGAGAAGCGGCTTTGATCGGCGAGCTTCTGCAGGAAAGCTGGCATCGCCTGCGGATCGAAACCTGCACGTTGCAGCACCTGAATCCCGATGCGGTCAGCCTCTTGCTCATTGGCCTGAGTGAAGCTGATCATACCCTGTTGCGTACCCGCCAACGTACCGGTTAACGCCGCCATCCCGGCTTGTGGGCTGGCAATGGCGAGCAGAATCGACCCCAACGCGCCCACCCAGGTGAGTGGCGCATTACGCTTCTGCTCTTCCATGGCACGTGCCAGATGGCGTTGAGTGACGTGAGAAATTTCGTGCGCCATCACCGACGCCAGTTGGCTTTCATTGTCGGTGTAGCGGAACAATGATGAATGCAGCACTACGTTGCCGCCGAAAAAGGCGAAAGCGTTCAGTTCGTCATTCTGAATGAGAAAGAAGTGAAACGGCGTGCGCACCGAATTGGCATGCGCCACCAGGCGCTGCCCTAACTCATTGATGTATTGATTTAATAGCGGATCGTTAATCAGCGGCGCACTGGCGCGCAGTTGGCGCACGTAGAAGTCGCCAATTTGTAATTCCTGATTAATGGATAGCGTTGAACCCGCTGTGGTTCCCATATCGGGCAGATTATCACTCACGTCCGCGTGCACGGAGAGTGCGGGCGTCAGCAGCAGCGTAGGAATAAGGGCCGCCAGCACTGATTTTTTCAACCGGTTAAACATGCCTTGATCCTGTAAAAGTCACCTGCAATTGGACAGGTAAGTCGTTCAAATGTTCTGCGCGTACTTTCCTTTGACGCAGCGCTTCTATCTTAACCAGCGCGTGGTAACAAGCAAATGAAGAAGCGACACAGACTTAAAATGAAAAAATGGCTACAGCGGGCGCTGATTGCAGCAAAAAATTGAATAGTCCGCCACGACAAAGTTAGCGCTTTTACAGGTTCAGAAGTTAAAGTTACGTAAAGTTGCTCAAAATAATTGAATCTGGCATGAACTTTTCCAGGTTTACTCTGAAAAACAAACGTCAAAACAGTGAACTGGCCTGTTTTATCCATCAGTGATTTTAATGGTGATTTTTTATAGGGTCGCCGAAATTTTAGTTAAGTATGGTCATATTTTCAGCTCCCCTGGCTTGATAAAACCTAAATAGCTGACAGTCGATTCAAGCCAGTTATTTTTTTAGGCCTCTCTTCAGCTCAATCGAAAGCATTATTCAATTAGCCTGACTAATTATTATTTCCGCAATGAAAACCCCGGACAGCCCAAAACTACAGCACTTTTGCCCTGCTCACGCTGTGATATAGATAAGGCACTTTATTCAAACGGACTGTGAATTAGCGCAGTGCATGCCGGAGAGTTTTTATGCGTTCTGTTGTCTCTTACGCCCTGATTGCGATCGTGGGTGGGTTTGTTGGCGCCACCGTCAGCAAAAGTGATGATATTTATCAGCGAGTGGTGAGCCATTTTTCTGCCGAGCCAACCGATCCTGAAGGTTTCTGGAGCACACCTGCTGTCGATGGTTACGGCAAAATCCATTACGAATCTGATGCCGCCTTTAAACCGGTAGTCGGGCTGAGCAACAAAGTGGTGTTTCAAATCACCAAAAGCGAAGGGGACATGAAGCGGCCTAATCTTGGGCTGGAGCGCGTCGCCCGCGTAGTCAACCTCTATATCGCTTCAGGCGTGCCGGCCGATCAGCTGCACTTTGTGGTCTCTGTGACCGGTGATGCCACGCCTGCCATGCTGGATAACGCGCATTTCCAGCAATTTTATAAAGCTGACAACCCCAATCTGGCGCTGATCGGTGAACTCAACAAATTAGGCGTCAAAGTGTCGGTGTGCGATCAGTCAGTGGCGTTCCATCACTTCCCGAAAGAGTGGATCGATCAATCGGTTATTCATGCATTGTCCAGTCCGACCACGGTGTCGACGCTGGAAAATCAGGGTTATGCCTTCCTGCAAATGTAATTGGGCTTAGGGTCTTCTATCGAGGAGAAGTGAAATGCGTCCAGCGTCCTATATTGTTATCGCCGCACTGGCGGGTTTCGTGGGCGGTAATGTGTTACAGCTTCCAGAGCTGGTGGATAAGGTCAGCAGCAAGTTTGCTGACAACAAAAGCGAGCCAGCGGACTTCTGGAGCACGCCAGCCATCGCGGGCTACGGCAAAATCCATTTTGTGAATACGCCGGATTACAACCCCGCGAATACGCCAGGCCTGAGCAATAAGGTCGTTTTTCAGATCAACCGCACGGAAGGGGATGTCCGTCAACCTAACCTCGGACTGGAACGCGTGGCGCGTGTCACCAACCTCTATTACGCTGCCGGGGTGCCGCTGAATCAGCTGAATTTTGTGGTGTCGATCAACAGCGATGCCGTGCCTGCCGCGCTGAATAACGAACAATTCCGCAAAGCTTACGGCACAGATAACCCGAACCTGAAATTGATCGATGAGTTAAAGCAGGCGGGTGTAAAGGTGACGATTTGCGATCAGTCGGTGGCGTTCCATCAGCTACAGCGTGACTGGATCGATACGCGCGTCACTCATACGCTCTCCAGTGGCACCACAGTTGCCTCGCTGCAAAACGAAGGTTACGCCTTCCTGATGTTGTAATTCCTGCCTGACAGCAGTTCGCGCTGCTGTCATTTTTTCGTCATCTTCCCGCGATGTTGCTGTCACAGTTCGCCGCTACTTTAAGCGCCAATGAGATCGATCTCATTGCTCAATCACGAGGCGAACATGTCCGATTTAATCAGTGTGGCAAAGCTGGCTGGCGTTTCTCGCGCTACCGCCGCACGCGCATTTTCTGATCCCCATCTGTTGCGGCCTGACACGCTGGAAAAGGTGTTGGCGGCATCAGAGCAACTCGGATTTCGCCCCAATCACATTGCACGTCAGCTGCGTACGCAAAGTTCTACCACGCTGGGTGTGCTGTTGCCTTCACTGCTCAACCCGATCTTCTCACGCCAGTTACAGGCGATGGAACGTCAGGCGCGTGCGGCTGGATACGGTTTGCTGGTGGCAACCAGTGATTATCAGCCAGAGCGTGAAGCGGCGATCGTCGAACACATGCTGCGCCAGCGTGTGGCGGGCCTGGTGCTGACCGTGGCCGATGCGGATAACAGCGCGGTTCTGACCACGCTGCATGAAGCCAGCATGCCGTTTGTCCTGGCGCACAACGTGCCTCAGCAGAGTCACTGGCCAGCGATTTGCGTGGATAACCAGCAGGCGATGCGGGAAGCCACCGAACATTTGCTAAGTCTGGGCCATCGTCATATCGGCATGGTCGCCGGGCCGATGCTGCAATCGGATCGCGCTCGCCTGCGTTATCAGGGCTACTGCGATGCGATGCAGGCCGCAGGGCTGAATGCGCTGCCGGTGATTGAAATGGCCAGCCATACCCATTCTGATTTCGCGCTGCTGCAACCGCAGTTGCAGGGCGCAGCACCGCTGACAGCGGTGATTTGTACAAATGATTTGCTTGCCATCAGCCTGATTGGTGCCGCGGCGCGTGCCGGTGTACGCATCCCGCAGCAGCTTTCGGTGATGGGTTTTGACGGCATCGATATTGGCGAGCAGATTGCGCCGTCACTGGCGAGCGTCTCTCAGCCAGCCGACATGCTCGGTGCCTGTGCCATCGATATGTTGTTACAACAAGCCAGCCGCGGCACCCGCGTACTGGCCCACCGGTTGCGGAGCGGTGAAAGCATCGCCGCACCCGCCACCGTTTTGACTGCCACCACCAGGGAACCATAACCACCATGAAATTCCATAAAAAAATGAAAATTCTTGCAGGAGCGATCGCGCTGACCGCCGGTTCGCTGTTCAGTATGATGACGCAGGCCGCCGAAACCGCGATCTGCTACAACTGTCCGCCCGAATGGGCTGACTGGGGTACACAGCTCAAAGCCATTGCCAAAGACACCGGCATCACCGTGCCACAAGACAACAAAAACTCCGGCCAGGCGCTGGCGCAAATGGTGGCGGAGAAGGGCAATCCGGTGGCAGATGTGGTGTATTACGGCGTCAGTTTCGGCATCCAGGCCGACAGCGCGGGCGTCATCACCGATTATAAACCGCAGCACTGGGACGACATCCCAGCCGGAATGAAAGATCCGAACGGTAAATGGGTCGCGCTGCACTCGGGCACCATGGGCTTTATGGTCAACGTGGATGCGCTCGGCGGCGCGCCAGTGCCACAATCCTGGGATGACCTGCTGAAACCTGAGTACAAAGGGATGGTTGGCTACCTTGATCCGGCCAGTGCCTTTGTCGGTTATGTGGCTGCTGTGGCCGTTAACCAGGCGAAAGGCGGCAACATGCAGGACTTCACGCCAGCGCTGAACTGGTTCAAGAAACTGCAGGCCAACCAGCCAATCGTACCGAAGCAGACGGCCTATGCGCGTCTGATTTCCGGCGAAATCCCGATTCTGCTCGACTACGACTTCAACGCCTATCGCGCCAAATATAAAGATCACGCCAACGTTGCGTTTGTGATCCCGAAAGAGGGCACGGTGACGGTTCCTTACGTCATCAGTCTGGTGAAGAACGCGCCACACGAAGCTAACGGCAAGAAAGTGATCGACTATGTGCTGTCGGATAAAGGTCAGGCGATTTGGGCCAATGCCTTCCTGCGCCCGGTGCGGACTTCAGCAATGTCACCTGAAGCGAAGAAATTCTTCCTGCCGGATAGCGATTATGCACGCGCCCAAACGGTCGACTATCAGCAGATGGCCGATGCGCAGAAAGCGTTCTCTGCGAAGTACCTGAGCGAGATCCACTAATCATGTCGATTTCCGACACCCTGGCGGCTTCACGCCGCCAGGCTCGCAGCTTGCCGGGCAGCAAATGGTTGTGGCTGACGCTGCCCGCGCTGCTGTTCTTCAGTGCATTTTGGTTGCTGCCGTTTGCGCGCCTGCTGCAAATCGGGATGCAAAACGATCGCACCACCCAGCACAGCGGCTACTGGACCGTGATTAGCCAGCCGAATTACCTGCTGAGTTTGCTGAATACCGTATTGCTGTCGCTGGCGGTGACATTGGTCACGCTGGTGATTGCTGCCATTGTCGGCTGTTTTCTGGCGCGTCAGCGTTTTGCTGGGCGCGGCACGTTATTAGCCTTATTGACCTTCCCTCTGGCCTTTCCCGGCGTGGTCGTGGGTTTTCTGGTGGTGATGCTCGCTGGCCGTCAGGGCTTGCTGGCGCAAATTAGCATGAGCCTGGTGCACGAGCGCTGGACGCTGGCCTATTCACTCACCGGATTGTTTATCGGCTATCTCTATTTCTCGCTGCCGCGCGCCATCGTCACGTTGGTGGCGGCCAGTGAAAAGCTTGACCGCTCGCTGGAAGAGGCAGCGCGATCACTTGGCGCCAGTCAGTGGCGTATTACCTGGGACGTGATCGTGCCCGGCCTGCAGCCGGCATTGCTCTCTACCGGCGCACTCTGTTTCGCCACCAGCATGGGCGCGTTTGGCACCGCTTTTACGCTCGGCACCGATTTGGCGGTGTTACCGCTGACCATTTATGGCGAATTCACTAACTACGCTAACTTTGCTACGGCGGCGGCGCTGTCGGTGGTGATGGGCGCGGTTGCCTGGCTGGCGCTGATGTTAGCACGCCGCCTGGCACACAAGGGGGCAGCATGAATCGTCGCGGATTGTTTAGCCTGCAGCTGTTAGTCACGACGCTCACCGCGCTGTTTATGATTGTGCCGGTGGTGCTGTCGATGCTGGCGGGTGTCACCAATAACTACTTTATCGGCCTGCGCAGCGGGTTGACCCTGAAATGGGTGGCGCAAGTGTGGGAGATGTACGCTGATACCTTCTGGCTGTCGTTGCTGATAGCGCTGTTCTGCTTGTTGGTCAATCTGGTGATTGGCGTACCCGCCGCGTGGGGCTTGTTGAAAGCGCCCGGCCGCTGGGCAGCACGTATTGAAGAGTGCCTGATGTTGCCCGTGGCGCTGCCCGGCTTAGCCACTGCGCTCGGCATCATTCTGCTTTACGGCCAGTTTTCCGGCCTGCGTGACAGCTGGGTATTTATTCTGATTGGTCACGTGCTGTTCACGCTGCCGTTTATGATGCGGCCGGTGCTGGCGGTGATGCAGGCGATCGATATGCCGCGTCTGGAAGAAGCTTCCGCCAGCCTCGGTGCCAGCCTGTGGCAGCGCTTCATTACCGTGGTGGTACCCAACTGCCGTAACGGCATTCTGGCGGGCGCCTTTATGGTGATCACCCTGTCGGTGGGGGAGTTCAACATCACCTGGATGCTGCATACGCCGCTGACCAAAACCCTGCCGGTCGGCCTCGCGGACAGTTACGCCTCGATGCGACTGGAAGTGGGTTCCGCTTATACGCTGATTTTCATTCTGATGATTTTGCCGCTACTGCTGATGCTGAATGCGGTGAATCACTGGCTTAACCGCGCGGTATCGCGCCAAAACAAGGAGGCGGCATGAATCCTGCGGCCGTTACCGTGACGCTGCGCGGTTGTTCACGTCACTTCAATCACCAACTGGCATTGCATCCGCTCGATCTGACCGTGAATCCCGGGGAAACCCTGGTGTTGCTCGGGCCTTCTGGCTGCGGAAAAACCACCACCTTGCGCATCATCAGCGGGCTTGAGCGCTGTGATGCGGGCGGCGAGGTGTGGTTCGACGATCGTAACGTTACCGCGTTGCCGATTGAGAAACGCAACGTTGGCATGGTGTTCCAGAACTATGCGCTGTTTCCCAATCTTAACGTCGCCGAGAACGTGGCTTACGGCTTGAAAGTGCAGGGCGTGGCGCGTGCCGAGCGTGAAGCGCGCGTGCAGGAGATGCTGGAGCTGGTGGATCTCAGCGCGCTGTCACAGCGCAGCATTGATAAGTTATCCGGTGGACAGAAACAGCGTGTGGCACTGGCGCGTGCGCTGGCAGCCAGACCCAAAGTGCTGCTGTTTGATGAGCCGCTGGCGGCGCTGGATGCACGTCTGCGCGATCGCCTGCGTCTGGAAATCGGCACCTTATTGAAGAAGCTGGCGATCACCGCCGTGTACGTCACGCACGATCAGCAAGAAGCCATGGCGCTCGGCGATCGCATCGCGGTGATGGAGCAGGGGCGTCTGGTGCAGATCGATACGCCACAAAATATCTATCAGCATCCCGCTTCGAAGTTTGTCGCCGATTTTGTCGGGGCGATTAACTGCGTCGATGTGGATAAGCGCGGCAATCCTCAGCGCTTCTGTCGTCCGGAAGATGTGCTACTCGCCGATGATAATCGCTACGCACGCCAGGGCTTTATCCTTGCCAGCACCTTTTTAGGCGCGTCGCAGCGGCTGATGATCGATATCGGCCTTGCCATGCCGATTCAGGTCGATCGCCATGCGCGTGAAGCCTGGCATGCCGGACAACCGGTGAGCTGGACGCTGGCGCAAGACGCCGCCCTGCAATTTTCTGCATCCTGAGGAAGAAATTCGTGTCTGAAGCATTGACGCTGATTGCGCAAATAAGTGATTTACATATCAAGGCGAACGGTCGCCTGTCGTATAAAAAAGTGGATACCCAGGCGGCGCTGCTGCGTGTCATCGACACCCTGAATCGTTTGACGCCGCGCCCGGACATGGTGGTGATCACCGGCGATCTGGTGGATTTCGGCAACGCAGAAGAGTATCAAACGCTGCGAACGGCGCTGCGACGTTTGCAACTGCCTTACATGCTGATGGCGGGCAATCACGACGATCGCCAGCAGCTACGCGCGGCGTTCCCGGATCACCACTATCTGCAACGTGGCGAAACCCTCAACTGGCAGGCGCGGGTGAAAGGGGTGCAGCTGCTGGCGCTGGACTCCAGCGTGCCGCAGCAGCCGTGGGGCTATGTGGATCAAGCGCAGTTGGAATGGCTGGAAGAACAGCTGGCACGTGAGCCACAATTGCCTACGCTGGTGATGTTGCACCATCCACCGTTGGTTTCCGGTATCGGCCATATGGATAAGCAACCCCTGCGTAATCCCGACGCGCTGGCGGCGATTATCCGCCAGCATCCGCAGGTGGAACGTGTGCTGAGCGGTCATTTGCATCGTTCGGTACAGGCGCGCTTCGCCGGTACGTTAGCCTGCGTTGCGCCAGGCGTGTCGCATCAGGTGGCCTTTGATTTGTCTGAAAATGGTCCGGCGAATTTCGTGCTGGAGCCGCCGGGTTTCCTGCTACATCGCTGGCACCCACAGCAAGGTATGACGACACACCAGTGCGCTATCGGCGATTATCCGGGCCCGTGGCCGTTCTATGATGCGAATGGTCTGATCGATTAGCGCCAACGTTTGCTGAATAATTACGCGTGTCTGACAGGATGGTTCGTGCTCAATCTGGTTTGCAGGTGTACAATTGGCGGTTCCCTCACCAGGGGTAGCTAGTCCAACTATAACTATATTATCAGGCACGCGAATGATGAATTTTCACACCAGGGCGGTTGCGTCATGCTGATGCGCATCCGGCCAAAAACTGACCTGCGTACGCTGATCGCGTTGCTGGCGATCACCAGTATCGTCATTACGCTCGCCAATACTTTATACGCCACCTGGCGTGTGCAGCGTATGGTGCTGATCGAGAGCACGCTCGAAGCCAATCGCGCTTATGCCACCAAACTGGCTGCCACCACGGAAGTCTTTTTCCAGCTGGCACAGTCGCAGCTGCACTACAGCGCGACGCAGTTGGGCAAGGATTTTGATAATCCAGAACTGGCGCAGCAGGAAGTGAATCGTCTGCGTGAGCAAACCAATAGCTTCAACTCCGTTGCGGTGGTCGACACCAATGGGATAGTGAAAGCGATTTCGCCTGAGTCACTGATGCTTAAAGGCATGCAGCTCACCAGCCAGGCTTCGCGGGAAGCGCTGGCACAGCGCCAACCGATGGTGAGCAAACCCACCATCTCTGCTGCCAACAATCTGATTGTGTTTGTCTCCTGGCCGATCTGGAGCAACGAAGGACGCTACCTCGGCTATGTGGGCGGCACTATCTATCTGAAGAAGAAAAGTATCCTCAATGCCTTACTCGGTGAGCAGTTCTACCGGGATGGCACGCGCGTGTATGTATTGGATCGCAACAATCAGGTGCTTTATCACCAGAATAGCCAGCTGATTGGTAAAACCGCGCCAGAGATCGTCAGCGAGCGTCAACGCAATGAGAGCACTAATGGCGAGGTGCAGGTCAAAGAAGAAGACACGCCGAAACTGGCGGGTTACGCCATTGTGCCGACCACCGGCTGGATGGTGGTGGCGCTCAAACCAACCGACGTCACCCTGCAACCGCTCTCGGGTTTGCTGCTGAAAGTGCTGAAAAACTCGGTGCCGTTTGCGTTGCTGACTTTACTGATGGCGGTGATCTTCGCCCGTCTGATTGCCTTGCCGCTGTGGCAACTGGCGCGTAAAGCCAGTCAGATGGACACCCAGGGCGTTTCGGGTGAAATTGGCGGTATTCGTGCCTGGTACTTCGAAGCCGCACAGGTGAAACGCGCCTTGCTCACCGGGATCGGACTGGTACAGGACAAAATCGGTCGGCTGAAATCGGAAGTACAAACCGATCCGATGACCAGTTTGCTTAACCGCCGTGGCCTAAGTGCGGTGCTGGATTACTTCGAAACCATGCGTCAGCCTTTTGCGGTGCTGGCGCTGGATATCGACCATTTCAAGCGGGTGAATGACAACTTCGGCCATGATGTGGGTGACGAAGTGATCAAACAGGTGGCGCGTACCCTGCGTAACAGTGCGCGCCAGACCGACGTGGTGTGCCGTAATGGCGGCGAGGAATTTTTGATGCTGTTGCCAGCCACCTCGACGGAAGAAGCGCGGGTGATTGCCGAGCGCGTGCGTACCAGCATCGCCGAGAGCTGGATTGACCATGTTGGGCATATCACGCTTTCAGTGGGCATCGCACATTGGGAGGCCGATAACCAGCCGCAAGATGTGAGCTTGAAACAGGCGGATGCCGCACTCTATCAGGCGAAAAATGCCGGACGTAACTGCGTGATGATTGCCGGGCAGGATGCGCTGGTGAGCAGTATTACCCGCTAGTGCCTTAAGGGTCGACCAAAATGGCGACCCTATCACCAAAGTGCAGGATTTATACGGTGTGCACAGACGCACAGGATTCTGCAAAATATCCAGCCCAATATGGGGTGTTTAAACAGGCGCTATTGGACCTTAGCTGCTCAGGCTTTGCCGCCTGCCCCAAAGCGCAGATCCTCATCGGGTTTCTTAAGATGCAGGTTTATGCACATCAGGTTTTCGCCGTAAATTTCTGTACAATCGTCATCCCGTTTTTGGCGTCAAGGAAGTGAAATGCTGGCTCTGCTTTTCCAATGGTACAAACGTCGCTTTAGCGATCCGCAGGCGATTGGCCTGCTGGTAATCCTGTTGATGGCGTTCTGTATCCTGTTTTTCTTCAGTGGATTATTAGCACCGTTGCTGGTCGCGCTGGTGCTGGCTTATCTGCTGGAGTGGCCAACCGTTCGATTACAGCGCCTGGGATGCAGCCGCACCTGCGCCACCAGCATGGTGCTGATTGTTTTTGCCGGTATTTTGCTGGTGATGGTGCTGATTGTTGCGCCAGTGGCCTGGCAGCAGGGCATCAATTTGCTGCGTGACCTGCCGAATATGCTCAACAAGCTCTACGTTTATGCCGCCGGGTTGCCGAAGCGTTTTCCGGCGCTGGTGGATGCGGGCATCATCGATATCATCGTGGAGAATCTGCGTAGCCGCCTGACCGGGTTGGGGGAGTCATTGGTGAAGTACTCACTGGCCTCGCTAGTCGGGCTGATGACGCTGATGATCTATCTGGTGCTGGTGCCGCTGATGGTGTTCTTCCTGCTGAAAGATAAAGAACAGATGCTCAATGCTGTGCGTCGCGTGCTGCCGCGCAATCGCGGGTTGGCGGGCGTGGTGTGGCAGGAGATGAATCAGCAAATCACCAACTACATTCGTGGCAAAGTGCTGGAGATGGTCGCGGTAGGGTTTGTCACCTGGATTGCCTTCCTGGTCTTAGGGCTCAACTATGCGTTGCTGCTGGCGGTGCTGGTCGGGATTTCCGTGCTAATCCCTTACATCGGCGCGATGGTGGTCACCATTCCGGTGATTGGCGTCGGTCTGTTCCAGTGGGGTTTGGGCACGGATTTCTGGACGATGTTTATCGTTTATCTGGTGGTGCAGGCGCTGGATGGTAATGTGCTGGTGCCGATTCTGTTTTCAGAGGCCGTCAACCTGCATCCGCTGGTGATCATTCTTTCGGTGGTGATTTTTGGTGGTATGTGGGGCTTTTGGGGCGTGTTCTTTGCCATTCCGCTGGCGACGTTAATCAAGGCCGTGGTGCGCGCCTGGCCGGAAACCACGCTGGAGCATCAGCAGGGGTAAATAAAACGGGTGCACATTGTGCACCCGTTTTATTTTATGCCGACTTCAGATAATCCAGCACGATGTCGTGGTGGTTCGACGTTTTGAAGTCGTCGAAGACTTTCTCAACTTTGCCGTTGCCGTCGATCAGGAAACTGATGCGGTGGATACCGTCATAGGTTTTACCCATAAAGGTTTTCTCACCCCAGACACCGAATTCCTGGCAGACCTGGTGGTCTTCATCAGATAAAAGGGTGAAGTTCAGCACCTCTTTTTCGGCGAAGCGTGACAGCTTTTCAGGCTTATCGGTGCTGATGCCCAGCACTTCCACGCCCACGGTTTTCAACGCATCCATGTTGTCGCGCAGACCACAGGCCTGAACGGTGCAACCCGGCGTCATGGCCTTCGGGTAGAAATAGACCAGAACGCGCTGTCCCTGGAAGTCGGCCAAATTTACTTGTTCGCCGTCCTGATCGGGCAAGCTAAATTTCGGTGCGGTATCACCGGCTTTCAGTGGATTCATCACAACTCTCCATTTTTTCTTCATGCTGTGGGTAATACACCCTCGCGGCAAAAAGCACCAGCGGGTGCCACCCTCTGGGTTATTTCACTACACGGTATGCCGCAGGGCAGAGTGTGTGGAGAAATAATCCGGCGTTAGCTTACAGGGTGTTGTTGGCATCGTCGGTGACACTATAAAGACGAATTGAGCCTTGTGCATGCAGTTCTTCACACAGATTGTTGAAGGCCTGTTCAAACGGTGCGCTGGCCTGATTATCCGGGCTGTGTGCCGTCATCTGAATATACAGTGTCGGTGGGACACCTTCCTGTGCCGGGGTAATACGCGACACCAATTCGGCAATGTTCATCTGATGTTTATCGAACAGATCGGTAAAGCGCTCAATGAGATGAGGAGAATCTGGCACTTCCACCTGCACCCATACCGTGGCAGGCATCGGCGGGGTGACGCGCGCATTAGTGCGCTTCATCACAATCAACAGTTCCAGCTCAGCCCCTTTCATCGGCAGCGTGGATTCAATCAGGGTTATCGCGTTCCAGCTCCCCGAAAGCAACATGATGAAGGTGAACTCATCGCCCAGCATCGCCAGACGACTGTCTTCAATATTACAGCCGCAGCTACTGACGTGGCGAGTGATGGTATTGACGATACCCGGACGATCAACGCCCAATGCGGTGATCACCAGATGGTGAGGCTGTGACTGCGACAAAATGGCAATTCCTGTACGTTCGCTAATAACCATAAGGTAAACATAAAAAAAACTGCTGACAAGGGTAGGAATGGCTTGGCTCGCTTGCTTTTCTTTCGAGGTAAAACGTAACATGAGGCACTTGTTTGTCGAGGGGATAGCCCATGTTCACCGGAAGTATTGTTGCGCTCATTACGCCAATGAATGAAAAAGGTAATGTCTGCCGCGAGAGTTTGAAAAAACTGATTGATTATCATGTTGCCAGCGGCACCGCGGCGATTGTTTCTGTTGGCACCACCGGCGAATCCGCTACCCTGAGCCATGAAGAACATGGCGATGTAGTGATGCAGACCCTGGAGCTGGCGGATGGCCGTATCCCGGTGATTGCCGGTACCGGCGCCAATGCCACTGCTGAAGGTATCTCTCTCACGAAGCGCTTTACCGGCACCGGTGTGGTGGGTTGTCTGACCGTGACGCCTTACTACAACCGTCCAACTCAGGAAGGTCTGTTCCAGCACTTCAAAGCGATTGCCGAAAGCACCGATCTGCCACAGATGCTGTATAACGTACCATCACGTACGGGCTGCGACATGCTGCCAGAAACCGTGGCTCGCCTGGCCGAAATTAAAAATATTATCGGAATCAAAGAGGCCACCGGGAACTTATCGCGTATTTCTCAGATCCAAGAGCTGGTTAATGATGAGTTCATTATTGTCAGCGGCGATGACGCGACAGCTTTGGACTCCATGCAACTGGGCGGCAAAGGCGTAATCTCGGTTACAGCCAACATTGCAGCGCGTGAAATGGTTGAACTCTGTGCGCTGGCGCAACAGGGTAATTTTGCCGAAGCGCGTCGCCTGAATCAGCGTCTGATGCACCTGCACCAGACGCTTTTCTGTGAACCCAATCCAATCCCGGTTAAATGGGCAGCGAAACAGCTAGGATTAATCGCGGATGACACGCTGCGCTTGCCGATGACGCCACTGACCGAAGCCGGTCAGGCGAAAACGGCTCAGGCGCTGATTAAAGCGGGTCTGCGATAAATTAGGGAGAATCAATGAGTTATTCAGTTAAGCGCTCGACGCTGGCAACCGTGGTGGGCTTGTCCACCCTGATGCTGCTAACAGCTTGTTCCAGCGATCAGCGTTATAAGCGCCAGGTCAGCGGTGATGAATCTTACCTGCAGGCGCCTGAACTGCATGATTTAAAAGCCCCGGCGGGGATGATTCTGCCTCTGCAGAATGGCGATTACGATGTGCCGCACACTGTTGCGAAGGGTGCAGTAGGTAAAGAACTGGATATTCGTCCTCCGGCTCAACCTCTGGCGCTGCTGAACGGCACGCGTGCACAGTTCACTGGTAATACCGGTGTGCTGGCGGTTGAGAGCAGCCGTGGCTCGATCTGGTCACAGGTGGTGAATGTGATCCAGTCCTACAAGTTCCCGATTGCACAGCGTGATGATGCTGAGCAGCAGCTGACCACCGATTGGGTGCAGTGGAACCGTGCGGATGAAGATAACCAGTATCGTGGTCGTTATCAGATCAGCGTACAAAACCAGAGCTATCAGCAGGTGTTGACAGTCCGTCTGCTGGAATTGCAGCAGAAAGGTGAGACGGTGACGGCTCCGGCACAGATCCAACGCTACACCGGCCAGATGTTGAACGACATCAGTACCGGTCTGGATAAGATCGACACCGCCAGTGCTGATGCCGCTGCGGGCCGCGCGACCGGGCAGATTGATGTCCAGAGCGGCGCAGATGATACCGGTCTGCCACTGCTGGTGCTGCGTTCACCGTTTAACGTCACCTGGCAGCGTCTGCCAGCGGCGCTGAAGCGTGTGGGCATGGAAGTCACCGATGACAACCGCTCGCAGGGTAGTCTGAAAGTGACCTACAAGCAGCCGGGCAGCAGCGCGTTTGACGCGATTGGTGCGAAAGATCCTGAGCTGCCAAACGGCGATTACAAATTGCAGGTTGGCGATCTGGATAACCGCAGCAGTCTGCAGTTCATTGATCCTAAGGGCCATGTGCTCACTCAGGCGCAGAATGACGCGCTGGTGGCGGTGTTCCAAGGTGCACTGAACAAATAAATTGCCAATGGGCCGGAGATTCTCCGGCCTTTTTGTTTTGGATTTGGCATAATAGCGCCCGGCGAAGTAAACGATTGCGTCAGGCAGTCATCGCGCGGTGAAACACCGCTGAACACGGGTTCTTTCATGTTTGGAGTTAATGAGATGCAAAAGCGAGCTGAGTTGTATCGCGGTAAAGCGAAAACCGTATACAGCACCGATAATCCGGATCTGCTGGTACTTGAATTCCGCAACGATACGTCAGCAGGAGACGGTGCACGAATCGAGCAATTTGATCGCAAAGGAATGGTGAACAACAAGTTCAACCATTTCATTATGACTAAATTGCAGGAAGCGGGCATTCCGACCCAGATGGAAGCGCTGCTGTCGGATAACGAAGCGCTGGTCAAAAAGCTGGAGATGGTGCCGGTGGAGTGCGTAGTGCGCAACCGTGCGGCAGGATCGCTGGTAAAACGTCTGGGCGTGGAAGAGGGCATGTTGCTCAATCCACCGCTGTTTGATCTCTTCCTGAAAGATGACGCCAAACACGACCCGATGGTCAACGAATCCTACTGCGAGACCTTTGGCTGGGTCAGCAAAGCCAATCTGGCGCGCATGCAGGAACTGACTTTCAAAGCCAACGACGTACTGAGCAAAATGTTTGATGACGCCGGTTTGATCCTGGTCGACTTCAAACTGGAGTTCGGTCTGTTCAATGGTGAGGTGACGTTGGGCGATGAGTTCTCGCCAGACGGCGCGCGTCTGTGGGACAAAGAGACCATGGACAAAATGGACAAAGACCGTTTCCGTCAGAGCCTCGGTGGCCTGATTGAAGCGTATGAAGAAGTGGCGCACCGTCTGGGTGTGAAACTGGATTAAGTCTTCAGCGATGCCTTTTCAGTGCGCATTCCAGCGCACGGTAAACAGAGTGTCGTCATAAATAAAAGGTCGTCATCGGTGACGGCCTTTTCTGTTTTTACCTTCCTGCACGTTATCTAATACGCCTCCTTTCTCTCAATCTCGCGACGCTAACGCCGCAACGCTGGTGATTAGCGATGCCGCCAACTAAAATCATGCAAAACCTTTTAACAGGAGCGAGCCATGCGCTGGCAAGGTCGTCGTGAAAGCGACAATGTAGAAGATCGTCGCAATGATTCACCCGGATTGGGCGGCGGCGGTCGGCAAATCCGCATTCCACGCGGCAAGGGCGGCATCATTCTGCTGATTGTGGTGGCCGTGGCGGGTTATTACGGTTACGACCTCACCGCGCTGCTGGAAGGCGGCACGCCGGTGACACAACAGCAACAGCGCCCGGTGAACTCTGCGCAGGATAATGAGGATGCCAAATTCACTAAGGTGATTCTCGCCACCACCGAAGAGACCTGGGGCACGTTGTTCCAGAAAATGGGCAAACAGTATGTGCCACCTAAGCTGGTGATGTACCGCAACTACACATCAACCAGCTGCGGCACTGGCCAGTCGGCGATGGGGCCGTTTTACTGTCCGGCGGATCAAACCGTCTATATCGATCTGTCGTTTTACGATGATATGAAAACCAAGCTGGGTGCAGGTGGTGACTTTGCGCAGGGCTATGTGATTGCCCATGAAGTCGGCCACCACATCCAGAAGCTGCTGGGCATCGAGCCTAAAGTGCGTCAGATGCAGCAGGGTGCCACTCAGACACAGGCCAATCAGCTGTCGGTGAAAATGGAGTTGCAGGCAGACTGCTTTGCCGGCGTGTGGGGCCATTATGTGCAGCAGCAAAATATGCTGGAAGTGGGCGACCTCAAGAAAGCGCTGGATACCGCAGAAGCGATTGGTGATGACCGGTTGCAGCAGAAAAGCCAGGGCCGCGTGGTGCCGGATAGCTTCACACACGGCACTTCACAACAGCGCTATACCTGGTTCAAACGCGGTTTTGACAGCGGAAACCCGGGCGACTGCAACACCTTCGCCGCCAACTGATGTCGTTAGTTGATATCACCGCCGCGATGCAGCGAGCGGGCATTCGTCGCTTGTGTGTGATCGCCGGTGAAGCTGACTGGGCGTTGCAGCAGGTAGTTGAGTGGCGTGCAGCGCTGTCCGGCGACTGGCTCACGCTCAGCGACAGCGATGATTTCCCCCAGCGCGTGGCGCCTGCAGCTCTGCGCACGCTGCTGGGTCGTGAATTCCAGCATGCGATTTTCGATGCGCGCAGCGGTTTCCATGCGGAGGCCTTTGCGGCGTTAGCGGGCACGTTGCGTGCGGGAAGCTGGTTGTTGTTACTGACGCCGCCGTGGCAAGACTGGGCCACGCAACCGGACTGCGACAGCCTGCGCTGGGCCGATGTTGGCGAACCGATCGCCACGCCTCATTTTATTCGCCATCTGCAGCAGCTGATTGAACAGGATCCGCAGGTCATATTGCAGCATCAGCATCAGCATCAGCATCAGCATCAGCATCAGCATCAGCATCAGTACCAGCATGAGCATGAGCGCGCACCCGAATTGCTGCAGCAACACCAGCCTGCGCGCGAATCCGGATTACTGCATCAGCATCAACCTGAGCGCGCATCTGAATTACTGCATCAGCATCAATGTGAGCGCGTACCCGAATTACAGCACCCACACCAGCCTGCGCGTACTCCTGCCTTACAGGACTTACCCGATTGGCACTGCCAGGCACCACAGCAGCAGGCGCGGATCCTGCAGCAGCTGCTTAAGATGCCCTCCGGCGTGGCGGTGATCACGGCTGCACGTGGACGTGGCAAATCGGCGCTGGCCGGGATGCTGGCCAAGCATAATCAGCACTGCCTGGTGACGGCACCGGCCAAAGTTTCCACTGAGGTGCTGGCATCGTTTGCCGGTGAACATTTTCGTTTTATGGCGCCGGATGCCATTCTCGCGATGGACGCTGAGCCGTCAGTGCAGTGGCTGATTGTTGATGAAGCAGCCGCGATTCCAGCACCGTTGTTGCAGCAGCTAGTGCAGCGTTTCCCCCGTGTGCTGATGATCACTACCGTGCAGGGTTACGAAGGCACCGGGCGCGGCTTTATGCTGCGCTTCTGCGCCACCCTGCCACAGGTGCGTTATTTCCAGCTTGATGAACCACTGCGCTGGTCAGCGCACGATCCACTGGAGCAGTGGCTAAGCCAGGCGCTGTTGTTTGAGGATGCGATAGAAAGCGGACCTAACGGCGAGATAACGATTTTCCCCGCCAAACCAGAGCAAGAAGCACTGGAAGCGGGCTACCGTCTGCTGGCGAGCGCCCATTATCGCACTTCTCCCATTGACCTGCGGCGCATGCTGGATGCCCCCGGCATGCGCTTCTGGCTGGCAGGAACGCCAGAAAATATTGTCGGCGCACTGTGGCTGGTGGAAGAGGGGGGGTTAGACAATCCGCTGGCTGATGCCGTCTGGGCGGGGTTGCGCCGTCCGCGCGGCAATCTGGTCGCACAGTCACTGGCAGCCCATGCGGGATTTGCAGAAGCCGCCACCTTGCGCTCGCAGCGTATCAGTCGCATTGCCGTGTTAGCCGCACAACGACAGCGCGGTATTGGCAGCGCATTGGTGGCCATGGCACAGCAGCAGGCGAAAGGATGCGATTTCCTTTCGGTGAGTTTTGGCTATACCGAATCGCTCTGGCAGTTCTGGCAGCGTTGTGGCTTTACTCTGGTACGCATTGGCTCACAGCGTGAAGCCAGCAGTGGCTGCTATGCGGCGATGGCGATACGTCCCTTAACGCCTGCCGGAGAACAACTGCAGCAGCAGGCGGCACAGCGATTTGCGCGTGACGCGGTGTGGTTGCGTGACATTATTGATGTTCCCTTCAAGACGACCAATCACTCTCAGACACTGAGCGAGGATGACTGGCCGCTGCTGGCAGGATTTGCCTGGGCGCAACGGCCTTATGAGGCGAGCTATGCCGCGTTGCAGCGCCTGGTGCGAGCATCACCACAACCGATCCTCGAAGCCATCCTTGTGCAAAAACAACCTCTTAGTGCTGCAACACAGCAAGCCGGTCTCAGTGGTCGCAAAGCCCTGGTGCAACGCTTACGCCAGGAGACGGCTGAAGCATTGATTCAGTGTGATGCCAGCCGGGCGGAACAGTGGCAGCAGCAGTTGGCATCGTTGCAATAAATCCATTATCTCGTTCAAATTTTCCCAATATCACTCCCGCCTCAGCGGCGTATAGTGATTTGAGGAGGATCTTATGGCACTACGATATGTAATTGTTCAGCAACCGACACACGCTGCGCAGCTATTTTTGCTGTATCACGGCGTGAATGACAATCCTGATTCGATGGCGCAAGTCGGCAACTGGTTCGCCAAAGCGTTTCCGGAGGCGTTCGTTGTCTCAGTGGGTGCGCCCTATCCGGCTAGTGAGCCGCAGGGTCGCCAATGGTTTGCGGATATTCCCGCGCATGACCGCTCGGAACAGCAGGGCGTGAATGCCGTGATGCCGATGTTTGTGGAATCGGTGCGTCACTGGCAGCAGGCATCGGGTGTCCGGCCGGAAGCTACCGCGCTGGTTGGCTTTTCGCAGGGCGGCACCATGGTACTGGAAGGCGTCAAAGCCCATGCCGATCTGGCAGGACGCGCGATTGTGTTTAGCGGTCGTTACAGCACGCTGCCGGAGCGCGTCAGCTCTCGTAATACCATTCATCTGATCCACGGTGATTATGATGAGCAGATCCCGCTGGAGCATGCCGAAGCCGCAATGCAACGGTTAACCGCACTGGGTGGGGATGTGACGCTGGATGTGGTGGATGATTTGCCGCATGCCATTGATGATCGCAGCATGCAACTGGCGTTGAATCATCTGCGTTATACCATTCCGCGTCGCTACTTTGACGAGGCGCTCAGCGGGGCTAAACCGGGCGATGATGATGTCATCATGATGATGTGATGGTTGAACAGCGAGGGTTGCTCTTAACGTAACGGCGAGATTAATCGCGCAATTCTATAGCGACTTCGCTATCAGATGCGCGGCGCATCACGCCGCTACGTTACAGGGAGGAGATTAACCGCAATTATTTTTTCTTCGGCCAGTCGTCGTCATCGTCCCATTTATCGTTAAAGTCGCGATGCGGTGGTAAATCCGGTTTATTGTCCATAAACTTTTTGTGATCGATACGTTTTAAGTCTTTATAAACGTTCATTAAAATACCGACCATCAGCAGGATCACTAAGATCCACCAGTACTCTTTAAAGAATTCCATCCCATTGCTCCTTTAGCGTGCTTACTTAAGCGATCAGCTGTTCCATGATGCGCTGGTACATACGACTCAGCATCTGCAAATCTGACGCTTTCACGCACTCATTGATTTTATGAATGGTGGCATTCACCGGGCCCAGTTCCACGACCTGCGCACCCATCCGCGCGATAAAGCGTCCGTCTGAGGTGCCGCCTGTGGTCAGTAACTGTGGCTTAATTTCATTATAGTGCGCGACAGCATTTACCACGGCATCAACCAGTTTGCCGCGCGAGGTCAGGAACGGCTGACCGGAAACATTCCACTCCAGTGTGTAACGCAACTGATGGCGATCCAGCAGGGCAGCAACACGCTCTTTGATCATCTGATCGGTGAGTTCGGTGCTGAAGCGGAAGTTGAACTGCACGAAAAATTCACCGGGGATCACGTTATTACTGCCGGTGCCGGCCTGCACGTTGGCAATCTGCATGCTGGTGGGCGGGAAGAATTCGTTGCCCTGATCCCATTCGGTGGCCACCAGCTCATTCAGTGCTGGCATCGCGCGATGCACCGGGTTATCGGCCAGATGCGGATAGGCCACGTGGCCCTGCACACCGTGGAGGGTGAGATTGGCGGTCATCGAACCGCGACGACCGTTTTTCACCACATCGCCAACGATTTCGGTACTGGAAGGCTCGCCCACCAGGCAGTAATCCATGCGCTCGTTGCGCGCCATCAAACGCTCAACCACTTTCACCGTGCCGTTAACCGCGCTGGCTTCTTCATCGGACGTGATCAGAAATGCCAGACGTCCTTTATGTTGCGGATTAGCCGCGACAAAACGTTCTGCAGCCACCACCATCGCCGCCAGCGATCCTTTCATGTCCGCGGCACCACGACCAAACAGCATGCCATCACGAATCGAAGGCTCGAACGGCGGGCTGATCCAGCGATTGGCATCACCCGGCGGCACCACATCGGTGTGACCGGCAAACGCCAGGGTTTCGCCCTGACCACGTGTGGCCCAGAAGTTCAGGGTATCGCCGATGTGCATCTGTTCGACCGTAAAGCCAATCGCTTCCAGACGTGCCACTAACAGCGCCTGACAACCGGCATCATCCGGACTCAGTGACGGACGACGAATTAGCTGCTGAGCCAGCTCAATGACCGGACAGAACATGTTATGACTTCTCCTGGATAAACGCGTGATAAAGGGAATCTTTGAAACCGACCAGCAAGTCTCCGTTAGGGGCAGACAATACCGGACGTTTGATAATGGCAGGCTGGGCGAGCATCACGGCTTTCGCGCTGGCCGCATCGGTGACGGCTGCACGCTCCGCTTCTGGCAGATTACGCCAGGTGGTACCGCGCGTATTCAGCAGCACTTCATAGCCAAGCTGATCGATAAACGATTGCAGTAGCGCGTCATCGATGCCATCCACGCGATAATCGTGAAAACGATAGTCGGTGCCGGATTCTGCTAAATAGTTGCGTGCTTTTTTTATGGTGTCGCAATTTTTAATTCCGTACATCACCCACTGCGCTGTCATCGCCTGTTCCCATCCTGTGAAAAATAAAGCGCGAGTTTACCATAGCGCTCTGCTGGCTGTGACCTCTGCGGCGTTAGGCGCTGCGTTTTATTTGTTTTTTAATGATAATTTCAGCGTTATCAATTCTATTAATTAGGTCCAGTAAACGTTTTCATTAACGTCCTGAATAGTTCCTGGTGGCATCATCAGTCTCCTAAGAATTATCCTAATCAAAAAAATGTGCTACCCGAAAACGCAGGTGATTTTTCCCTGTGGTGTTAACGGTTTGCTGAAATGTGCGTCAGTACACATTTTCGACAAATTGAAGGTTTTTTGCGCTTTTGCCGATAGTGTTGAGTGGTGGAAACGTATTCACCTGTAGAAAAAATCGGCGTAGAATCACCACTACAATAAGAGAGGGTATGATGGTCGACACCGAATTGGGGAACTGGAAAGAATTTATTGAAGCGATGTTACGTAGTAAGTAATCGCGAAGAGAAAAGCAGGGCACTCCCAACTTGCTGTAATTCAATCCTAATAACAACGGGGCTGCGAATATCGCGGCCCCGTTTTATTTTAGGCTTTAATCGTGTGACTTCTCTTTTAACGGGAAGCGACGACGCACCAGCACAAAGAACAGCGGTACAAAGAAAATCGCTAATATCGTCGCGGAGATCATGCCGCCCATGACGCCCGTTCCGACCGCATGCTGGCTGCCGGAACCGGCGCCGCTACTGATCGCCATCGGCAGCACGCCGAAGATAAAGGCCAGCGACGTCATCAGAATCGGGCGCAGACGCTGACGTGAGGCCTCCAGCGTCGCCTCCATCAGCTCGCGTCCTTTGCTGTTGATCTCATTGGCGAATTCCACGATCAGGATGGCGTTCTTCGCCGACAAGCCAATCACGGTGAGCAAGCCAACCTGGAAGTACACGTCGTTCTCGAGTCCGCGCATCCAGGTTGCCACCAGCGCACCCACCACGCCAAGTGGCACCACCAGCATCACGGAGAATGGAATCGACCAACTCTCATACAGTGCGGCCAGACACAGGAACACCACCAGTAGCGAAATAGCATATAGCGCAGGCGCCTGTGAACCGGAGAGACGTTCCTGATAAGAGGCTCCGGTCCACTGGAAGCCAACGCCTAACGGCAGTTGCCCCACCAGTTTCTCCATCACATCCATCGCGGTGCCGCTACTGACGCCATTGGCTGCCTCGCCGACGATCTCCAGTGAAGAGTAGCCGTTGTAACGTTCCAGACGCGGCGAACCGGTTTCCCAACGGCTGGTGGCGAAGGCGGAGAAGGGCACCATAGTGCCGCTACTGTTGCGAACGTACCATTTGTTGATATCGCCTGGCAGCATGCGGAATTCCGCTGCGGCCTGCACATACACCTTCTTCACGCGGCCGCGATCGAGGAAGTCATTCACATAGGTTGAGCCCCATGCGGTGGTCAGCGTGTCATTGATGGTGTCGAGCGAAACGCCCAGCGCCTGCGCTTTGCGCTGATCGACATCAATTTGCAGCTGCGGGCTGTCATCCAGGCCGTTGTGACGCACGCGAGAGAGGGCCGGATTGCTGTCGGCCAACTCCAGCAGCTTGTCACGCATTGCCATCAACTGGGTATGACCAATACCGCCGTGATCCTGCAGCTCCATATCGAAACCGGAGGAGCTGCCCATGCCGGTAATCGCCGGTGGGCTGCTGGCGATCACGCGGCCCTCTTTGATTTTATGGAAGGCTTTGGTGGCGCGATCGATGATAGCGAATGAGGTACGGTCGCTGCCTGGACGCTCTTCCCAGTTTTTCAGGCGTACAAACAGGCGCGCCACGTTTTGGCCGTTACCACCCGGACCGGCACCGATGGTTGAGAACACCGACAGCACGTTGTCTTTCTCGGCGGTCATGTAATAGTTTTCAACTTTCGCCACCACGTTGGAGGTCTGCTGCAAGGTCGCGCCCGGCGGCAGCTGCACCTGCGTCAGGAACACGCCCCGATCTTCCAGCGGCAGGAACGAGGTCGGCAGCTTGATAAACAGAAACGCCATTACGCCGATGATGCCGAGATAGAGCACCAGCCAGCGCCCGCCCTTCATTAAGATACGCGCGACTCCGCGTTCGTAGCGTTCCGCGCTGGCATTAAAGTTGCGGTTAAACCAGCCAAAGAAGCCGCGACGTCCATGATGATGGCCTTGTTCAAGAGGTTTGAGCAGCGTCGAGCACAGGGCTGGCGTCAGAATCATCGCCACCAACACCGACAACACCATCGCCGACACGATGGTGATCGAGAACTGGCGATAGATAGCGCCCACGGTGCCGCCGAAGAAGGCCATCGGTACGAATACCGCCGACAGCACCAGCGCAATGCCCACCAGCGCCCCCTGGATCTGTCCCATCGATTTTCGCGTGGCGGCGCGCGGTGAAAGTCCTTCCTCACTCATGATGCGTTCAACGTTCTCCACCACCACGATGGCGTCATCCACCAGCAGGCCGATGGCGAGCACCATGGCGAACATGGTGAGCGTGTTGATACTGAATCCGCAGGCATACAGCACCGCGAAGGTGCCGAGCAGCACCACCGGTACGGCAATGGTCGGAATCAGTGTGGCGCGGAAGTTCTGCAGGAACAGATACATCACCAGGAACACCAGCAGAATCGCTTCCAGCAGCGTTTTCACCACGTCGGTGATCGAGGCTTTCACAAACGGCGTAGTTTCGTAGGCGATTTTGGCTTCCAGCCCGTGCGGGAAGTAATGTGACAACTCTTCCACACGTGCGCGCACCAGCTTATCGGTGTTCATTTCGTTGGCGCCGGACGCCAGCTTAATACCGAGACCGGACGCCGCCTGACCGTTGTAGCGGCTGAGGAAGTCGTATTTTTCCGCCCCCATTGCTACGTCAGCCACATCGCCCAGCGTTACCACCGAGCCGTCACTATTGGTTTTCAGCGTGATGGCTTTGAACTGCTCTGGGGTTTGCAACATCGACTGCGCATTGACGGTGGCATTGAGCGCTTGTTTATCCACCGATGGCAAGCCGCCAACCTGGCCGACCGCCACCTGGGTGTTCTGCGATTCAATCGCCGTCACCACGTCATCGGTGGTCAGCGCATAGGCAATCAGCTTGTTAGGATCGAGCCAGATACGCATCGCGTATTGTGAACCATAGGCATCAACCTGACCCACACCATCGATGCGGCTCAGCGGATCCTGAATGTTACTGGCGACATAATCTGAAATATCCTGTTTATCCATACTTCCGTCGGTAGAGACAAACGCAATCATCAGGATATTGCTGTCACCGGTTTTATTCACCGTGACGCCCTGAGATTGAACGGCGGCGGGTAATTTACGCAGTGCGGATTGCAGCTGGTTTTGTACCTGCTGGCGGGCTTCATCAGGATTGGTGCCAGCGGTAAAGGTGAGGGTGATTTGCGCCTGACCCGTGTTACTGCTGTTTGAGGACATATACATCAGGTTATCTATACCGGTCATGTTCTGTTCGATAACCTGGGTAACGGTGTTCTCCAGCGTTTCCGCAGAGGCACCGGGATAATTGGCAGTAATACGCACGTTAGGCGGTGCTAGGTCGGGATACTGCTCAATGGGCAGGGAGATGATCGCTAGTGTGCCGCAAAGACAAAGCAAAATAGCCAAAACCCAGGCAAAAATGGGGCGGTCGATAAAAAAATTCGACATGGAACCGACACTCCTCAGCTGCGTATTTTTTACTTTTATTATGTAAAACGTGAAGCGCGATCGGCTTCACGTCGGCGGAGTGCAAGGTGCTATCCCGAAAACTCCTGCTGCTGCCTACTGTACGCGGCGCAAATTAGAGAATCGTGGATAAATTATGGAGAAAGTGTAAATGTCGTGCTGGTTTTCTGTGCGCTGCTACACATTGCGGCTCTCGAGCCAGAGCACCGTGGCGGCGACGCGTGAACGAACGTCCAGTTTACGCAGCAGATTGCGGATGTGCACTTTTACCGTTTCTTCGGAAATATGCAAGGTGGCGGCAATCTCTTTATTGGATAACCCGCGCGCCACTTCCTGCAACACATCCAGTTCACGCTCGGTGAGTTGTTTGAAAGGATTGGCGCTCGGCTGGCGCGTTGCCAGATATTCTGCCACCACTTCACTAAACACATTCTCACCCATTGCACCGCGCATGACCTGCGCCAGCAATAATTCCGGCTCACTGTCTTTCAGCAAATAGCCATCAGCGCCGGCATCGACCATGGCGTAAATATCATTGCGTGCGTCGGAAACGGTCAGCACCAATATGCGCGAAGCGATCCCTTCATGGCGCAGGGCTTTAAGGGTATCTAAACCCGACATGCCTTTCATGTTCAGATCGAGCAATATCACATCGGGCGAGAGGCGACGTGCTTCAGCCAGCGCTTCTGTACCGTTGTTGGCTTCGGCCACCACTTCCAGACGTGGTTCCAGTGCCAGCAGTTGGCGGATGCCACGACGCATCAGCGGATGATCGTCAACGATCATAATAGTCAGGGAAGAGGGGGCCATAAATTCTCCAGTCAAAGTCCATTCAACATAAGTGTATCGCGTTAAGCCAGCCGGTGTGCCGGTCGCGGTGGGAAACGCAGCGTAACGCGCGTGCCGCGCGTCCGGGGAGTAATCAGTAAGCTGCCAGAAAGCCGGGCAGCGCGCTCCGCCATTATTGTCAGACCGTAATGGCCTGGCGGTTCTTCCAGGCTACGGATGCCGCAACCGTCATCTTCAATCGTCAGCAAATGGAATGCGTCTTCATCGCGCTGATAAAAAATATGGATTTGCTGCGCCTGTGCGTGACGAATGGCGTTCAGCAGGGCTTCACGTGCAATCTGCAGCACATGCACCTGCTGTTGCGCATCCAGCGTTTGCAGGCCCGATTGGTAATCGAAGGCGATCGCGGCGTGAGACTGTTCCTGCAACGGGGCGATCATTGCCTGCATCGCCTGCACTAAATCTGCCTGTTCGATAGTCAGACGAAAGGTCGTCAGTAACTCGCGAAGTTGCTGATAGGCCTCGGCCAGGGCGCGATCAAACTCGGCAATAATCGATTGTGCCTGGGGCTGGGTGTGATCGACATTGCGGCGCAACAACGTGAGCTGGATGCGCAGGAAGGAGAGCGACTGCGCTAGCGAATCATGCAGTTCACGCGCGATGGTGGATCGCTCTTCTATTAATAGCATCTGCTGGTACTGTTTTTGCGTCTGCCAAATCCATAACGAACGCGCCAGCATGTTGGCCAGGCTTTGCATCAGTTCATCGGCAGGAGGCGCTCGCCGTGTTTGCCAGCACAGTTCGCCGAGTGACTGATCTTCTTGTTGCAGCGGCAAACGATGCCATTCGAGACCTTCCTCTGCCACGCCGGCCTGAAAATCAATACCGTCGCTGGTGATGCTCAATAGGGTTAACGCCTCACGACGTTGAACCAGCCGCAGCAACCCCTGGAACAATTCCGGATTAAGTGGGCTACTGGTGAGGACCTGCGAGCATTCATAGAGTAATTTCAGTGTGCGGTTGGCTTGCGTCAGATCTTCCGTTTTATTGCGCACCGCCAGCTCAAGCAGGCGATAGTGCGAGTGCAGACGTTCAGCCATGTGAGTAAAAGCTTGTGCCAGTACACCCAATTCGGTGGTCTGAGAGACGGACAACGGTGGAAAGCTGAAATTCGCCTGCTCAACGTATTGGCTGGCGGTAACCAGTGAATCCAGCGGGCGTACCACATTGCGACGGATAAAGCGGATGGTCCACAGCGCCAGTGCCACAATCGCCAGGAAACCAAACAGGCTGCTGGCCGCCACCAGATGCATTTTCAGTTCGGCGTAATGTTGCAGTGCCAGCACAAAGCGATCAATCTCACTCACGTAACTGGCAACGCGTTGCTGATAGATCTGCGCGCGCTCGGGCTGCAGCGTTAGCTGCAACTGCGGCCAGCTGTCGCGCAGATAGCGATAGCGACTGGCCACTTCCTTCGGCACCCATGGGCGTTCCAGATGCTGCAGAGCCGGTGAGCTGAGGGTTTGCTGATAGATTTGGATGTGCTGCGTCAACTGCTGCGGATCGCGCGTGGTATCCCAGGCAAGGCGGTAAATTTGCATGCGCAGTGAGCCGGCGACATTCACCGCTTCGGCATCACGCAAACTGCTGGAGAGCGTTAACAGCGCCAGGCCGGTGGTGAGCAGCGACAACAACACAATCGCGCTCAGGGCACGGGCCATGGTGCGGGTAACAGGACGTTTCACTATCACAATAAAACCCTTATAAGAGCGTGGGATTATAAGGCAGCGTCAGGCAGACAGCGAGCCGGAATCGTCACATCAGGTTACTTTTAGCAGAGAAATCCACTTCTCTTTACCTTTCCCTGGATTGCATGTCGTTAGCTGGCGAATTATTGAACGGCTTTACGGCCTGCTGTGCCTGCTTTTCATTACTTCGCTGATAATTTGCAGCGTAATCACTTTTATGAACGGACGACAACAGGAGCAAATGATGAAGACACCGATTGCCATTCTGACTGCTGCACTGCTTGCCACCGCAAGTTTCACGGCCTTCGCCGCGCAACCCTTAAGTGCTGAGCAGGCGGAAAACCTGCAAAGCAGCGGTACCGTTTCTATCAGCGGCGTTCGCGGTTCCATCGATGATGCAACCCGCCAGCTGTCGCAGAAAGCGGAAGATATGGGCGCCAGCCATTACCGCGTAATTGGCGTGCAAAACCCAGGCGATTCCAGCCTGTGGAGCGGCACCGCAGAGATTTACCGTTAATCCCCTCCCGTAGTATTTCCCTGTAGCCACCCCTTTACCGGCCATTCACTGGCCGGTTTTTTTGTGCACCGCGACCGATTCTTACAAATCAACTCGTGCAACCAAACGGTATTTTTTGCTTCGTTCATGCAGAACGGGTAGGATTCATCGCCGTAAATTCCCGGCTCACCGCGCGACATCGTTCCGCCGTATCGGTAGCGGGTTTTACCCCATTTCGCACCGCCGCACGCAAACGATTGGTCAGGCGATGATTGATGGTCAGGACAAACAGGAAAGCTATGAATTCAACTAAAAAAACCGCAGCCGAACAACGCGCTGCGAAAAGACGCTGGCTCAATTCCCACGACAGCGGTTACCACAAAGCAATGGGTAACCGTCAGGTACAAATGATCGCCATTGGCGGTGCCATCGGTACCGGCCTGTTCCTTGGCGCAGGCGCGCGCTTGCAGATGGCCGGTCCTGCTCTGGCACTGGTTTATCTGGTGTGCGGTATCTTCTCCTTCTTTATCCTCCGTGCGTTGGGCGAACTGGTATTACACCGTCCATCAAGCGGCAGCTTTGTTTCTTATGCACGTGAATTCCTCGGGGAAAAAGCGTCATACGTGGCAGGCTGGATGTACTTCGTTAACTGGGCGATGACCGGTATCGTGGATATCACCGCAGTTGCGTTGTATATGCACTACTGGGGCGCGTTTGGTGATGTGCCGCAGTGGGTATTTGCCCTTGGCGCACTGGCGATTGTCGGCACCATGAACATGATCGGCGTGAAGTGGTTCGCTGAAATGGAGTTCTGGTTCGCATTGGTGAAAGTGCTGGCGATCGTGGTGTTCCTGATTGTCGGTGTGGTGTTCCTGGGCAGCGGTAAACCGCTGGACGGCAATACCACCGGCTTCCATCTGATCACGGACAACGGCGGTTTCTTCCCGCACGGCTTGCTGCCGGCGCTGGTGTTGGTGCAAGGGGTGGTATTTGCCTTCGCCTCGATTGAGTTGGTGGGCACCGCGGCCGGGGAGTGTAAAGACCCGAAAACCATGCTGCCTAAAGCCATCAACAGCGTGATCTGGCGTATTGGTCTCTTCTACGTCGGTTCGGTGGTGCTGCTGGTACTGCTGCTGCCATGGAACGCCTATCAGGCAGGGCAGAGTCCGTTTGTGACCTTCTTCTCCAAACTGGGCGTGCCTTACATTGGTAGCGTGATGAACATCGTGGTGCTGAGCGCAGCGTTGTCGAGCCTCAACTCGGGCTTGTACTCCACCGGTCGTATTCTGCGCTCCATGTCGATGGGCGGTTCTGCGCCTCAGTTCATGTCGAAGATGAGCAAACAGCAGGTGCCGTTCGCCGGTATCCTCGTTACCATCGCGGTGTACGTGGTCGGTGTGGTGCTCAACTACTATGTGCCATCGCAGGTGTTTGAGATCGTACTGAACGTGGCTTCATTGGGCATCATTTCTTCCTGGGGCTTTATCGTGGTGTGCCAGATGCGTCTGCGCAAAGCGATTAAAGAAGGTAAAGCGGAAGACGTCAGTTTCAAGCTGCCATGGGCACCGTTCACCTCATGGTTGACGCTGCTGTTCCTGGTGAGCGTGCTGGTGTTGATGGCGTTTGATTATCCAAACGGTACCTACACTATTGCATCCATCCCGCTGATTGCCGTGGTACTGGTGCTGGGCTGGTTCGGTGTGAGCAAACGCGTGCATGCGGAAGCCATGAAAGAGCACGACCATCATCATGACGAACAGGATGATGGGGCAGCTAAGCTGGCGGAAGATAGCTCGCGTTAATCGCAGCCATTCTCATCAACGGGGGCCTTTTGGCCCCCGTTTTCATTTCAATTGTCCTTCCCTTGATCCCACATCGGGATATACACCTTTCGGGTGATATAGCCCTGCAAAAGCTCAGGGTATTTTACGCCTCATCTCAAGCTGGCTAAACGAGGTGAGCGCATGACGCACTCCATTCTCCCTGAAAGCAGTTGGCACGTATGCGGTCTGGTCATCCAGGCGCGATCTCACGCCATCCCGGCGGTAAAGCAGGCATTGCTGTTGCTTTCTGATTGCGAAATCGCCGCCGAAGACAGCGCACGCGGCACGCTGGCCGTGACCCTGGGTGCTGCTGATAGTCGCGCCTTGCTGAATAACATCGAAGCCACCCGCAATATCCCGCATGTATTGGCCGTTTCTCTGGTGTATCACCAGCAAGACGAAACGGAATATCGTCACAAGGAAGCATCATGAAAGTCAGTCGTCGAGAATTTATGAAAGCCAATGCGGCCGCAGCGGCGGCAGTGGCCGCAGGACTTACGATTCCTAGCGTCACCAAAGCCGTGACCGCACTGGGCGCCCCGATCCGCTGGGAAAAGGCGCCGTGTCGTTTTTGTGGCACCGGCTGTGGCGTGCTGGTGGGCACCCAGGAGGGACGCGTGGTGGCCTCACAGGGCGATCCGCAGGCGGAAGTGAACCGTGGGTTGAACTGCATCAAAGGTTATTTCCTGCCCAAGATCATGTACGGAAAAGACCGCCTGACGCAGCCGTTGCTGCGCATGACCGATGGCCACTACGACAAAGAAGGCGAGTTTACCCCGGTGAGCTGGGATCAGGCCTTCGACATCATGGAACAGAAGTTCAAAGCGGCGCTAAAAGCCAACGGGCCTGAATCCATCGGCATGTTCGGTTCCGGTCAATGGACGGTATGGGAAGGGTATGCTGCCTCTAAATTGATGAAAGCCGGTTTCCGCACCAACAATCTCGATCCTAACGCGCGCCACTGCATGGCCTCGGCGGTGGTGGGCTTTATGCGTACCTTCGGCATGGATGAACCGATGGGCTGCTACGATGACATCGAAGTGGCCGATGCCTTTGTGCTGTGGGGCTCGAACATGGCCGAGATGCATCCGATTCTCTGGTCACGCCTGACGGCCCGTCGCCTGAGCGATGACAACGTTAAAGTCGCCGTGCTCTCTACCTACCGTCATCGCAGTTTTGAACTGGCTGATAACGGCATGGTGTTTACGCCGCAAAGCGATTTGGCGATTCTTAACTTCATCGCCAACTACATCATTCAGAACAACAAAGTCGATAAAGCCTTCCTGCAGAATCACGTCACGCTGCGTAAAGGCGTCACGGATATTGGTTATGGATTACGCCCGAGCGATCCGCGTCAAGCCTCAGCGAAAAACCCGGATAGCGGCGAATCCACGCCGATCAGCTTCGACGAGTACGCCAAATTCGTTGCCGAATACACGGTAGAGAAAGCCAGTGAGATGAGCGGTGTAGAACAGGATCAGCTGATTGCGCTAGCCGAACTCTATGCCGACCCAAACATCAACGTGGTCTCCTACTGGACCATGGGCTTTAATCAGCATACGCGCGGCGTGTGGGCCAATAACCTGTGCTACAACATCCATCTGCTGACCGGAAAAATCTCGCGCCCCGGCACCGGTCCCTTCTCGCTCACCGGGCAACCCTCCGCGTGCGGAACCGCACGTGAAGTCGGCACCTTCTCGCATCGCCTGCCCGCAGACATGGTGGTGAATAACGATAAGCACCGTGCGACGGCTGAGAAACTGTGGAAGCTGCCGCAGGGCACCATTCCCGCCAAAATCGGCCTGCATGCGGTCGCTCAGGATCGCGCGCTGAAAGATGGCAAGCTCAATGCCTACTGGGTGATGTGTAACAACAACATGCAGGCGGGACCGAACCTGACACAGGAGCGCATGCCGGGCTGGCGTGATGCACGCAACTTTATCGTGGTGTCCGATCCTTATCCCACCGTCAGTGCTTTGTGTGCGGACTTGATCCTGCCGACGGCAATGTGGGTGGAGAAAGAGGGCGCTTACGGCAACGCCGAGCGTCGTACCCAGTTCTGGCATCAACAGGTGAAAGCACCGGGTGAGGCCAAATCGGATCTGTGGCAGATGGTGAATTTCGCTAAGCGTTTCCGCGTGGCAGAGGTCTGGCCGGAAGCGTTGATTGCCCAACAGCCAGAGCTGCGGGATAAAACCTTGTATGACGTGCTGTACGCCAATGGCCAGGTTAATCAATTCCCGTTGAGCGAAGTGGCCGATGATCGACTGAACGACGAGGCGCGCGATTTTGGCTTCTACATCCAAAAAGGTCTGTTTGAAGAGTATGCCAGCTTTGGTCGCGGACACGGTCACGATCTGGCGCCATTCGATGCCTATCATGAAGCGCGCGGATTGCGCTGGCCGGTGGTGAATGGCAAAGAGACGCGCTGGCGCTACCGCGAAGGCTTTGACAGCTACGTCAAAGCGGGCGAGGGCGTACGTTTCTATGGCAAACCAGATGGCAAAGCCACCATTTTTGCCCTGCCGTATGAGCCGCCCGCTGAAGCACCGGACGCCGAGTACGATATGTGGTTCTGTACCGGCCGCGTGCTGGAACACTGGCACACCGGCACCATGACGCGTCGCGTGCCGGAGCTGCATCGTGCCGTGCCGCAGGCGCTGCTGTATATCCATCCGCTGGACGCCAAAGATCGCGGTTTCCGCCGTGGCGAGAAGGTCCGCGTGGTGTCACGCCGTGGCGAAACCGTCGCCACGGTCGAAACGCGCGGACGTAATCAACCGCCAAAAGGGCTGGTGTTTATGCCGTTCTTTGATGCTGGCGTGCTGGCCAACAACGTCACGCTGGATGCCACCGATCCGCTATCGAAGCAGACCGATTATAAAAAATGCGCCGTTAAGCTGGTCAAAATTTAAGGCAGGATGCAATGAAACCCTTATTTACTCTTATCACCGTTGCCGCCCTGACGCTGGGCGGCGTGGTTTACGCGGGTCATGGCGTGGATCTCACACAATCCCCGGAAGTCACGGCCACGCAGCAGGGCACGATCCATCAGCCGAAAGAGCAGAGCCGCAAACCGCTGAACTACGTGAATCAGCCGCCGGTGATCCCGCACAGCGTCGATGGCTACCAGGTGACGAAAAACGTCAACCGCTGCCTGCAGTGCCACGGCACGCAAAGTTACCTGACCACCGGCGCACCGCGCGTGAGCCCAACACACTTTACCGATCGCGATGGTCTGGTGAGCAGCACGGTATCGCCGCGCCGCTACTTCTGTTTGCAGTGCCACGTCCCGCAAACCGATGCTAAACCGGTGGTGGAGAACACCTTTAAACCGGCTAACGGCTTTGGGCAGTGAGGTTATCAATGAAACAGAGATTATTACGCATCTGGCGCTGGTGGCGACGCCCCAGCCGCTTAGCACTCGGCACGCTGCTGATTTTGGGTTTTGCCGGTGGGATTATTTTCTGGGGCGGTTTTAATACCGCAATGGAGATGACCAACCGCGAGCAGTTCTGCATTGGCTGCCATGAGATGCGCAACAACGTGTATCAGGAGTATATGCAGACGGTGCACTACAACAACCGCAGCGGCGTGCGTGCAACCTGCCCGGATTGCCATGTGCCGCACGAATGGGGTCCGAAAATGCTGCGCAAATTGCAAGCCAGCAAAGAGGTGTACGCCAAGATCTTCGGCCTGATCGACACACCGCAGAAGTTTGAAGAGACGCGTATCGAGCTGGCACAGAATGAGTGGCGCAGGATGAAGAACAATAATTCGCAGGAGTGCCGAAACTGCCACAACTTCGAGTATATGGATTTCACCGCGCAGAAGACGGTGGCAGCAAAAATGCACAGCAAAGCGGTGGAGGATGGGCAAACCTGTATTGATTGCCACAAAGGAATTGCGCATCACCTGCCGGATATGAGCGAGCAGAAGAACGGTTTTTGATTTTCGCATTGTCATCAATTCGCGCGATAAATCGCGCCGCTACTTCTCTCTGCACCTTGTCGTAGCGGCGCAACGTATTGCGCGACCGTTCTCGCCCATCATTGCGCACTGGCCGCATGAATTCAGATAGTTTTCCCTGCACCCTGTCGTAGCGGCGCAACGTATTGCGCGACCGTTCTCGCCCATCATTGCGCACTGGCCGCACGAATTCAGATAGTTTTCCCCGCCGCTAACGCCTATTATCTCAGGCTCCCTCATTAAGCGGTGGAGCGGCCATGTCGTTAAAGATCAACATCATTAAAGATAAGTTACTGTCAGATAATTACTTTATCCTGCGTAACTTCACCTACGAACTGACCCGTAGCAACGGCGAAGTCATCCGCCACAAACGCGAAGTCTACGATCGCGGCAACGGCGCCACCATCCTGCTTTATAACCGCGATAAAAATACCGTGCTGCTGATTCGTCAGTTCCGCATTGCGACTTACGTTAACGGTAATGCCAGCGGTGAATTGATTGAGACCTGCGCGGGGCTGCTGGATAACGACACGCCGGAAGATTGCATCCGCAAAGAAGCCATCGAAGAGACCGGTTATGAGGTCGGCAAGGTCGAGAAGCTGTTTGAAGCCTATATGTCACCGGGTGGCGTAACAGAAATCGTCCATTTCTTCGCGGCAGAGTATAGCGATGCAATGCGCGCCAATGCCGGTGGTGGCGTAGAAGATGAAGAGATTACCGTGCTGGAGTTGCCTTTCCCGCAAGCGCTGGCGATGGTGAAAGATGGCCGCATCCTCGACGGTAAAGCGATTATGCTGCTGCAATATGCGCAGATTGCAGGTTGGTTAAAAGCCTGACCGGTGCATCATTAAGGGCGACTTTCATGGCCGCCCACAGTCATTCAAGCCATCACTTCCAACGGCTCGGGCACGCACTCCGGATGTGCCTGCATACGCGCCAGCGCTTCGGCGTACGACGGCATTGAATTAGCCGCACCAGAACGCTCGACACACAACGAAGCAAACGCCGAAGCGAACAGAGCCGCTTGTGGCAGTTCATCGCCAGACGCTAAACGCGCTGCCAGCGCACCGTTAAACGCATCGCCCGCGCCGGTGGTATCCAGCGGTTGTGCCGGGAACAGCGGAATGCGCAGCGGCTGCTGTTCCGCATTGGACAACAGGGCGCCCGCCATCCCCAGGGTAATAATCACCTGACGCGCGCCTTTGCGGTGCATCACTTCTGCGGCTTTCTGCGCACTGGCAAAATCCGTCACCTTTACGCCGGTAATCTGCATCGCTTCGGTGCTATTGGGCGTCAGTAAATCCACCTTCGCCAGCAGTGCATCACTCACTTTTTGCCACGGCGCCGGGTTTAAAATCACAAAGGTGCCACCCGCACGCGCATTATCAATCATGCGCTGAATGGCATTCAGGTTGTTCTCTAGCTGCACCAACAAGATATCCGCTGCGGCTACCGTAGGCTGACAGCGCGACACTTCCGCCGCCGTCACCGTGGTGTTCGCGCCTGGGAACACCGAAATCATGTTCTCAGCATCATCCCCGGCCACATAAATCAGTGCGTTGCCGGTAGGCTTCTCTTTACAGGTAAACAGCGTAATCGCATCAAAGCCGGTTTTTTCGAGGTGACGACGGGCGAAAGTGCCAAAATCATCATTACCGACCTTGCCGATATAGTGCACGCGCGCCCCGGCACGCAGCGCCGCCGTGGCCTGGTTTGCGCCTTTGCCGCCCGGTCCCATCATGCTGTTATGGGCAGTCAGTGATTCACCCGGCATCGGGAACCGGTTCATCACCGCGACGACGTCGAGGTTGAACGAGCCAAACACACACACTTTTCCTTTCATCATGCACTCCTGAACAGGCGTTCGGCGGCTAAACAGGCACCGCGACAGCCGGTGTGATCGGTGGATTGACTAAACACGATCTTCAAATTGTCACGCGTGGCCGGTGGACGCAGATGCTGCTGAATCTGACTGCGTAACTGCGCCAGCGGGAAGTCCGCCATCGCCAGCACTCCGCCACCCAGAATCAGGTATTCGGGATCGAGGATATTCATTTCGGTGGCAATCAGCTGCGCCAAACGATAAACAAATGCCTGCAACTCCGGATGGTCGCCATGTTGCGTAAACAGCGCCGACATATCGGTATTCGGCACGTGAGCCTTAGCCCAGTGACTCAACCAATTGCCCGAAGTCACCGTCTCCGCACAACCCCGATTGCCGCACGGACAGGGTAGATCGTTACCGGCAATCGGCACATGGCCCAATTCACCCGCGCCGCCGTGCTGGCCGTGGTAAAAGCGACCATTGATCCACAAGCTGTTGCCCATACCGGTACCGGGATACAAACCTACCGCGATATCCGGCAACTGTTCGAGCTGCATTAAATCCCACATCATCAGATGGTTAACATCTTTATCCATCGCCACTGGCACGCCAAGACGCTCGGTGAGGATCGCCGCCACAGGCTGATGATCCAGCGCCTGAATAAACGGCAGCGAAATTACCTGCTGACGATCGCGGCTGAGAATGCCGGGCAATCCCAGCATCACGCCGCTCACCGGTTGCTGCTCCAGTGTTTCACTGATTAACTGCCCGAGTGCCGTCAATGCGTCGGGCTGCTGCGCCCAGCTGGCCGTCGGCACCTTGCGGAAGCTGGACCAGATGCGTCCCTCTTCCATCAGCTGCAGACGTGTGCCGGTGCCGCCAATGTCGATGCCCAGCCAGCGTGGAATCATGCGGATACCTTCGCCAGGCCCTGAGCTTCATCAATGCTGTCACGCATCATGTCCCAGGCCGTTGCCAGATCGTCATGGATGTTAAACAGGCCCGAGGTACCGACGATCAGTACTTCTGCACCTGCTCCAACCAGCGTGTTGTAAGTGCGCGTGTTGCAGGAACCATCGATCTCAATCAGATATTTGTGGCCATGCTGCTGCTTCAGGGCTTTCAGTTCCTGCACTTTGGCGACCATTTCCGGGATGAATGGCTGTCCGGCATAGCCAGGATCCACGGTCATCACGGTGATTTTGTCCAGCAGATGAATATAGTGATGGATAAACGATACTGGTGTGGCCGGGTTCAGCACCACGCCGACTTTCTTGCCAAAGCTGCGAATCAGATTGATCACGCGGAACGCATCGCGGTTGATGGTTTCTGCGTGTGGGCAGATGTAGTCGGCACCCGCTTTGGCAATCACTTCAATGAAGTCGGTCGGGTGTTCCACCATCAAATGCACATCCAGCGCCACTTTGGTGTGTGGACGAATCTGCTCAATAAAGAACGGCGACAGCGTGATGTTCTTAACGTAGTGACCGTCCATGATATCGATATGGAGGAAGTCTGCGCGAGAGTCCAGCACTTCCAGCTGGTGCTTGATCTCCATCAGATTCATACACATCAACGACGGGGAGACTTGAATACGCATTAGACTTCCTTTTTTTCGGTCAGAGGATTAAGGGCCGCAGCGAGCTTGCTCAGCTTGACGGCACGATGTTCATTAAAACGGGCTTTAAATTGTTTGAAGGCCAGCACCACAATCAGCACCGCGCCCCACATCGCCAGGCTGACGTGCTGGCTGATGTTCATCAGATTGAAACCGGTAGAGAGCACTTGCAGGGCAATCAGCGCCAGTACCACACCCGTAACGCGGCCGAAGCCACCGTTCGGGTCGGTGCCGCCGAGAATAATCGCCAGCACGGTCAGCAGCAGATACGCATCGCCGTAGCCCATACGCGCTGAGTTAAAGCGCGCCATCATGATTAATCCGGCTAACACGCACAGCAGGCTGGAGATGACGTACACCAGTACCACCATGCGATGCGTGTTGATGCCGCTGAACCAGGTGGCGTTAATGTTGCTGCCGCCCATGTAGATGCATTTACCGGCGCGGGTTTTACCCAGGAACAACGCCAGCAGCGCAGCGGCAATCAGGAACACCCACAGTGGCAGCGGCATACCCAACAGCGTGTTGGAACCGAGTGCCTGCACCACCGATGGCATGCCGCTGACAGCGGCACCTTTGGTCAGCCAGATGCCGATGCCGTTCAGCGTCATCATGGTCGCCAGCGTCACCAGAATCGGGTGAGCACCAATTCGCGTCACCATCACACCGGTGATGACACCGATAAAGGCAGCAATCAGCATTGCGCCGACGATGGCGATAAACAGCCATAGCAGTTGCTGACCGGTGCCGGCATCGGCGGGCAGGGCGCTCATCAGCGTCCAGGCGATAAACAGTGCGGTCAGGTTAGCGGTAGCGATAATCGCCAGGTTCAGGCCACCGCTGAGGATGGCGATAAACATTGCCAGCGTCAGCAAGCCCAGTTCCGGCAGCTGGAACGCCATACTCATAAAGGTCGAGTCGGTCATAAAGCGGCCCGGCAGCATGAAGGTGAAGATTGCCAGCGCCAGCGCAATCAGCAGCATCAGGCCAATATTGGTGCCGTCCGGACGCAGAGCAGAGAGTGATTTCATGTGAATGCTCCTGTCAGACGAAACTGACGTCAGTTTCTTTACGTTTTTTGTAGTGAGTGACGGCAATCGCCACCATGATCACGCCGCCTACCACGATGTTCATGAAGTAGTTGGAGACGCCAATCAGGTTGAGGCCGTTCTTCAGGATGGCGATCAGGAACACGCCCATCAGTGTGCCGCTCACCGTACCTTTACCGCCCATCAGGCTGGCACCGCCGAGTACCGTGGCCGCCAGTACATCCAGCTCGCCACCGACTAACGCATTCGGCACCACTTCACCCATGCGATACACCTGCACCAGGCCGCCAATCGCCGCCATCGCACCGAGCCAGCCGTAAGCGAAAACGTGAATCAGACCGACGCGAATCCCGATACGACGTGCGGATTCCGCATCGCCGCCCACCGCATACAGCTGGCGGCCGAGGTTAGTTTTGTTGAGCAACAGCGCAGTCAGTCCGGCAATCACCAGCATGGTGATCAGCGGCAAACCAATCTGGAAACTGTTGCCTTGCCAGGTGAAGGGCAGCACGCTGCGCAGCGTGATCCACCAGTCCGGCAGGGAATAAAGGCTCTTACCGCCGGTCACCCACATCAGCAGACCAAACAGCAGCGACTGCATACTGATGGTGATGATGATCGACACCACGCGCAGCGAGGTAATCAGCAGGGCGTTAATCACGCCAAAGGTGGTGCCGCAGACAATCGCCAGCAGGATGCTCAGCGCCGCGTTATCAAACTGGAACTGCACAAACAGCGAAGCGATCAGGTATTGCACCACCGACGCCACGGCGGCGAAGGAGATATCGATCCCGCCGGTCACCAGCACCACAAACAGGCCGAGGGCAAAAATACCGGTCACCGCGTAACTTTCGGCCAGATCCAGCAGGTTCTGTACGGAGAGGAACTGGTCGCTGGCCACCGAGAAAAACAGGATGAAAGCCAGCAGCACCCACGCCAGCCAGCCTTGACTGGAGTGCGGGCGTAAACGAGAAAAATCAGGCATTGATCACCTCCGCCAGCTGTTCTTGCTCAACGGTATCGGGTTGGTATTCGGCATGAACGGTGCCATCACGGAAGTGCAGAATGCGGTCGCAGTTGTACCAAACCTCTGGCACTTCATCGGAAATCAGAATGATCGACAGACCTTCCTTCGCCAGCTCGTGGATCAACTGATAGATGCTGGCTTTAGCGCCGACATCCACGCCCACGGTCGGCGAGTCCAGAATCAGAATGCGCGGCTGGGTCAGCACCCATTTCGCCAGCACAATCTTTTGCTGGTTACCCCCGGAGAGGGTAGAGATCGCCAGATTGGGATCGGCCACGCGCACACCGAGCTGTTGAATCCATTGCAGGATCAGCTTGTTCTTCCGGTATTCGTCGATGATGTGAAAACGGTTTTGCAGTTTGTCGAGGATCGGCAGCACCATGTTGTCGGCCACCGATTGCTGCTGCACCAGACCGAGGGTTAAGCGGTCTTCGGAGACATAACCGATGCCGGCTTTGATAGCATCTTCATGGCTGCGGAAACGCACCGGTTTGCTGTCGAGCCAGATTTTGCCGCTATCGGGTTTGGTCATGCCAAACAGCGACAGCGCCAGTTCGGTACGACCGGAGCCGAGCAGGCCGCACAGACCGAGTACTTCGCCCTGATACAGCTTGAAATTGACGTCATGGTATTGACCGGCGCGTGTCAGGTTCTCGACTTCGAGAATGGCGCGGTCAGCATTACGCGTTGGCGCTTTCAGTTGATAATCGAGTTTCAGCCCGGTCATCAGTTCAGTCAGATGATGTGGCGTCATCTCTTTAGCGGGCCAGCAGCCCATCTTGCGTCCGTCACGGATCACGGTCACGCGATCCGAAATCTCTAATACTTCATCCAGACGGTGGCTGACGAACACCACGCAGATGTTTTTGTCTTTCAGGTAGCGCACAGTGCGCAGCAGTTGGTTTACTTCGGTGCGGGTCAGAGAAGCCGTCGGTTCGTCCATGATCACCAGACGCGCATCAGCGACCAGTGCACGGCAAATCGCCACCTGCTGACGTGCAGCAATCGACAGCGCCGAGACTTTCTCATCCAAATCGAGATCGAATTTCAGTTCTTCAATAATACGGGTTGCCGTTTCACGCAGCTTCGCCTTGCGGTGCCAGCCGAGCAGGCCATTAAGGTTGTGCTCAAAGGCGATGTTCTCGGCCACGCTCAAATTCGGGAACAACGACAGATCCTGATAAATCACCTGGATACCGAAATCACGCGCCTGACGGGTGGTCAGACGCGGGAAGGTCGGGCCATCACCCAGGGTAATGCGGCTGCCACTGTCCGGGGCGTGTACCCCGGAAATGACTTTGATTAAGGTGCTCTTGCCACAGCCGTTGGTGCCAGCCAGGCAGTGCACTTCGCCCGCCAGTAAGCTCAGCGAGATATCGCTCAGTGCGCGGTTGCCACCAAAAGTTTTCGACAGGTTGTCGAGCGCAATTAACGTCTGTGGGATCACCTCTTTCATCATTACAGCCCCATTTTCACCAGTTTTGGCAGGTTTTCTTTATCCAGGCTTTCGGTGTTGTTACCGAGGATGGTGTGGGTCGCCTCGTCAACTTTCACTTTGCCCAGACCGTCGATGGTCATACCGTCGGTGATCGGCTCTTTCTTCTGCATCATGTCGGCGATACGCACGAACACTTCGCCAGCGGTTTGCGGGTTCCAGATGTAGCCGCCTTTGATCGCGCCACGCTGCACCAGTGAAGCACCCTGGCCTGGGCTGAAGGCGCCAATGACGCACACCTGATCAATCTTGTTGCGGTTCATCACTGCACGACCGGCACCGATTGGGCCCTGTGAGCCGAACGCCATAATGCCTTTCAGATCCGGGTATTTGGACATCAGTTCGTTAGTGGTACGGATAGAGTCATCCAGCGATTCGCCGACGCCGAACTTGTCGGTCACCATCTGCATTTTCGGGTAGTGTTCTTTCTGGTAGTTCAGCGCGGCATCGGTCCATTGTTGATGCAGTGGCACAGTCAGGCTGCCGACGTACATGGCATATTTGCCCTCTTCATGCATGCATTTCGCCAGTGCTTTCATGTGGTTGATGCCGTGTGTCGGGGCATCCACCAGTTCGAAGTCCCAGTTCGCGCCTTTCTGATCCGGTGATTCGTGGGTGATCACCTGAATGCCGGCTTCACGTGCACGTTTCAGTACCGGTTCCAGCACTTTCGGGTCATTCGGTACTACGCCGATGATGTCGACTTTCTGCGCAATCAAATCTTCAATCGCACGCACCTGCAGGGCAGGGTCGGCGGCGGTTGGGCCTACCATCCATGCATCAATGCCGCGTTTCGCCGCTTCACTCTTGATGCCCGCTTCCATGGCGTTGAACCATGGAATACCGCCAATTTTCACCACGATGCCCATGCGTAATTTGTCAGCAGCGTGCGCGCCGGTAGCGACAAACAGAGCAAGCAGAGAACAGGCGATAAGATGTTTTTTCATAAAGACTCCGGATTAATTTTTTATAAGCTGCATTGAATTGTTGCGCTGTGAGCAATCAATAATATTGACGCCGTTCCAGGCTAATTCTTGTTCCAGCTCTTTGTCTTTTAATTGGTCAGTGATGAGAAAGTCCACATCGCGATAATGACAAATACGCGCGAATGAGGGCCGCAGGAATTTACTGGCATCCAGCAGCAGATGTTTTCTTTCTGCTGCCAGTAACATCTGTTGTTTTAAATGTGCGTTGTTTTCGTTACCTTCACGTAAATAACCGTCATTGCCTAAACTGCTACAGGAAAAAAAGATCTTATTGATCTGAAATTCCCGTAAAGGCTGCTCAGCGACAACACCGTGGAAATCTTCATAACGGTCAGAATATTCTCCCCCCAGACAGATGGTGCGGATACTGCCGCGCGCCGCAAGGGTTTGCACAATTCTGATAGAGTTGGTTAATACCGTTAATTCAATATCCGGTAGCTGTCGCGCCAAATACCAGCAAGTGGTGCTACTGTCGAGTAATATACAATCGCCGGGGCTGATGAAATCGAGTGCACGTTTGGCTATTGCCATCTTTGCATCTACATGTTCATTCATGCGCTGGCGGAAAGATAATTCATACTCGTTAACACCCCTCGTATTCCCCTGAATGTTAGCGGCTTGTCGTTTTGCTGGTACTGCACCGCCGTGGCTACGTTGCAACAGCCCACGTTTCTCCAGCTGAGTTAAATCACGACGAATAGTTTCTTGCGAAACCTGACACAGCGTGACTAATTCAGCGACAATAACCCGACCATTTAAATTTAGTTCGTCAATAATTCGCTGCTGTCTTTCAATCGGCAACATGACTTCCCTCCGATGGCTATAAAGTACTGGATACCGCAGCGGGAAAATGTGGACTGCGCACGAGTCCGCAGTGGTCAAAATGCCCGGCGACGTTAGAGTGATATGGGTTAAATTTTTATGTAAATGAGATGTCTATTTTTCATGTAATAGAGATCTGATTCACATAAACACGCGTGTTAGCGCTAAATCGGGGGATCGGTAGCAAACAATTATTACCGTATGAAAACACCTTATCATGACCGAGTATGACCGTTTGTGTGTATTTGACCGATTTGTGATGTGCGCAAAATTGTTTTTTATCCAAACCCGCCTTTGACGGCATGACGTCGAGCGGACGGAGGTGTTACCCAGATAAACGCTTTCAGACAAACATGACTCCATAGTCCGACGAATCCGATTGAGCGGAAATCAGTCGAAACGGATGATGGAACCTTGCTTCTTCAGCCTCAGATCGCCCTCAGGCGACGGCTTTTTCAGCAGTTGGTACCGCTTTTAGGGCCAGCTCACAGTTTCGGCCTGCTGACCACGTTGTCGTTACGCTATGATTTCTTATCAGGGAATTTGGGGACCTTTTTTTTTGATGTCTTATTGGATGAAGTCGCTGCTTTTATTGCCCTTTGTGTTTGTCGCGTGCGTTCAGGCTGAGCCATTGCAAAAGTCATTTTCTGACTGGCAGCTCACCTGTAACAACGCGGCTTTTTGCGTGGCACGCAGCTTTCCGGGGGACAACGGATTAGTGATGACCCTATCACGTGGCGCTGGCGTTAACGATCGCCCGCTGCTGCGTATTGATTACGGCAGCGCATACAGCGGAGAGCTGCCCGGCGGACCGCTGAAGGAAAATTTGCTGCTGGATCAACGTCGCCTGACGCCAGACCTCAAACACTGGAGCGTGGAGCCACACCATCTCGCCACCAGTAATGCCATCGCCATCGACGAATTTCTGGCGCAAACGCTGGATGCCCATACTCTGCAGCTGACCTATCAGGCTAAAGCCACTATCCCACTCAGCGGCATGAAAGCCGCGCTATTGTTGATGGATGACGTTCAGGGGCGGGTAAATGGCGCCAGCGCCTGGGTGAAGCGGGGCGATCGCGCGCCATCGGACGTTCTCCCTGTGCCGCAGGTACCGCAACTGCCCGCTCGCTTACCGCAGCCAGCGCCGTTAACTCAGGAAGAAACCAGCGGGTTAATTGATTACGGTACCTGGCGGGTTAACACCGACAACTGTTCGCTCGATCCGCTGAGACGTGAAGTGAGTGTAGCGCCGCTCACCGACACCAAAGCGCTGCTTTTGATCAGTTGTGAAGCCGGTGCCTATAACGTGATTGATTTGGCCTTTGAGGTGACGCGTAGCCAGCCTTACGTTGCTCGCGGGCTGACGTTGACCTTGCCATTCACGCCACCCGGACGCAGTGACAATCAGATGGAGTTGGTGAACGCTGAATTCGATGCCAGCAGCGGTTTGCTTTACACCTTCAGTAAAGGCCGCGGTCTGGGAGATTGTGGTGTCGCCACGCGTTGGCAGTTCGACGGAAATGACTTTGTGCTGGCAGAGTATGCTGAAGAGAAAACCTGTGACGCATGGCATAGCAGTGATAAATGGCCCACGCTGTGGGTCAGCCAGCCCCCGTCATAATTCGCACTGCAGATGCGTTGGCTGTTTTCATTCACCCCAGTCACTTACTGATGTAAGCTCCTGGGGATTCATTCAATTGCCGTCTTTCTGCGTCACGAATTATCTAGGGGGAAGGTATGGCATTGATCATCATCGGTGAGCCATTTTGATTGCCCACCAACTCCGCCAAAAGATTATTCACGCCATCGCTCATCGGTGTGAAGCGTGACAGCGGTGAACGCGTCACCACCACAAATACTCCGACGTTATTCTGTGGCACCATCGCCATGTAAGTAATAAAGCCGCCGCCGCCGCCGGTTTTTTCGATAATCCCTGGACGTCCCTCTTTTGGCCCCATATACACCCAGCCCATGCCTAAGGCATCAGCACGGCCAGGCACATCCATACCTTCCACTTTGGTCAACTGGTCACGGCGATAGATCAGCGTTTGCAGACGATCAACCTGCGGCGTGCGGTGATTAACCGCCGAGTTGAGGAATTGCTGCATCCAGCGGCCCATATCATCCGGCGTTGAATACACGCCACCGCTGCCAATTGCCGCCAGGGTGTTATTGCACGGGCTGGCCCCTTTCTCAGGGATCATCAGGCGCTGGCACTGATCGGGGGATGGCGTAAAGGTGGTGTCTTTCATTCCCAGCGGACGCGTCACCAGCTGTTGCAACAGGGCGGGATAAGGCGTGCCTGCCGCTTTCGACAGCGCATCACTCAGCAGGTCAAAGCCGAGGTTGGAATAGGAGGCTTGTGTTCCTGGCGTGGCTTTCAGTTGTGCACCCTGCAGCCACTGCCAGCGATCGGCTTTGGTTGGCCAGACAAACACGGGACGATGCGGTTTGCCGCCCGGCTGCTCACGCGGCAGGCTGCCGGTATGAGTCGCGAGGTTGATCAGGCGAATCGGCTGACCGTTGTAATTCGGGACGCGTGCGCCAGCCGGAGCATACTTGCTCAGCGGGTCATCAAGGCGAATCTGTCCGCGTTCCGCCATTTTGACCATCACTTCGCTGGTCATCAATTTGCTCAGCGAGGCGATACGAATCACGGAATCGAGCTGAGGGCGCACGTTATTGCCAGGGCTGGTATCGCCAAAGCTGGCAAATACGCGCTGATTGCCATCAATCGCCACCAGCGCCATGCCGGTTGCGCCGCTGCCATAGAAGATATGCTCGGCATAACGATCAACGATCTGCGAGGCCAGCAGCGGATCGGCTACCGTCTGCGCCATGCTTTTTAATGGAAGCACTGAAACCATTAAGGCCAGTAAAAAAGGAGTACGTTTTTTCAACGGGAAAGCGTCCGCAACAGGATTCGGAGGAAAGCTTATAGTAATCAGTTTGTGCGAGGCGTGAAGAGGGAAGGGAGGATTTTTTTCTGTATCAGGCTGTGATCAAAAAACGGCCCTTACGTCAAAAGACGCAGGGCCGGATCGATTAGTGCGGCTTGAGTAATGCTTCGGTATGGCTCACGATATTTTCCACCGTAAAGCCAAATTCCGGGAACAGCTTGCCTGCCGGTGCAGACTCACCGAAGGTGGTCATGCCGACAATCGCGCCATCCAGGCCGACATACTTGAACCAGTAATCGGCGATACCTGCTTCTACCGCCACGCGCGCTTTTACGCCGGAGGGCAGCACCGATTCGCGGTAGGCTGCATCCTGCTTGTCGAACACGTCGGTGCAGGGCAGAGACACCACGCGCACCTTGTGCCCGCTGGCACCGAGTTTATCCGCCGCGCCCAGCGCGATTTCAATCTCAGATCCGGTGGCGATGATGATCGCTTCTGGTGTGCCCGCGCAATCCTGCAACACATAGCCGCCTTTGGCGATATCGGCCACCTGTGCTTTGCTGCGCTCTGGCTGCAGCAGATTTTGACGCGACAGAATCAGCGCGGTCGGGCCATGGTGGCGCTCAACGGCGGCTTTCCACGCCACGGCGGTTTCCACCTGATCGCACGGACGCCAGACGCTCATATTTGGCGTCACGCGCAGGCTGGCGAGCTGTTCCACCGGCTGGTGGGTTGGGCCATCTTCGCCCAGACCAATCGAGTCATGGGTATACACCAGCACCTGACGCGCCTTCATCAACGCCGCCATACGCACCGCGTTACGCGCGTACTCAACAAACATCAGGAAGGTGGCGGTGTACGGAATGAAGCCGCCGTGTTGGGCAATACCGTTGCCAATCGCCGTCATACCAAATTCACGCACGCCGTAGTGAATGTAGTTACCGGCGATATCTTCTTTGATCGATTTCGAACCGGACCAGATAGTGAGGTTACTCGGCGCAAGGTCAGCAGAACCGCCCAGCAATTCGGGCAGCAGCTTGCCGTACACTTCCAGCGTATTTTGCGAAGCTTTACGGCTGGCGATTTTTTGCGGATTGGCCTGCAACTCATCAACAAACGCCTGAGTCGCCTCACTCCATTGCGCCGGCATCCCCCCGTCCAGACGGCGGCTAAACTCAGCGGCGAGATCTGGATGCGCCGCTTTATAGGCAGCAAACTTCTCATCCCAGGCTTTCTCTCGCTGACTGCCGGCTTCTTTGGCATCCCACTGTTGATAAATTTCTTTCGGGATTTCAAACGGTGGATAGTGCCAGCCGAGTTTTTGACGGGTTAAGGCCACTTCCTGCTCGCCCAGTGCCGAGCCGTGTGACTCTTCTTTACCGGCTTTATTCGGCGACCCAAATCCAATGATCGTGCGGCAGATAATCAGCGAAGGCTTATCGGTGACACTCTGCGCTTCTTTGATGGCGGCTGCGATAGCTTCCGGATCGTGCCCATCAATGCCTTCTGCACTGCCGACGACATGCCAGTTGTAGGCTTCGAAGCGTTTGTGCGTGTCATCGGTGAACCAGCCTTCGGTTTCACCATCAATCGAGATGCCGTTATGATCGTAGAAACCAATCAGTTTGCCGAGGCCGAGGGTGCCGGCCAGCGAGCTGACTTCATGTGAAATACCTTCCATCAAACAGCCATCGCCCATAAACACATAGGTGTAGTGATCGACGATGTCGTGGCCGGGACGGTTAAACTGCGCCGCCAGGGTGCGCTCGGCAATGGCCATGCCCACCGCATTGGCCAAACCCTGTCCCAACGGACCGGTGGTGGTTTCCACGCCTGGCGTATAGCCAATTTCCGGATGGCCAGGGGTTTTGGAATGCAGCTGGCGGAAGTTTTTCAGCTCTTCCATCGGCAGATCGTAACCGGTGAGGTGCAGCAGGCTGTATTGCAGCATCGAACCGTGGCCATTGGAGAGGATAAAGCGGTCGCGGTCAGCCCACGCCGGATTGTTGGGATTGTGTTTGAGAACGTCGCGCCATAGCACTTCGGCGATATCAGCCATTCCCATCGGCATACCGGGGTGACCGGAATTTGCTTTCTGTACCGCATCCATACTCAAAGCACGAATCGCGTTAGCCAACTCTCTGCGTGAAGACATAGGGTACTCCCTTGTGATTGGGCAATAGCGGACGGGCAGACACCCGTCCGGCGTGAGAAGCGTGGTGATTTACAGGCGTGATGCCAGCACATCTTCCAGCTTCTGCTGGTCGATGGCGAATTGACGGATGCCGTCAGACAGTTTTTCCACGGCCATCGGATCCTGGTTATGTTCCCAGCGGAACTCCGCTTCGGAGAGCGAAGCAGGCTGGTGGAAGCCTTCAGTTGATGGCTCCAGCTTGCGTTCCAGCGGTGCATCGCTGTTCGCCAGCTCTTCCAGCAGGTTAGGGGAGATGGTCAGGCGGTCACAACCGGCCAGCGCCTGAATCTGTTCCACTTTACGGAAGCTGGCACCCATGATCACGGTGCTGTAACGATGCTTTTTGTAGTAATCGTAGATACGACGCACGGATTTCACGCCAGGATCTTCATCCACCACGTACGGGTCGAGCGGTTTGCGTGAGTTGTACCAGTCATAGATACGGCCGACGAACGGGGAGATCAGGAACACGCCCGCTTCAGCACAGGCACGCGCCTGCGCAAAGGAGAACAGCAGCGTCAGGTTACACTGGATACCGTTTTTCTCCAGTTCTTCAGCGGCTTTGATCCCTTCCCAGGTTGAGGCCAGTTTGATCAGGATGCGCGAACGATCAATACCGTTCTCTTCATACATCCGTACCAGTTTCTCCGCTTTGGTGACACACATGCCACGATCGAAGGAGAGGCGCGCATCTACTTCGGTCGAAACACGGCCCGGTACGCTTTTCAGAATTTCCATACCGAGGTTGATCGCCACTTTGTCACTGGCGTTGATGATTTGCGTCTCTTTGCTGCCGCCCTGTTTTTTCGCATAGTCGATAGCGTCATCAATCAGATGTTTATAAGCATCGAGACCGGCAGCTTTCAGGATCAACGAAGGGTTTGTGGTCGCGTCTTCCGGGTGGTAATGGCGAATGGATTCGATGTCGCCGCTGTCCGCCACCACGGTGGTGAACTGTTTCAATGCATCTAGCTGGTTCATCGCTTAACTCCTTGATTAGCAATAATGTGGGCAAACGAGTCGTGCCCTTTCCTGTTGAGTCGTGGCTCAACACAGTGCTACAGACGTTGCACGAAGAAAATGCGTTTTCTCTGATTGTGGCGCTGAAGGGCATCTGTCACGGAAGGGGGTGCCTGATCGGTTCAGCTACGTGTTTTGCCAACATTAAGAATAGCAGGCTGCGCCAAAGCCGCAGGCGAAGCCGTGGCAATCTGTGCCCTCGTTCTTTGAGCGCCTTCACCCTCTTTTGTGCCGCAGATTCCTATACTGGTGGTTTTTCAGCCGTGCCAAAGGATGCCAAATGGACGATCAACTCAAGCAAAGTGCGCTCGATTTCCACCAATATCCCACTCCCGGAAAAATTCAGGTTTCCCCCACCAAACCGCTGGCGACGCAGCGTGATTTAGCTCTGGCCTATTCGCCGGGTGTGGCGGCACCTTGCCTCGAGATTGCTGCCGATCCGCTGGCGGCGCACAAATACACCGCACGCGGCAATCTGGTGGCGGTGATTTCGAACGGCACGGCAGTGCTCGGTCTCGGCAATATCGGTGCGCTGGCCGGTAAGCCGGTGATGGAAGGCAAAGGAGTATTGTTCAAGAAATTCGCCGGCATTGATGTGTTCGATATCGAAGTGGATGAGCTGGACCCGGATAAGTTGATTGAGGTGATCGCCGCGCTGGAGCCGACCTTTGGCGGCATCAACCTCGAAGATATCAAAGCGCCAGAGTGCTTTTACATTGAGCAGAAATTGCGTGATCGCATGAAGATTCCGGTGTTTCACGATGATCAGCATGGGACGGCAATCATCTGTACTGCGGCGGTGCTCAATGGTTTGACCATCGTGAAAAAGGCCATCTCAGATGTGCGGCTGGTGGTGTCTGGGGCGGGCGCATCAGCCATTGCCTGCCTGAATTTGCTGGTGGCGCTCGGCATGCAGAAGCACAACATTGTGGTGTGTGATTCCAAAGGGGTGATTTACCGCGATCGTGAACCCAATATGACGCCGACCAAAGCCGAGTACGCCATAGAAGATAAAGGCGCGCGTACGCTGGATGAGGTGATTGCCGGTGCGGACATCTTCCTCGGCTGCTCGGGTCCGAAAGCGATGACGCCAGAGATGGTGAAGAAAATGGCACCCAATCCACTCATTCTGGCGCTCGCCAATCCCGAACCGGAGATCATGCCGCCGCTGGCCAAAGAGGTACGGCCGGATGCGATTATCTGTACCGGACGTTCAGATTTCCCCAATCAGGTGAACAACGTGCTGTGTTTCCCGTTTATTTTCCGCGGGGCGCTGGATGTGGGTGCCACGGCAATTAACGAAGAGATGAAACTGGCTGCGGTGCATGCGATTGCGGCCTTAGCGCAGGCCGAGCAGAGCGATGTGGTGGCCTCCGCCTATGATGATCAGGATCTGAGTTTTGGACCGGAATATCTGATCCCGAAACCGTTTGATCCGCGTTTGATTGTGCAGATCGCGCCTGCTGTGGCGAAAGCGGCGATGGAGTCCGGCGTGGCGACGCGGCCCATCGCTGACTTTGATGCCTATCGCGAGCAGCTCACCGAATTTGTGTATAAAACCAACCTGTTTATGAAGCCGATTTTCTCGCAGGCACGCAAAGATCCGAAACGCGTGGTGATGGCCGAAGGGGAGGAGGTGCGCGTGCTGCATGCGACGCAGGAGCTGGTATCACTGGGGCTGGCGAAGCCGATTCTGATTGGTCGTCCAAACGTGATTGCGATGCGTATTCAGAAGCAAGGATTAAAAATTGAAGCGGGTAAAGATTTTGAGATCGTCAACAACGAGTCCGACCCGCGCTTTAAAGAATACTGGAACGAGTATTACCAGATCATGAAACGGCGCGGTGTGACGCCGGAAACCGCCCAGCGTGCGGTGATCGGTAATCCAACCTTGATCGGTGCGATCATGGTGCATCGTGGCGAAGCCGATGCGTTGATTTGCGGCACCATTGGCGATTACCGCGAGCATTACGCTGTGGTGGAGAAGGTGTTTGGTTTCCGCGACGACGTGAAGGTCGCTGGGGCAATGAACGCGCTGCTGCTGCCGAGCGGGAATACTTTTATTGCCGATACTTACGTGAATGAAGATCCCAGCGCGGAACAGCTGGCGGATATCACGCTGCTGGCGGCCGAAACGGTGCGTCGCTTTGGTATTGAACCGCGCGTGGCGCTGCTGTCTCACTCCAGCTTTGGCACGTCTAATGCGCCGGGGGCGCGTAAAATGCGCGAGGCGTTGGCGCTGATTCAAAGCCGTGCGCCGGAACTGGAGATCGACGGTGAGATGCACGGCGATGCGGCGTTGGTGGAGAGTATCCGCCGTGAACTGATGCCCGACAGTCCGCTGAAAGGCACGGCTAATTTGCTGATTATGCCGAACGTGGAAGCGGCGCGTATTAGTTATAACCTGTTGCGCGTGTCGTGCTCGGAAGGGGTGACGGTGGGGCCGGTGTTGATGGGAATTAGCAAACCGGTGCATGTATTGACGCGGATTGCATCGGTTCGGCGCATTGTGAATATGGTGGCGTTAGCGGTAGTGGAGGCGCAGACCGAGCCGTTGTGAGGTGATGACGTGGTTAAGGGCTAAAGGCTAAGGGCTAAGGGCCTGGGGGGTTGGTGTGGGCCTTAGCCCCTCTGCTGCTGCCGGGCAGTCCTCGCGCCGCTAACGCGGTGCCCTCGGCTTCCACGTCGTGCCTACGGATCGTTCGGGGATCGACCATCCCTGGTCGGCCCCGAACTGATCCACGCATCCCTGCGTGGATCTCCTGGCCCAACGTAAAAGCCTCAGCGCTGCGGATAGCCCTTGCAGCAGCAGAGGGGCTAAGGCCATCAACATTTGTGCCCTTTTTAGCAAAATGCTGAACGCCGCGAGTCGTATTTGTCGTTGCATCGAAAAGCCTCGATGGACTGGAGAGGGGCCTCTTTTCAACAGCACGTAATGGAGTTTAGTAGCAGGCTGGGGCCGCTTGGGGGTTGGCATTTCGCAGCGCTGAACAGAGTGAGGATGCCAGGATAGCCCGCAGCTACCGTCTTGCACGTCAAGCCGCTACTGCGTAATTCTCGTCATATCTCTGCTGTTTCATCAGCACACCGAAGCAGATATGCACCAGCTTTCTCATCACGCCACCCAGCGCTGATCTCTTCG
>NZ_SZZZ01000023.1:0-77382 GCF_009830025.1 Pantoea sp. Taur
GAGAATCGTAACGAGAGACGATATCAAGGGCCTGACTGAGCTGCATAAAAAAATCCGGAAACGAAGCGTTTCCGGATTCTTACACAGCCACTGGATCGTTCAACTGATCCTTAACTGACTGGCATTAGGCCGAAAGGCCCGTTTTTGTTTCTACTGTTTAGTGCGCGCCACCACCACCGCCGCCCGCGCCAAATGGCGGACGAGCAAACCACACCAGAACCAGCAAGATCAAAAATACTCCCGCTGATGCCCAGAAGATCTCATTCGCTGAGATGATCAGGCCCTGATTGGTAATTTGCTGTGCAATGTAGGCTGAAGCTTGCTGCTGCGTCATGCCCATGCTTTGCAGTTGGTCATACATCTGCTGCGAATTCGGGTTGAATGGATTCACCGATTCAGACAGATAGCTGTGGTGCATCGATTCGCGATCCGTCCACATGGTGGTGGTGATCGACGTACCGATTGAACCGGCCAGCGTACGCACAAAGTTCGACAGGCTTGATGCTGCTGCCATACGCTCTGGCGGCAACCCTGACAGCGTAATGGTGGTCAGTGGCATAAAGAAGCACGCCACGGCAAAGCCCTGAATAAACTGCGGCCATGCCGACGCACCAAAATCCATCCCCGGCTCAAACGTATACGCACGCCAGTAGAAGCACACCGCATACATGATAAAACTGAAGGTCACCAACCGCCGCATATCCAGCTTGTGGGCAAAGCGACCAATGATCGGCGACAGGATCACCGGAATGATGCCGACCGGCGCTGACGCCAAACCTGCCCAGGTGGCGGTGTAGCCGTATACCTCCTGCAGCAACTGGGGCAGCAACACGATCGAGCCGAAGTAAAGCATGTAAGCCAGGCTGATCGACAAACAGCCGATGGTGAAGTTGCGCTTTTTAAACAGCGACAAATCGACAATCGGATGGTCGTCCGTTAGCTCCCACACCAACAGCACTGCCAGCGCCACCACGGCGACTACCGTGAGTACGATGATTTCCGTGGAGCCAAACCAGTCGAGTTCTTTACCCCGGTCGAGCATCACCTGCAGCGAACCAATCCCCACGACCAACAGCACCAGACCGACGATATCAATCGGGCGGATCTCGGTTTTGGTTTCGCGTCCTCGCAGGGTTTGCAGAGTCAGCGCGACGACGACCACACCAATCGGCACGTTGATAAAGAAGATCCAACCCCAGTGATAGTTATCACTGATCCAGCCGCCGAGAATCGGACCGCAGATCGGCGCAACGATCACCGTCATTGCCCACAGCGAGAGCGCCACGCTGCGCTTCGCGGGCGGGTAGTTGTTCAATAGCAAACTTTGCGACAGTGGAATCAACGGACCGGCGACCACACCCTGGATGATACGGAAGAAAATCAGCATCTCCAGACTCTCTGACATGCCGCACGCCCATGAGGCCAGTACAAACAGAATGGTCGACCAGGTAAACAGCTTCACTTCACCGATACGTTTGGCTAACCAACCGGTAATCGGTATCGAGATGGCGTTTGCCACCCCGAATGAGGTAATCACCCAGGTGCCCTGTGAGTTCGAGGCACCAAGGTTACCGGCGATCGTTGGGATCGCCACGTTAGCAATGGTGGAGTCGAGAACCTGCATAAACGTCGCCAATGATAAGGCGATGGTCATCAGGACTAACGGCGCACCTTCAAGCGGTTTTTGTGCCATCACAGCCTCCCGCGGAATTAATCGGCGTTGGCACGGACGATATCAGTAATCAGCTTGTTAACCGGCGCGAGGTCGATTGCCAATGCGTTACTTTCATACGCCGCTTGTGGACGCACGCTACTGGCCAGTGTAGCCCCGTCTTTGTTCTGGGTATCCACTTTGACTAAGGTGGAGAGACCAATACGCAGCGGGTGTTCGGCCACCTGTTGCGGGTCCAGCTCAATACGCACCGGTAAACGCTGAACCACTTTGATCCAGTTACCTGTCGCATTCTGCGCCGGCAGCAGAGAGAAGGCGCTGCCGGTGCCCATATCCAGACCGACAACTTTGCCGCGATACTCCACGTCATCACCGTAAATATCGCTGATTACGGTAGCGGGCTGACCGATGCGCACGCCGGAAAGCTGCGTTTCTTTGAAGTTGGCATCAATCCACAAATTCGTGGCAGGCACTACCGCCAGCAGCGGCGTGCTGGTGGAGATCTGCGAACCGACCTGAACACTACGACGCGAAATATAGCCATCCATTGGACTACGGATATCGGTACGCTGCAGCGCCAGCCAGGCATCACGCAGTTCAGCCGCGCTTTGTTTGACGGCGGGTTGCTGTTCCAGATCGGTGTTCAGGATCATCGCCTGGTTCGCGTTGTACTGCTGCACGGCGACATCAAGTTGCGCTTTCGCCGTGGCCACGGCATCACGTGAGTGCTGCAGTTCTTCACGACCAATCAGGTTTGATGCACCCAGCGGCTCACGACGTTTCAGATCGGCTTCAGCCTGATCCAGCGCGGTCTGTTGCAGCTTGATGGTGGCCTGATACTGCTTGCCGTTGATCATCAATTGATGCGTCTGGCGGACGCTGGTGGCCAGTGCAGTCTGCGCTTTTTCAAACGCCTGCTCCGCATCGGTTTTATCCAGCGACACCAAAATATCGCCTTTTTTCACGAAGTCAGTGTCATCGAACCAGACTTTATTCACGCTGCCGGAAACCTGTGCCATCACCTGCACCTGATTACCTGACACATAGGCGTCATCGGTTTCCTGGAAATGGCGCAGCACCAAATACCAGTAGGCCAGATACGCCACCCCAATCAATACAAACACGATAGCCAGCAGGATCAGCACACCTTTGCGCTTCTTCTTTTTATTCGCTGGCTGTTGCGGGCTTTGCGCTTCCGCGGTCGCACTCATGTTGTTCTCCACGTTTTCCATTTAGCCGGGCTGTGTTGATCCTTCAACACGGTTTCCCGAGTCGAAAAAGCCAGCGTATAAGACGCTGGCCGGATAAAAGGGGATTAAAATAGCGATTTCGGAAGGTGATTGTGTCGCACTTCTTGCTATTAGCGCGACAGGGAAGCGATAACCTGATCTTCATCCATTTTATCAAGACGGTTAAGCAACTTGCGCGTAATCGCTTCCAGCTGATCCTGCTCGGATGTAGAGAGCGAAGACCACAGATACTGCAGACTCTGATGCTGCGGTGGCAGCAGCTGACGTAAGAATTCGTTACCTTTTTCGGTCAGGTGCAGATGCAGGCAGCGACGGTCATTATCGCTCTCGCGGCGCTCGATCCAGCCGCGTTTTTCCAACTCATCGGCAATACGTGTTGCATTAGTGCGTGAGGAACCCAGCGCAGAACTCAGTTCTGAAGGCTGGATGCTCTGGTTTTCTTGCGCATCAAGTGTAATCAGCGCCATGAATAAGGTCTCGTTAATTCCCTGCGCCTTCAACATCTTGTTGCGGTTATCCAGCAGTTTTCCCTGCATATGCATGCACAGACGAGTCAGGATGATTTCCTGCAACGGAAAATCTTTATGGCGGTTAGCACGGATGTTCAGCATCTGTTCAATGGGAGTAAACGAACTTTCCATTTTAAAAAAAACCTCTTAGTTGCAACTGGTATAGTAAGGATGGTGACAGATTAAGCGTAGTCATATTTTCCGCCAGTGATTGTTCGCACGATCACATTGTCAACATCTGGCGTTCCAGGTCGTTCCATAACCCTGGGCGCTTCGCCCTGACAACGTGCCACGCAGGATGGTTACATTGTCATCAATTCACATCGTGAAATATTTTTAAGAAAAAATAATTTCGCGAGAAAAAATAACTCTGGTGAATAACTGTGCTGCTAACCATAACAAACTCAATCATCAATGAATAGTCTCACTCACGTGATTGGGTTGGTCTTTACGCTTTCTAAACACTTTAGCTGAACGCATTACATCACGAAATCAATGGTTTAATTAACTTAATCGTAACAATTCCGGTACCAATACCGTACCAGCTAAAATGATGAATTGCATTCGTTGAGAGAATTTAACCTCAGGCATTGCAGAGATAAGTCTCGGCTTAGCAGCATTCATGGCGGAAGAAAGGCGTAGATAATCATTTGTGGTTAATAGTAACCCAAAAAATTATTTCAATGGTGTGTTAATTGACAGGACGTACCAGTGCGCTATAACGCACGAACTGTGCGGGGATTGAGAACAAAAGCGGCCAAAAGGCCGCTTTTAAGGGAAGAGGATTACTTTGCCGCCGCTTGTGCGTCAGAAATCCACTTATCAAACTCGGCCTGATGGCCTTTGATCCAGCCATCTACGTGGCGATTGATGTCAGCTTCAGAAGCCTGACCCGCATGCATGGCCGCGTTTTCGGCGTTGATATCACCAATCGGCAATTTCATTTCAGCAAACAGTTTTGCCGCTGCTGGGTTTTTCTCAGCCCAGGCTTTGTTGGCCACAATGTGCATAGTGTTGACCGGGAAACCGTAATTTTTACCATTAGGCAGTTTGGTGTCCACTTTGCTCTGCTCGCCTGGCAGGGAAGAGAATGGCACCTGCAGCCAAACCACATCTTTACCCGGTTTGAGCACGTCGCTCAGCCAGTAAGGTGTCCAGGTGTAATAAAGGATAGGTTTGCCCTGCTTGTAGCGTGCCAGGGTGTCAGCCACCATTGCTGAATAGTTACCCATGTTGGCCGTAACCGTATCAGCCAGGCCATAGGCTTTATTCTGGTGGTTAATCACCGCTTCACAGCCCCAGCCCGGCGTACAGCCCGTCATGTCGGCTTTGCCGTCACCGTTGCTGTCGAACAGTTTGGCGATTTTCGGATCTTTAAGCTGTTCGATGTTGGTGATGTGATACTGCTCGGCGGTTTTCTTATCGATCAGATAACCCTGAGCAGCGCCGCCAACGTAAGTGCCTTCACGGTAAAACTTGTTATCACCGCCTGCCGCTTTATACATGTCGTCATGCAGCGGTTTCCAGTTAGTGGCTATAAAGGTGGCATCACCTGCCGCGATGGTGGTGTAGGCTACGTTGTAATCGACTTCGCCCGGCTTCTCAACGGTGTAGCCCAGTTTTTCCAGTGCGCGGCTGACAATCAGCGTCTGGAAAGTTTCTTCTGCGATAGTGCTTTGCAGAGGTTTAACGGTGATGCCTTTACCCGGCAGGTCGGCGGCGGACACGTGCGTCGCGGCGAACGTCGTCAGGACGGCAGCGAACAGAGCTGTCTTGCGCATAGTCATTCCTTATTTTACGTGTTGCGTCAGACGGACGGCCACGCTGGGCCGTCCATAGAAATCAGGCTTTTTTACTGAAGGGGCGCAGCAGCAGGCCAATTGGACCGGTGCTGTACCAGTGACGGTTGCCACGGCTGCGGCTATCACGGGCGAACGACTGAGTCAGGCGATCAAGGATAATCGCCAGAATCACGATGCCCACGCCGCCGACAGTTGCCAGACCCATATCTAAACGACCGATACCGCGCAGCACCATCTGGCCTAAACCACCCACAGCGATCATCGAGGCGATAACCACCATCGACAGCGCCAGCATCAGCGTCTGGTTCACACCGGCCATAATGGTCGGCATCGCCAGCGGCAACTGCACTTTGAACAGCATCTGACGCGGGCTGGCACCAAAGGATTCGCTCGCTTCGATCAAATCGGCGGGCACCTGCTTAATGCCAAGAATGGTCAGACGCACCATCGGCGGGAGCGCAAAGATAATGGTCACCACCACGCCCGGTACGTTGCCGATACCGAACAGCATCACGATCGGCACTAAATACACGAAGGCCGGCGTGGTCTGCATCGCATCCAGCAGCGGACGAATAATGCGTGCCGCGCGTTCACTGCGCGCCAGCCAAATGCCCAGCGGGAGGCCGATGATGATGCAGAACAGCAGGGCGGTCAGTACCAGCGCCAGTGTCACCATCGCTTGCGACCACGCGCCAATAGCACCAATCGCAATCAAGGAAATGAGAGTCGCGATTCCCATGGCCGGGCTGGCAATTTGCCAGGCAATCAACGCAAATACCACAATCGCCACGGGCGCGGGCATGCCCAGCAGCAACTGCTGGAATGCGCTGAGGATATAGTCGACCGGCACGCGAATGCCCTGGAACACCGGGCGGAAATGGCTGACGACCCAGTCGATGCCTTCGGTCACCCAGCTGTCGAGTGGGATCCAGGTCTTGTGGAACGGATCCATGATATTAAAATGCTCGGGAGCCGGAGCGGGCGCGCTGTTGAGCCAGTCACTGCTACTGGCGGCACTGCTGGCGGCATCATGTCCACCGCTCGCCGCTGATGGATCACCCCATGCATCGGCTGAACCACTGCTACTGGCTGCGCTGCTGGCAGCATCATGTCCACCGCTCGCCGCTGAAGGATCGCCCCATGCATCGGCGGAACCGCTGCTGGACGTGCTGTCGGCGGGTGCGCTGCTGCTACTGCCGCCCCAGGGATCGCTACTGCTGGCCGCGGCGCTCGAATCTGTGGTCGCGGGTTGCTGCGTGGTCTGGCTGGCGCTGTCCCACGGATTGCTGGTTTGTTCACTCATGACTGGGCTCCTTCACGATCTAAAGCGCGCAATAGCATGCTTTTGGAAATAATACCGACGTACTGATTTTCTTCGCCAACCACCGGCACCGCGCAGGGCGCTTGTGCAACGTGGGAGAGCAAATCGTTCAGGGAGGTATCCGCAGGAACCGCTAACGGCGTCTCAAGCAGGGCGCTATCCAGACCTTCACCCGCAGCCAGTGCCGCTTTGAGTGAATCGGTTGAAACTACGCCGACAAATTTCTGTTTCTCCAGCACATAGCCATATTCGCGGTCTTCATCCTGAAGCAGTTTAATGGCGGAACGTGGGCCAAAACCGGCCGCTTTACGAATCAGCGCGCCGGCGCTACGACGGGCAATATCCTTAGCGCTAAACACATGGCTAATATCGACACCCCGGAAGAAGGTGCGCACATAATCGTTAGCGGGATTATTCAGGATTTCATCCGGCGTACCGACCTGTACCACTTCGCCACCCTGCATGATGGCGATGCGATCGCCAATACGCATCGCTTCGTCGAGATCGTGAGAGATAAACACAATGGTACGCTGATGTTTCGCCTGCAGTTTGACCAGCTCATCCTGCATTTCGGTACGAATAAGCGGATCGAGGGCGGAGAAGGCTTCATCCATCAGTAAAATATCGGGATTGATCGCCAGCGCGCGCGCTAATCCGACACGTTGACGCATACCGCCGGAGAGTTCATCTGGATAGGAGTGAGCATAATTATCCAGTCCCACCTGACGCAATGCTTCCAGCGCTTTTTCCTGACGTTCCTGTAACGGCACGCCCGCTAATTCCATGCCGAAGGCGGTATTATTCAGCACCGTCATATGGGGCATTAATGCGAAGGACTGGAATACCATGCTGATCTTATTTCTGCGCACTTCACGCAGTTCAGCATCCGATATTTTCGCAATATCGACACCGTCAATGATCACCTGGCCGCGAGTGGGCTCGATCAGACGATTGAGAAGGCGAACCATGGTGGATTTCCCTGAACCGGAGAGCCCCATGATGACGAAGATCTCGCCTTCTTCAATGGCCAGACTGGCATCTTTTACGCCGACGGAGAGACCGGTTTTCGCCAGAATACTCTCTTTGCTTTCGCCTTTCTCAATCAGCTTAAATGCCTTTTCGGGGTGATCCCCAAATACCTTATATAAATTCTTTACTTCGAGTTTAATTGCCATGCAGTAATTAATTTCCCGGTTAAATGTTTAGCTATTTCTTGTAGTGATCTCGATTAAATTTAAGCGCCCTATAACCTAGCATAGTGAGAATATCTGACAACCCTTGGTTCGGATATTTGGCTGAGCGAGCGCGTGCAGATTGGCGATAATTCCAGTGCTCACAAGGGATGAGAGCGAATCATTTTTTTCTGAATTTTTTATGAAATTAACCCGCTTTCACGGCAAATGCTCAGTGAAACACGAATAAATTGCGCTTATGTAGGCGATATAATGGACGAATTAATGGCGCTAAAATGACAAAATAATGAAGCTGAGAAAGGGAAATAACGAGGGAATATTTGTCAGTCTAATCAGTAAATATGAAGGTGATGAAAGGGCGCGTTGTGGCGCGCCCTGTGCAGCAGGCCTGATGCTAGAAATTCCAGTCCTCGTCTTCGGTTTCCACGGCTTTTCCCATCACGTAGGAAGAACCTGAACCGGAAAAGAAATCGTGGTTTTCATCGGCATTCGGTGACAAAGCCGAGAGAATGGCCGGATTCACCGTCGTCAGCTCTGACGGGAACAACGCCTCATACCCCAGATTCATCAACGCCTTATTAGCGTTGTAGTGCAGGAAGGTTTTTACCTCTTCCGCCCAACCGACATCCGCATACAGCGCTTCGGTATACTCCACTTCGTTTTCATACAGCGCCAGCAGCAAATCGATGGCAAATTGCTGCAGCTCTTCACGGCGTGAATCGTCAACTTTTTCCAGTGCTTTCTGGTACTTGTAGCCGATGTAATAACCGTGCACCGCTTCATCGCGAATAATCAAACGAATCAGGTCAGCGGTGTTGGTCAATTTGCCACGGCTTGACCAGTACATCGGCAGCCAGAAACCGGAGTAGAACAGGAACGATTCCAGGAACACGCTGGCGATTTTCTTCTTCAGCGGGTCCTCGGCACGATAGTGCTCCAGCACAATCTTCGCCTTGTTCTGCAACGCTTCGTTTTCCTCACTCCAGCGATACGCCGCATCGACATCGGCGGTGTTACACAGGGTGGAGAAAATCGAGCTGTATGAACGCGCATGCACCGCTTCCATAAAGCTGATATTCGACAGCACCGCTTCTTCATGCGGCGTGATGGCGTCTTCCATCAGGCCCGGCGCGCCGATCACGTTCTGGATAGTGTCGAGCAGCGTCAAACCGGTAAACACGCGGATGGTCAGCTGCTGTTGCTGGTGGTCCAGCGACTGCCAGGCTGGCAGGTCGTTGGACAATGGCACTTTTTCCGGCAGCCAGAAGTTACTGGTTAGACGGTTCCACACTTCGAGGTCTTTTTCGTCCTGGATTCGGTTCCAGTTAATCGCTTGAATTTGTTTAAGTTGCATAGTTTTCATCACAATGAGCAGGAGACGCAGCCCTGGACTTCGGTGCCTTGCAGCGCCATCTGGCGCAGACGAATGTAATAGAGCGTTTTGATACCTTTCTTCCACGCATAAATTTGCGCTTTGTTGATGTCACGCGTGGTGACGTCATCGCGGAAGAACAGCGTCAAAGACAAGCCCTGATCGACGTGCTGCGTGGCTTCAGCGTAGGTATCAATGATCGCTTCCGGACCAATCTGGTACGCATCCTGATAGAGATCCAGATTCTCGTTGGTCATAAACGGCGCCGGATAGTAAACGCGGCCGGTTTTACCCTCTTTACGGATCTCAATGCGCGACACGATCGGGTGAATACTCGATGTCGCGTGATTGATGTACGAGATCGAACCGGTTGGCGGCACCGCCTGTAAGTTCTGGTTAAACAAGCCGTGTTGCATCACTGATTCGCGCAATGCCTGCCAATCGGCCTGACTTGGCAGCGCAATGCCTGCATCGGCAAAAATCTGTGCCACACGCGCGGTGCGTGGCAGCCAGGCGCGATCCACATACTTATCGAAGTAGTGACCGTTGGCGTACTGCGATTGTTCAAAGCCATCAAAACTCTGATTGCGCTCTTGTGCCAGCAGGTTCGACGTGCGCACCGCGTGATAGGTGACGCAGTAGAAGTAGAGATTGGTGAAATCCAGTGCCTCTTCCGAGCCATAAGCCATGCCTTCACGCGCCAGATAGCCGTGCAGGTTCATCTGACCCAGGCCCACCGCATGTGAACGACGATTGCCTTCCGCGACCGACGGCACCGAGTTGATTTCGCTCATCTCAGAAACCGCCGTCAATGCGCGCACGGCGGTTTCAACGGTCTGCGCCAGATTGCGGGAATCCATAGCATGCGCGATGTTCAGCGAGCCGAGGTTACAGGAGATATCCTTGCCCACGCGGCGGTAGTTAAGATCGTCATAGAATTCGCTGGCGCTGTTAACCTGCAAAATCTCTGAGCACAGGTTGCTCATATTGATGCGACCAGCAATCGGGTTGTGACGGTTCACGCTGTCTTCGTACATGATGTACGGATAGCCTGACTCAAACTGAATTTCTGCCAGCGTCTGGAAGAAGTCACGCGGCTTGATGTAAGTCTTACGGATACGATCGTCGGCCAGCATCTCTTCATACAGCTCGCTGATGCTGATATCACCGAACGCTTTGCCGTAAATGCGCTCAACGTCATACGGCGAGAACAGCGCCATATCGCGATTCTCTTTCGCCAGCTGGAAGGTGATATCGGGGATCACCACGCCGAGCGACAGCGTTTTGATACGGATCTTCTCGTCAGCGTTTTCGCGTTTGGTATCAAGAAAGCGGAAAATATCAGGGTGGTGAGCGTTCAGCCACACCGCGCCCGCGCCCTGACGCGCACCAAGCTGATTGGCGTAAGAGAACGCATCTTCCAGCATCTTCATTACCGGAATCACGCCAGACGACTGGTTTTCGATGCGCTTAATCGGCGCACCGGATTCACGCAGGTTAGAGAGCAGGAAGGCCACGCCGCCGCCGCGTTTTGACAACTGCAGCGCCGAGTTCACCGCACGCCCAATCGATTCCATATTGTCTTCGATGCGCAGCAGGAAGCACGAGACTAACTCGCCGCGCTGCTGTTTACCGCAGTTGAGGAAGGTTGGGGTGGCTGGCTGGAAGCGGCCGCTGAGCATCTCTGCCAGCAATTCGCGTGACAGAGATTCGTTGCCGCGTGCCAGCGTCAGCGCCACCATGCAGGCGCGCTGCTCGAAGGTTTCCAGATAGCGTTTACCGTCGAAGGTTTTCAGCGTGTAGCTGGTGTAAAACTTCCACGCACCGAGGAAGGTGTGGAAACGGAAACCCCAGGCATCGGCTTCATCGTGCAGCTGGCACAGGAAACTGAAGTCGTACTGATTCAGTACCGTGGCTTCATAGTAGCCTTCCTCAACCAGATAGCGCAGGCGATCGGCCGCCGAAGCGAACTGTACGGTATTCGGCTCTACATGCTGCAGGAAGAACTGGCGCGTAGCCTCGTGATCTTTCTCGAACTGAATGCGGCCATCGGCGTCATACAGGTTCAGCATCGCGTTGAGCGCGTGATAATCCAGCTGCGTGCTGTTCAGGGTATCTGTCGTTGCCAAAATTGGGTTACTCCCGCTTTTACATTAGCGATATCGTCGGGGGTTCCCATCAGCTCAAAGCGGTAGAGATAAGGAACCTGACATTTCTGCGCAATGATGTCGCCTGCCAGGCAATAGCCTTCACCGAAGTTACGGTTACCGGCAGCAATCACCCCGCGGATACCGCGTCGGTTGGCGTCATCATTAAGGAATTGAATCACTTGTCTGGGCACCGCACCCCGCGCACTGCCGCCGCCGTAGCTCGGCACCACTAAAATAAAGGGTTGGTCGATATGCAGGCGCTGCTTGCCATCAAGCGGTATGCGGCAAGCAGGCAGTCCCAGACGAGTGATAAATCGGTGCGTGTTTTCCGACTGGCTAGAGAAGTAGACCAGTGGGAACATCGCCTTATCCCCCGACTGCAGCGAGCTGGCGCAGGCTGGCGATTTTGTCAGGGCGGAAGCCGCTCCAGTGGTCATCATGGGTCATGACGACGGGCACCTGGCGATAGCCGAGGGATTTGAGGTTATCAATGGCTTCCGGTTGGGTATCGAGGTTGATCAGCTGATAGTCGATACCTTTACGGTCCATGGCATTTTTTGTCGCGTTGCACTGGACACAGTTGTTTTTAGTGTAAATAATAATGCGCATGATTCGTATTTCCCTTTGATTGCGGTCTGGATGCGAGATACGAAGCAAAATCCTATTTGCAGCGAACTTCGTCCTTGACGACATCTGGTAGCGAGTTGATGGGTTGAATACTAGATGTAGTGCTCGTGGTGGTCAAGCCCACCAGATATAGGGATTTTGTATTTTTATCTTCGGATAAACGCTAACACCAGAGATCATGCACCTTCCAGGCCCGAAATTTTTTTTGTAAAGGCGAGGGAGGCAAAATTTAGGTCAAATTTTGTGCGCTTTCATTTGCGGCAGGCACAAAAAAGCCCCGCAATCGCGAGGCTCTCTTTAAACGCTAAAGATGGTTAACGGCGTGACATTAACAGCGCACCTAACACCAGACCCACGGCTGCACCGACACCCACGCCATGCCAGGGTTTGTCATGCACGTAGGCATCAACTTGATAACTGGCGTCACGCGCTGCCTGAGAAACGCGGCTGTTGCCGCCGTTCAGTTTTGCGCGGGTCTGCTTCAGCAGCGACTGTGCTTTGCTGCGTGCGCTATCCACTTCATCTTTGGCTTCGCTGCCGTAAGATTTAAGTAATGCTTCGAGCGAATCTGCCAGCTCGTTTACATCCTGATTGATATCAATGTCATCGTTTTTGCTTACGCGATTAAACATTTTTTCGCTCCCTTTGATTTAACAAGTAATACTGAGTGTAGACGAAACGTGACTAAACGCAGGCGTATGCCAGGCTTTAGGGAAATTCCGAATGTCCTGTATGTCGGGCTGTTGTAAGGTTGCGGGGCTGTGAGAAGAGAGGAGCAAGCATGTATTTACGTCCGGATGAGGTAGCGCGCGTACTGGAAAAAGCAGGGTTCGAAATGGACACCCTGACGCCAAAAATTTACGGTTATCGTCGTGGTGAAAATTATGTCTACGTCAATCGCGAAGCGCGCATGGGCCGCACCGCATTGATCATTCACCCCACGCTGAAAGAGAAAAGTCAGCACTTTGCCGAGCCCGCCTCAGAAATGAAAACCTGCGATCATTACACCCAGTTCCCGCTTTATCTGATGGGTGAATCCCAGGAACATTACGGTATTCCGCACGGTTTTAGCTCGCGTATCGCGCTTGAGCGCTATCTGCAAGGCGTATTTGGCGCCTGATGTGGTGCCCCGTTGACGCGGGGCCACCCCCGACTTTTTAAAACCCTCACCCTTTGCCACGTTGCAAATTGACACGCTGGCGCGTATAACCCTGTGTCCATATAGATGTTCAGACGTCCATACGGATAAAAATAATGCAAACGCAGGATACTTCTTCGCAGGAAAACTTTAAGCGCACCATGAAAGTGCGGCATCTGGTGATGCTGTCGCTGGGAGGTGTGATTGGCACCGGACTGTTCTTCAACACCGGCTATATCATCTCAACCACCGGGGCGGCGGGCACGCTACTGGCATATCTGATCGGCGCGCTGGTGGTGTGGCTGGTGATGGTATGTCTCGGCGAACTGGCCGTAGCGATGCCGGAAACCGGCGCTTTCCATGTCTATGCGGCGCGCTATCTCAGCCCGGCAACCGGCTACACCGTGGCCTGGCTTTACTGGCTGACGTGGACGGTGGCGCTCGGCTCCAGCCTGACCGCCGCCGGATTCTGTATGCAGTATTGGTTCCCCACCACGCCGGTGTGGCTGTGGTGTTTGGTTTTCTGCATCGCCATCTATCTGCTGAATATCGTCTCCACGCGTTTCTTCGCGGAAGGGGAGTTCTGGTTCTCCATCATCAAAGTGGTCACCATCATTGCCTTTATCATCCTCGGTGCGGGCGCGATGTTTGGCTTTATCCCGATGAAGGATGGCAGTGCCGCACCGGGATTGAGTAACCTGACGGCTTCAGGCTGGTTACCGCACGGCACCTTGCCGATTCTGATGACCATGGTGGCGGTGAACTTCGCCTTCTCCGGCACTGAGCTGATTGGTATTGCCGCTGGCGAAACCGAGCAGCCGCAGAAAGCCTTGCCGCTGGCGATCCGCACGACCGTAGCACGATTGATTATCTTCTTTATTGGTACAGTATTTGTGCTGGCGGCGTTGATCCCGATGGATCAGGCCGGCATCGTCAAAAGCCCGTTTGTGCTGGTGTTCGAGAAGATCGGTATTCCCTATGCGGCTGATATCTTCAATTTCGTGATCCTGACGGCGATCCTGTCCGCCGCCAACTCGGGTCTGTATGCATCGGGCAGGATGCTGTGGTCACTGGCGAATGAGAACACCTTGCCGCGCTGTTTCGCCCAGGTGAACCGCCGTGGGATTCCGGTGTTGGCGATCACCGTCAGTATGCTGGGCGGCCTGCTGGCGCTGTTCTCCAGCGTGATCGCGCCGGATACCGTATTTGTGGCGCTGTCAGCCATTTCAGGTTTTGCGGTGGTGGCGGTGTGGCTGAGTATCTGTGCCTCGCACTATGTGTTCCGTCGTCGCCACTTGGCCGCAGGCGGTTCGCTGCAACAACTCGCCTATCGCGCGCCACTCTATCCTCTAACGCCGATTCTCGGTTTCCTGCTGTGCCTGCTGGCGTGTGTCGGGCTGGCCTTCGATCCGTCGCAGCGTATTGCGCTGTGGTGCGGCATTCCATTTGTGCTGTTCTGCTATGCCGCATACCATGTCACGCATCGACGTAACCTGAAGGCCGGGGAGGCCAATGATGTCGCGTAATCCTGTCGCAGAAGCCTTAACACAACATGACACACTGATTCTGGATGGCGCGCTGGCCACCGAACTGGAGGCGCGCGGTTGCAATCTCGCCGATGCGCTCTGGTCTGCCAAAGTGCTGATGGAAAACCCTGAGCTGATTTATCAGGTGCATTACGACTATTTTGCGGCCGGCGCCAATGTGGCGATCACCGCCAGCTATCAGGCCACGCCGCAGGGCTTTGCGGCGCGTGGGCTGGATGAGGCGCAAGCGCTCACATTGATCGACCAAAGTGTGAAACTGGCACAACGTGCGCGTGATGATTATCGTGCGGCATCAGGCAGTGAAGCCGCTTTGCTGGTGGCCGGTTCCGTTGGGCCTTATGGCGCTTACCTAGCTAATGGTGCTGAGTATCGCGGTGATTACGCCCTGCCAGAAGCGGAGATGAAAGATTTCCATCGCCCGCGCGTCAAGGCGCTGTTGGACGCAGGCGTGGATTTGCTGGCGTGTGAAACCCTGCCGTCATTTGCCGAAGCGCAGGCGCTGGTGAGTTTGCTGGCAGAGTGCCCAAACAGCAGCGCCTGGTTCTCCTTCACCCTGCGTGATGCGCAGCACATCAGCGACGGCACGCCGCTGAGTCAGGTAGCTGAGCTGGTGAATGCGGCACCGCAAGTGGTGGCGATGGGCATCAACTGCGTAGCACTGGAGAGCGTGACACCGGCGCTGCAAGCCCTGCAGGCGCTGTGTGCTAAACCGCTGCTGGTCTATCCCAACTCCGGTGAACAGTACGATGCCAGCAGCAAAACCTGGCACTCGGCACCGTCGGGCTGCACGCTGCAGGATAAATTCCCTGAGTGGCAACAAGCGGGCGCACGGTTGATTGGCGGCTGTTGCCGCACCACACCGCAAGATATCGCGGCGATTGCCGCCTGTTGTCAACCGCAATAAAGGCCAGAAAAGCAGCACTGATAGGGCGATTGAGGCGAGTGAAAAGCAGGATAGGGCAGTTTAGACTGTCCTATCTGATTCTATAGCGGACCTGCCATGAACCTGCGACACCTTCTTCCCGCCACTGCATTGCTGCTGAGCGGCTGTGCCACCATTGTCGGCACGGAAACGCAGCCGGTAAAAATCGACTCTGTCCCGCAAGGCGCGCGTTTCACCGTGCAGGATGAGACCGGCCGCGCAGTGGCGCAGGGCTACACGCCACAAACCGTCGAGCTGGCAAAATCCACTGGTAATTATTTTGGTAAAAAACACTATCAGGTGATGCTGGAGAGTCCGGGCTACGTGCCGGTGACGCTGCCGATCGAGGCCAGTGCCAACCTGTGGTATCTGCTGGGTAATATCCCGTTACTGGGCTTCCCCGGCTGGCTGCTGGTGGATCCGTTCTATGGCGGCATGTACGACCTGAAACCTGAACATCCGCAGCCACGTCTCAACGTGGTGGGTGCGCGCGGCGGTTAAACCGCATGGCGTGGTCGCGGCGCAATTTTTTGTGCATCTCCTAAGCAGGTATGTCGCTGAGAGATGCGCGATACACCGCGCTGCTAAGGTTCAGCATCATCTTTTTGGTTAAAAGCGATAAATCACATAGCTGCCGTTTGATATTCAAGACGGCAGCGACAATGAGAGCCGATTTCAAGCTATTGTGCTGTCGGCTTCACCATGGCATGACCGGATTTATGCTGCGCCAGATACTGCTGCTGGAAAATGCACATGCGAATGGTATTGCGGTATTCACCATTGATGAAAAATTCGTGCTTCAGCACGCCTTCCACTTCAAATCCCAGTTTGGTGTAGATGTGAATCGCTTTCTCATTCTCCTGATCAACAATCAGGTAGAGTTTGTAGAGATTGAGCACCGAAAAGCCATAATCCATCGCCAGTTTAGCCGCCTGACTGGCTAAGCCTTTGCCCTGATGCCCCGGATCAATGATGATCTGAAACTCAGCGCGACGATGTACGTGATTGATCTCGACCAGTTCCACCAATCCCGCTTTTTGCCCATCGTGTTCAACGACAAAACGACGCTCTGTTTGATCGTGGATATGCTTGTCGTAGAGATCCGAGAGCTCGACAAAAGCTTCGTACGGCTCCTCAAACCAATAACGCATCACGCTGGCGTTGTTGTCTAACTGGTGCACAAAGTGCAGATCTTCTCGCTCAAGCGGACGCAATTTCACCGTCATACGGTGTTCCTTCTGTTGAAAAATTGGCGTGATTATAGCGCCATCCGCCGAAGGTTGCTTTCGCACCAGTGTGATCATCGGCATAGGGTTTATGCACCGTTTCAGTGCGCGATCTCAACCCCCTTTCCCCATCACAATGGGCTTTCACAATCTGGCACAGCCATTGCTTGGCTTGTATAGATAAGACTATACAACCGTTGTTTTTCATCACCTTTATCAGGAGTGGAAGATGGGCAAGCCAGTGAAACTCGTTGTTCGTGCATTAACCGCCGCAGTACTGTGCGCCAGTGCTTTAGGAGCACAGGCGGCCGACACCAAAGTCGCCATCGGTATTTCCGGCTGGACCGGATTTGCCCCGCTGACGCTGGCCGATAAAGCTGGGATTTTCAAAAAGCACGGCCTTGATGTCGATGTGAAGATGATCCCGCAGAGCAGCCGACATCTGGCGGTGGCTTCCGGCACCATTCAGTGCGCGGCGACCACGGTGGAAACCTACATCTCCTGGAACGCCGCAGGCGTGCCGATCAAGCAGATCGTTCAGCTGGACAAATCATATGGTGCCGATGGCCTCGCCGCCCGCAGTGACATCACCAGCATCAAAGATTTGAAAGGCAAAACCATCGCGGTTGATGCGCCCGGCACCTCACCTTATTTCCTGCTGGCGTGGATGCTGGATAAAAACGGCATGACGATGAAAGACGTGCGTCTCGCGACCATGGCACCGCAGGCGGCGGCACAATCTTTTGCGGCGGGTCAAAACGATGCGGCAGTGACCTATGAACCTTATCTCTCGGTGATCCGCAACCAGCCTAAGGCAGGTAAGATCCTCGCCACTACGCTGGATTATCCTATGGTCATGGACACGCTCGGCTGTACGCCAACGTTCCTGAAAGAACATCCTCAGGCCGCGAAAGCGCTGGTGGCCAGCTATTACGATGCGCTGGAGATGATCAAACAGCAGCCGGATAAATCCAACGAGATCATGGGTGCAGCAGTAAAATCCACTGGCAAGGAGTTTGCGGAATCGGCCAGTTATTTGCGCTGGCAGGGGCCGGAAGAGAACAAGAAATTCTTCAATGGTGAAATTGAAACCTTCAGTGATGAAGCCGGCAAACTGCTGCTGCGTGCAGGGGTGATCAAGAAAATGCCGGATGTGAAGAGCTTGTACGACGCCAGCTTCGTGCAGTAAGCAGGAGAAAGGAGATGGAGATGAGTAAAAGCCAACCCGTGACTCCGCCAGCCGCGCTGCCGGAGGCGCCGCAGCGCTGGCACAATCCGTTGATGGTGCCGCTGAAAGCGATTTCGCTGCGTTTACGTGTCGCGCTCGGCGTGGCGTTTTTTGTGCTGTTTATCGCGGTATGGACGCTGGTGACGCTGGGCGGCATGGTATCGCCGACGTTCCTCGCCGATCCGCTCACCATGCTGCAGCAGGGAGTGGTGTTGTTCACCGAGTACAACTTCTCGCTGGATATCGGCATGACGGTGATGCGCGTACTGTCGGGCTTCCTGCTTGCGGCCGTGATAGGTGTGCCGCTGGGCATCATGATGGGCGCCTATAAAACCTGGGAAGCCTTTCTCGAACCCTTCGTCTCCTTTTGCCGTTATTTACCGGCCTCGGCGTTTGTGCCGTTGCTGATTCTGTGGGCCGGTATCGGTGAAACCCAGAAGATCCTGGTGATCTTTATTGGCTCCTTCTTCCAAATCGTCTTGATGGTGGCGGTCACGGTGAGCGGCGCCCGTCGCGATCTGGTGGAAGCGGCCTACACGCTGGGCTGCAGCAACCGCTCGATCGTGCGTCGCGTGCTGATCCCCGGCGCAGCACCGGGCATTGCCGAACTGCTGCGTCTGGTGCTTGGTTGGGCGTGGACTTACGTCATCGTCGCCGAATTGATCGGATCGGAAAGCGGTATCGGCCATATGATCGTCGACAGTCAGGCATTGCTGAATACCGGGCAGATCATTTTCGGCATTATTGTGATCGGCTGCATTGGCTTGATCTCTGACTACTTGTTCAAAGTGCTCAATCGGCGCTTGTTTGCATGGAGCACCCTGTAATGAAACACAGCAAACTCAACGTGCGCGGCGTGGAACGCATTTTTACCGGACCGAAAGGGGAACAGACCCAGGCGCTGCAGCCGATCCACTATCAGGTGGAGGAGAATGATTTCATCACTATCCTCGGTCCCTCAGGCTGCGGTAAATCCACGCTGCTGCGCATCATCGCCGGACTGGATACGCCCACGCGCGGGGAAATCTGGCTGGACGGTAAAAGCGTGGAAGGGCCGGGCGCCGATCGCGGCATGGTATTCCAGAGCTACACGCTGTTTCCGTGGCTGACGGTGGAGGAGAACATCCGCTTTGGCCTGCAGGAGCGCGGCATCAGCGCGGCGCAGCAGAAAGAGCGCAGCGACTACTACATCCAGCAGGTGGGATTACGCGGCTTTGCGCAGCACTATCCGCGCCAGCTCTCGGGCGGCATGCAGCAACGTACCGCGATTGCCCGTGCGCTGGCCAACGATCCCAAAGTGCTGTTAATGGATGAGCCGTTTGGCGCACTGGATAATCAGACGCGCGTGATGATGCAGGAGCTGTTGCTGTCGGTGTGGGAGCAGTCGCGCAAGACCGTGCTGTTCGTCACCCACGATATCGATGAAGCGATTTTCATGGCTAACAAGGTAGCGATTTTCAGCGCCCGGCCGGGCCGCATCAAGCAGGAGGTGGCAGTGAATTTCAATAATGGCCGTGATTACACCATCAAAACCTCACCCGAGTTTATGGCGTTAAAGGCCGAAGTGACCGAGTCGATTCGCAGCGAAACGATGCAGGCGATGGCGCATTAAGCAGAGATCACATTTAGCTTAAATTGAATGGCGCATCGATTTACGCTTGTCCGTGGCGGCACGATGGAGCATGCATCTGTTTGCGATATGATCGCTTTAGATGCGGATGAAAAATCGCGCCGCAACGGTGGAGTGAAAATGCGTTAACCGACAATCCGACCCAATGCCATATGCGCCGCGCGGTCGCACATATGATCAATCACATCGGGATCGTGACTTACCAGCACCATGGTCAACCCATCATTCTGCTTCAAATCATTCAGCAGATTCAGGATCTCCGCCTGCACCGACATATCCAGTGCCGAGGTTGGCTCATCCAGCAACAGGATTTTCGGCTCCAGTAGCAGGGCGCGCACAATCGCCACGCGCTGACGCTGGCCGCCGGACAGCTGATGCGGATAACGATCCGCCAGCGCTGGATCCAGCCCGACATGGCGAAAACCCTGATTGATGCGGTCGTCGATATTATCGCGCTTCAGCATCTTCAACGGTTCGGCCAGCGTACGGCGCAGACGATGGCGTGGATGCAGTGAGGCATACGGATCCTGAAACACCATCTGCACATCACGACGCAGCGGACCGGTAAAGGCTTTACCTGGCTGCACATCGGTGCCGGCCAGTTGCATGCTGCCGCTCCAGAACGGGTTCAAACCTGCCATCACCCACAGCAGCGATGACTTGCCGCAGCCCGATGGCCCGACCAGGCCAAAACACTCGCCCGCGGCCACCTGCAAAGAGACGTCATGCACCACGGTGCGCAGTTCATAGCCCTGCTTATGCGACACGCTCAGATTGTTTAACTCAATCATTGCTGGCCTCCAGCGCAGCACGATCCAGCACCGGCAAGCGTTCACCGTGCGTGGCTTTGCTCGGACGACAGGACCATAGCGTGCGTGTGTAAGGATGAGTCGCATTAGATAGCTCTGCCGCAGGCAACGTATCCAGCAATTTGCCTTTGTACATCACCATCACGCGATCGCAGTGCTCAGAGACCTGTTGCAGATCGTGGCTGATCAGCAGCAAGCCCATATTACGCTGCTCCACCAAACGACGAATCAGTGCCAGCACCTGATCGCGCATCGCATGATCGAGCGCCGAGGTCGGTTCATCGGCAATCAGCAGATCGGGATCGGTGATCAAAGCGATCGCCAGCATCACACGCTGCCCCATGCCGCCGGAAAGCTGATGCGGATAACGCTTCATCAACTGACGGGGATCCGGCAGACCGACTGCATCCAGCATCTCGCACACTTTCTCTTTACGTTCGGCACGGCTCAGTTTGCGGTGTAGCACCAGCGGTTCTTCGACCTGCCAGCCAATAGTGCGAGTCGGGTTGAGGGCGTATTTCGGATCCTGCATCACCATCGCGACTTTGCCGCCGCGCAGGGCGATCCAGTCGCGTTCGCGCAGGTTGAGCGCATCGGCACCCACCACCTGTAAGCGATCGGCCTGCAGCTGCAATGAAGGAGAGAGCAGCCCCATCAGCGAGCGGGCCGTCAGTGATTTGCCCGAACCGGATTCACCGACCAGCGCCACGCGCTCACGGCCAATTTGAAAGGCTATATTATCCACTAACAGTGTATCTTCGCTGCGGATGGTCAGCCCCTGCACATCAATTAACAGATCATTTGGCATGACGGGTATCCAGTCGGTCGCGCAGGCCATCGCCTGTCAGATTAAACGCCAGACTGGCGAACAGAATCGCACCGCCGGGGGCGGCAGCCACCCACCATTGGTCGAAAATCACTTTGCTGCCTTCCGCCACCATCGAACCCCATTCGGCGGTTGGCGGTTGCACGCCCATGCCCAGGAAGCCCAAGCCCGCAGCGGAGAGAATGATGCCGCCGAGGCTCAGCGCCGCGCGCACCACGGCGGTGGGCAAACACAGCGGTAAAATGTGCCCGAACATTAAGCGCAAACCGGTAATACCCTGCATACGTGCGGCAGCCAGATAATCACTGCGGCGCAGTGCCAGGGTTTCCGCACGTGCCTGACGGGCAAATGGCGGCCAGCTAGTTAATGCTAGCGCCAGCGCACCGTTCATCAATCCTGGACCGAGCATCGCCACCAGCGCCAAAGCAATCACCAGATTCGGCAGCGACAGGAAGATATCCGTGATGCGCATCAGCACTCGCTCGGTCCAGCCGCCCACATAGCCGGCAGTAATGCCGACCAGCAGGCCCACCGGAATGGTCAGAACCAGAATCAGTGACACCAGCAACAGCGTAGGACGCGCACCGTAAATCACGCGTGACAGCAAATCACGGCCAAAGCCATCGGTGCCAAACCAGTGCAGCGCGGAAGGGGCCTGCAAACGCTGGGCGATCACCTGGGCGTTAGGATCGAACGGTGCCAGCAGTGGGGCGAACAGTGCCATTGCCACCACGATCACCACCAGCGTTAGGCCGATGGTCAGTGAAGTCACGCGCGCACGGCGGCGGCGCGGACGAACTGTCTCCAGTTCAGAGAGTTGTTGAGTCATCGGGTTCTCGGATCGGTTAACCAGGTGAGGGCATCGGCCACGGCATTAAGCAGAATAAAGCAACTGCCAATCAGCAGGGTCGAGCCGAGAATCGCTGGTGTATCAGAGGAAAACAGCGCGTTGGTCATGTAGCGTCCGACACCGGGCCAGGCGAAGACGGTTTCGGTTAACACCGAACCTTCCAGCAGGGTGGCGTAGGAGAGGGCGATGACCGTGATCAACGTCCCCAGCACGTTGGGGAAGATGTGTCGCAGCAGGATGCGAGTCCGTCCTGCACCTTTGGCGCGTGCCAGAATCACATACTCTTTGCTGCTCTCTTCTAATAGCGCGGCACGCAATAAGCGCGTAATACCGGCCATTGCCAGTAAACCGAGGATCACCACCGGTAGCCACAAATGGGCAATCGCATTACGGAACATCTCGGGATCGCCAGACAGCCAGCTATCGATAAGTACAAAGCCGGTTTTCGGCTCCAGCGTGTAGATCCAGATATCATCCAACTGTCCCGGCCCGGCAGACCAATGCAACACCGCGTAAAACAGCAGCAGACCCAGCAGACCCAGCCAGAATACCGGCACGGAATAGCCGAGCAGCGAGATAAAGCGCGCCACGTTATCGATCACGCTGCCCGGCTTCCACGCGGCCAGCAAGGCTAAAGTGATGCCAAACACCGCAGCAAAGATCATCGCACAGGTGGCGAGTTCAATGGTGGCGGGGAAGGTGCGCATCAGATCAGCGCTGACAGGCTGATTGGTCAGATGCGAGAGTCCTAAATTGCCCTGCGCCAGATGGCTGATATAACGCCAGAACTGTACCAGCACCGGCTGGTCGAGGCCGAGATCGTGGCGCACCTGTGCATAGGTGGCTTCGCTGGCGTGATCGCCGGCGATTTGCTGCACCGGATCAACCGGTGACAGGTGCGACAGCATGAAAGTGAACGCTAACAAACCAATCAACGTCACCAGCAGCGATAACAGGCTGGTGACCAGACGGCTAAAACGTTGCCAGAGTGGCCGGGCGAACCCGGCCTGTGAAGCAGACACTGCCATTACTTAGAAACCTGCGAGTAATACACCATGTCAGGGTTAATCCCCTGCACATAGCCTTTCAGGTTATCGCGCAATGCAATCAGGTTGCGCGCTTGCAAGCCGATCACGTAGGGCGAGTTCTTCAGCACTTCACGCTGCATCGCCTGATACAGCTCAGCGCGTTTATTGCTGTCAGCTTCGGCGGTGGCGGCCAGCGTTTGTTTACTCAGCTCTGGAATGTGCCAGTCAGAGCGGTAAGCAATGGTTTTGCTGCCATCTTCCGGGTTATAGGCGAACGAGGCGGCATTGGTATTGGGATCGAAATAATCCGCACCCCAGGCGTTCAGTGTCGCTTCGTACTGATGCGCTTTCACGCGGGTAGAGACTTCAGAACTCAGGCCCGGCTGCACTTCGACTTTCACGCCACCTTTGGCAAAGCTGCCCTGTAATGCCTGCGCAATGTCGAGGTACGGCGGTTGATTGCTGGTAGAGAGCTTAAAGCTGACGTTGGTTAAACCTGCTTTCTTGAGAATCGCTTTGGCTTTCTCCGGATCGTAGGTGTACGGCGTGTCATTCAACGCACCGAGGAAACCTTTAGGCAGAAAGGTTTGATGTACTTCGAACTGGCCTTTCAGCAGGTCGTTAGCAATACCTTTGTAGTCGAACAGGTAACGCGCCGCTTCCCACAGTGCCGGGTTCTTCAACACTGGATTCTCACCGACGTTGAACTGAATGTAGTAGAGCGAGGCCATCGGAATCGCTTCGGTCTTCACGCCCGTTTTGCCTTTCAGCGCCGCAATTTGGTCTGCGCCGAGGTTACGAGCAATATCCACATCGCCCTGTTCCAGCAGCAGACGACGCGCAGCAGGTTCCGGCACGTTCTTGATCAGGATGTTCTTCAGCTTCGGTGCGCCCGCCGGTGAGGTCGGGTTGGCGGTCAGCAATACCACTTCATGCAGCACCACTTTACGAATCTGATACGGGCCGCTACCCGCGGAGTTGGTGCCTAACCATGCATGGCCGAAGTCGCCGTTTTTGGCATTCGCCTGCGCAGTTTTCTCATCCACAATTGAAGAGACCGGCGCAGACAGCAGGCTCAGCACATAGGCCGGGCTGACGTTGGCGCTCCAGCTAATCTGCACATGGTTGTCATCGACTTTTTTCAGGAAGGTATCGACGTTGTCTTTATTCCAGCCGAGCTGCGTCAGAATAAAGGAAGGGTCGAGGTTAAGTTTCACCACACGACCCAGCGAGAAGATCACATCTTCCGGACGAAGCGGGTTACCACTGGCGAATTGCGCGCCTTTGCGCAGTTCAAAAGTCAGGCTGCGGTTGTCACTGCCTGGCGTCCAGGAGGTGGCCAGCGTTGGCTTCAAATCGGTAGGGTTAGTTGGATCCGACTGAACCAGACGTTGATAGATGTTAGTGAATGCTTGCACCGTGGTGAGTTCAAAGCCCTGTGCCGGATCGAAGCTATCAGCATCATCAGTCGACTGCGCAATCACCAGCGTATCTTTTGGTGTTGCGGCCTGAGCAGAGAAGGCGGCTACCAGCGATAACGCCAGCAGTGAGGGAATGATTTTTTTCATGTTGTTTCCTTGCCTTAAAAAAGTAACGCGAGTTTACGAGAGCGCAGTAATGAAGAATAGTCAATTTATGGCTATACATATGCTTTACGGTTCTAAGCACGACGGATTGGTTATAAGCCTGTTAAATATGCTGTTATTGTTATCGCACCGTGCTGTGCTAGAGACTCGCCAGTTTATGTCCTTCCATCAACCAAATTACAACGGAAATTAAACTCGTTGCTGAACGGAAATAATTACCTTTACTTCGCTTCGCTCAGGAATATAATGGCGCCAACTTCAAACAGGAGAATTCAGTTGGACAGTCACCCTTTTAGATGGCAACACAAGGCAAGCTGACGCGCGAATTCTTTTGTCGCTGCTTGCCAACACGGCGGGCAGCAATCCTCTCTTCTCTCTGATGATTGTTCCCCTTTAAACGACAGTAGCGGGTTGATGCCCGTGGGGATTTCATTATGCACATGATTTTAAACGCACTTTTTCCTCCGCCTCGATGCGCGCGCTGATCATCAGCGTGCAGAATTAACCGCTTTTATGGCGTGTTTCAGCACGTCCATAGTCAGGATAACTGGCAAATCTGGACTGACTGAAGATCGCTCTCAGGGGCATCATTGACATCGTCATCGCTATTTCTCGTTATTTTAACGAGCGAATTTCTTCGTCTTTTATTTACGGGAGGTCATATGGAAATTCCCGATAGGTTATTTTTAATCATCTAACGCATCGTCGTTAATTTAATTTATCCCCGTTAATGTGCTCCCCGCACAGGGACTGTTATTGCCGTAAAAAAATAGAGGAATGTCATCATGACTGACATGAAACTCAACCAGGAAAAAAAAGCCTGGAGCAACGCCCGTCCGCAGAGTCAGAAAACGCCGCGCTATCTGATTGAAGATGAAGCCGGTTTCACCGCCGATGAAACCCTGGTTCGCCTGCGCAGTGATGCGCTGGGCCTGAGCGAACGCGAAGCCGAAGCGCGTCTGGAAGTCTATGGCCGCAATCAGGTGGCGCATGATAAAGCGCCGCACGCGCTGATTCAGCTGATCCAGGCATTTAATAACCCGTTCATCTACGTATTAATGGCGCTGGCAGCGGTGAGTTTTTTCACTGACTACCTGCTGCCATTACGTAAAGGCGAGGAGACCGACCTGACCGGTGTCATCATCATTGTGACGATGGTAACGCTCAGCGGTTTGCTGCGCTTCTGGCAGGAGTTCCGCACCAATAAAGCCGCGCAGGCGTTGAAATCCATGGTGCGCACTACCGCTACCGTACTGCGTCGGGAATCTGCCCAACAGCCCCCGGCTAGACAGGAAGTGGATATTGCCACTTTAGTCCCCGGCGACATTATCTATCTATCGGCTGGCGATCTGGTGCCTGCCGACGTACGTTTGCTGGATTCGCGTGACCTGTTTATCAGCCAGGCGATTCTGACCGGTGAATCGCTGCCGGTTGAGAAATATGACGTCACGGGCCACGTCACCAGCAAAGGCGCAGGAGCGAGCGATCACGGGGCTTCATTGCTGGAACTCGGTAGCGTGTGTCTGATGGGTACTAACGTCTCCAGCGGCAGTGCCAAAGCGGTGGTGGTGGCGACCGGCGGCGAAACCTACTTTGGCAGCCTGGCGAAATCGATTGTCGGTAATCGCTCGCAAACTGCTTTTGATCGCGGTGTGAACAGCGTCAGCTGGCTGCTGATCCGCTTCATGCTGGTGATGGTACCGGTGGTTCTGCTGATTAACGGGCTAACCAAAGGCGACTGGCTGGATGCCTCGCTGTTTGCGCTGGCGGTAGCGGTCGGTCTGACGCCGGAAATGCTGCCGATGATTGTCAGCTCGAATCTGGCGAAAGGCGCGATTGCCATGTCACGCCGCAAAGTGATTGTGAAACGGCTTAACGCGATTCAAAACCTCGGTGCGATGGACATCCTGTGTACCGATAAAACCGGCACGCTGACCCAGGACAATATCATTCTTGAGCATCATCTGGATTGCGCCGGGGTGGAAAACTCTCGCGTACTGATGCTGAGCTGGCTCAACAGCCACTATCAGAGCAGCACGCCGAATCTGATGGATCGTGCGATTCTGCGCTACGGCAAGGATCGTGTAACGGCGGACATGGGCGACTATTACGCCAAAGTGGATGAGTTGCCGTTTGATTTTGTGCGTCGCCGTGTTTCTGTTGTGGTGCGCGATCGTCGTCTGAATCAACAGATGCTGATCTGTAAAGGCGCGGTAGAAGAGATGCTGAGTATCGCTACGGCTGAGCGTGAAGGAAAACTGGTTCAGCCGCTGGATGAAAAACGCCGTGCAGAATTGTTAGCTCTGGCACATCAGTACAACGAGCAAGGTTTCCGTGTATTGCTGGTGGCGAGTCGTGCACTGGAAGAGCCGGGCTTGCAGCAGGCATTGAGTGTGGCAGATGAGCAAGGGTTAACCGTGGAAGGGTTACTCACTTTCCTCGATCCACCTAAGGAGAGTGCCGCCAAAGCCATCACCGCACTGCGCGACAATGGCGTGAGCGTCAAAGTGCTGACCGGCGACAACCCGGTGGTCACTGCACGGATTTGCCAGCAGGTTGGCATTGATAGCGGCGACATCGTCACTGGCGATCAGATTGCCATGATGAGCGACGAGCAACTGGCGGAGGCGGCAGCGCATAGCGCAGTGTTCGCCAAACTGACGCCGCTGCAGAAATCTCGCATCTTGCGTGCATTGCAGCAGCAAGGACACACCGTCGGTTTCCTCGGCGATGGGATTAATGATGCGCCAGCCCTGCGTGATGCCGATGTCGGGATTTCAGTGGATAGTGCAGCAGACATCGCCAAAGAGTCTTCTGACATCATCCTGCTGGAAAAAGATCTGATGGTGCTGGAAGAGGGGGTGATGAAAGGACGCGAAACCTTCGGCAACATCATCAAGTATCTGAACATGACCGCCAGTTCCAACTTTGGCAACGTGTTCTCTGTGCTGGTGGCGAGCGCCTTTATTCCGTTCCTGCCAATGCTGGCGATTCACTTGCTGATTCAGAACCTGATGTATGACCTGTCTCAGCTGGCGCTGCCATGGGACAAAATGGACCGTGAGTTCCTGCGCAAACCGCGCAAATGGGACGCGCGTAATATCAAACGCTTTATGCTGTGGATTGGGCCTACATCATCAATCTTTGATATCACGACTTTTGCTGTGATGTGGTACGTGTTTGCCGCCAACACGCCCGAAATGCAGTCACTGTTCCAGTCCGGTTGGTTTGTAGAAGGATTGCTGTCGCAGACGTTGGTAGTGCATATGCTGCGCACACAAAAAATTCCGTTCATCCAGAGCCGTGCTGCACTGCCGGTGCTGCTGACTACGGCGTGTGTGATGATTGCAGGCATTCTGCTGCCATTCTCTCCGTTGGGACACATGGTGGGATTGACCCCGTTGCCCTGGGCTTACTTCCCATGGCTGGTCGCGACCTTGTTAGGTTACTGCGTGGTCGCACAGGGTATGAAAATGCTCTACATCAAACGCTTCGGCCAGTGGTTCTAACTCCATGGAGGCGCTATGCGGAATCGGAATCTTAATAAGGTGGTGTGCCATCTGCTAATCATGATGGTGGTTATCGTCGTACTAACGCTGGTGTTTCGTTAGTCAAACCAAGGGCAGGTTACTCTGCCCTTTTTGCCTTTTAACTGCGGGAAGGGACAAATGAGCCAAACAAAACGCGCATTGATTATCGGTGCTTCAAAGGGGATTGGACTGGCGGTGGTGCAGCAACTGCTGGCCGATGGCTGGGACGTTACGGCGACTTATCGCAGCACTGCCGTTTCCTATCAGCATGAAAAACTGCGCTGGCTGCCACTGGATATCACTATTGGCACACAGCGTGAGCAATTACTTCAGCAGCTCAAAGGCGAGCAGTTTGATCGCGCGCTGATCAATGCCGGGATTCTCGGCCCGGATTCAATGGAATTGATCCCCACTTCCGATGATGAACTGATACAGCTGTTTATGACCAATAGCGTTGCGCCCGTGCGCATGGCGGAAGGTCTGTTGCCGTTGCTGACGGAAAAACAGGGCGTGCTTGGTATTACCACATCTCGTCTCGGCAGCCTGACGGAAAATGCGGAAGCGCTTCGCCCTTACTACTCAGCCAGCAAGATGGCACTGAATATGCTGAGCCGTGCACTACTGCAGCAGATGGATCCGCGTGGCACAACCTTGCTATCGCTGCATCCGGGCTGGGTGAAGACCGATATGGGCGGGGATGATGCGGATATTACGGCGGTCGAAAGTGCTCAGGGAATAGTGACGCAACTGAACCGTTTTGCCGGGCAGGGCGGACATCATTACGTCGATTACAGCGGCAGGCAATTAGCCTGGTGAGGGTAAGCGCCTGCTAACCGATGCCAGCAGGCTATTTGTTTATTCGTCGGGCTGGTAGTACTGCACACCAATTTCAATGCGTTCGCGCCCGCTGGCCACGCGATGGCGATTGCTGCCGCGTAGCGAGTAGATGCAGCCGCAGTACTCCTGCTGATAGAAACGCTCGCGCTTGCTGATCTCGATCATGCGCGATGATCCACCACCTTTACGCCAGTTAAACTCCCAATACAGCATGTCAGGATAGTGCGCTGCTGCACGCACACCGCAGTCATTAATCTGCTTCATGTCCTTCCAGCGCGAAATGCCCAGCGAACTGGTGATCACCGGGAAGCCATTTTCATGTGCATACAGCGCAGTACGTTCAAAGCGCATGTCGAAACACATGGTGCAGCGTACGCCACGCTCCGGTTCCCACTCCATGCCGCGCGCCCGATCAAACCAGTTATCTTTATCGTAATCGGCATCCACGAAAGGCACACCGAACTGCTCAGCAAAGCGGATATTTTCTTCTTTGCGCAGCTCGTACTCTTTCAGCGGATGAATGTTTGGGTTGTAAAAGAAGATGGTGTAATCGATTCCGGAAGCCAGCATCGCTTCCATCACCTCACCCGAGCAGGGTGCGCAGCAGGAGTGCAACAGCACTTTGTTGTGACCGTTGGGTAAAGGCAAGGGCTGGCGTTTGAAGGTGTCAGACATAAGAAAAAATGGTTAATGAGTGTTGAGCGAAGTGTAAGTCGATATCGAGCCGCACGCAAAGCGGCAAAAACGAAAAAGGCCGCAATCGCGGCCTTTCGGGATTCTGTCAGAAGAACTCATTCAGTCACTTTCTTCTTCAGATCGCTGGCACCTTCTTTGGTTTTGTTCCAGCCTTTAGTCGCACCTTCTTTGGTGGCATCCCACCCTTTTTCAGTGCCTTCTTTGGTTTTGTTCCAGCCTTTCTGTGCGCCTTCGCTCACTTTGCTGCTGGTGCTGTCGCTCTTACCTTCAACAGCATGCTTGGCTTTCAGCTTCTGCTCTTCGCCCTGATGCTGCGCCTGATGCAGCTTCTCTTTGGCGGTGTTTGCGCCCGCTTGTGCGTTCGCGACGGTGTCGTCAGTTGCATGTGTGGTAGCGGCAAAAGCCGAAGAAGCCAGCAGCAGGGCAGATACAGCAATAATTGTCTTTTTCATGAATATTCCCTCATCAATCGCTCTATGAGTTATGAGCGTAGTTAACAATGGCACGCTCAGCCAGAATTGGCTCCAGGAATAACCTTAATTGAATCATCGGGTTTGCCCGGTGAAAAAATGTGCGCGGTGGCCCGTTAGGGATTCGATAGCCGCTGTGCCAGCCTCTCGAGTTTTACCGTCAGCCACAGAATCACCGCTACCAGCACAATGGTCAGGGCGGAACCATCGGCAATGCTGCCACGATCGGTCAGGCTGAAAATCGCCACCGGCAATGTAGTCCAGCCCGGCGGATAAATCATTACTGTGGCGCCAAGTTCGCCCATTGACAGTGACAAACTCAGTGCCAGCGCGGACAACATCCACGGCATCAGCAGTGGCAACGTAATATGGCGCAGACGATATGCAGGGGACGCGCCCAGACTCGACGCCACGTTCTCGATATCAGCCGAAATACGCGCCAGCCCGGTAGAGAGGTTACTGAAGCTAAAGGCGGATATCAGCACAAAATGCGCGACCAGGACGATCCACACGGTGCCGTTCATCTGCAACGGCCCCTGACTGAAGGCCACCAGAATGCCCAATCCCACTGACACAGAGGGCACAGCGCTGGGCAGAAAGAAGATGATGCCGAGACGCTTTTGCCAGTGCACACTGTATTGACGCAGTGCCAGTGCCGCCCAGCAGCCACAAAACAGGGCAAACAGACTAGCAGCAAATCCCATCACCAGGCTGGAGAACAACGCATCCCAGGCGGCTCCTCTAAAAGCATTGATGAAGTGATCAACAGTAAAGCCTGATGGCAAAAAACCATTCCACTGCTGGCTGAAGCTGGAAAGCAGGATCACCATCAGTGGCAGAAGGAAGAACAGGGTAAACAGCGTGACAGCAGCAGCGCTGGTCAACCTGCGAGCGCGGCGTGACCAAACTAACATGATGAGCTCCTTGCGCCAGCGCGACCGGCCGCGAGGCGATACAACAGAAACAAGCCGAGCGACAGCAGAATATTGATAACGGCAATGGCGCAGGCGCTGGCGTAATCGGATTCAAGAATCGCCTTGCTGTACACCATCATTGGCAGAGTGTTGACGCCTTTTGCGCCGATAAACAGCACGATGCCAAACTCATTGGTTGCCAGCAGCAAGCACAGACTGCCGCCCGCCAGCAGCGCGGGCAGAGCCGCAGGAAAAATCACCTGAGCGATAACGCGTAGAGGATGCGCACCCAGCACGCTTGCGGCTTCTAACTGGCTACGATCGATCTGGCGCAACGCAGCCATCAGTGGGCGCATCACCAAAGGCGTGAATACCGTGATTTCCGCCAGAATCACCCCCGGCATGGAGTAGAGGAAATCAATCGGCGGCAATTCGAAATGAAACAGCGCCATCAGCCCGCCATTCAGTAAACCGGCGGACCCATAAATAAAGGTGAACGCCAAAGTGATAAGAAAGGTCGGCAGCGCGATAAAGGTATCGATCACCAGGCCGATAAACCGGCTGCCGCTGAAGGGGATAAAGACCAGAATCAGAGACATCACGCTGCCTAACAGTAAGCAGCCGAAGGTAGTGAACAGCGCGATTTGAACGGTGTTCAACAATGCACTGATAAAGCGGCGTGATTCCAGCACCTGCAAAAATGCAGCGAAACTGCTGTGGCCGCTGTTGTCCTGCAGGGCTTGTTGCACAATCAGTAACAACGGATAGAAGAATAACGTGGTGAGCACCAGCAGCGGTAACAGCAAGCTGCCATGACGTTGAAGCGCCAGGCTGCGCCGTAATGGGCGCAGTACAGGGAGGGTGTCAGACATGCTCAACCTCCAGCAACACCGCATCTTCCGGTTCAAACCACAACGTCAACGCATCTCCAGCCTGTGGCAGCGGATTGAGTTGCGTCAGCACCACGCGCACTGTTTCCCCCGCCACATCACATAAAAGATGGGTGAGATCGCCTTGCCAGTGCAGGGATTGCAGAGTGGCGTTCAGGCGATTGCTGCGTGGCGAACGTGGCTGCAACGTAATGTGCTGCGGGCGAACGCAGAGTAACTTGTTGCGGCCGCGCATGTTGCCCGAGGTACAGGCGTTGACCAGCGTACCGCCACAACTGACGCACACTTCACCTGACTGCTGCTGCACCTCCAGCGCGGTGGCTGCAAGGATGTTGGCGCGTCCAAGGAATTCCGCGGCAAAGCGATTGGGCGGTCGCTGATACAGCGTATGCTTTTCACCGTACGCCACCATCGAACCCTCTTTCATGATGCCGATTTTATCCGCCAGCGTCAGGGCTTCGGTCTGATCGTGCGTGACGTAAAGGATAGTCAGTTCAGGTAATTCCCGGTGTAACCGCGCGATTTCCTCCACCATGTTGTGGCGAATCTGTGCATCCAGTGCTGATAGCGGCTCATCCAATAGCAACACTTGCGGACGTGTGGCGATAGCGCGGGCAATTGCCACGCGCTGTTGCTGGCCGCCAGAAAGCTGGTGCGGATAACGAGTGGCGAAATCACGCATTCCCACCATTTTCAGGGCATCCTGCACACGCTCAGCGATCAGCGCCCTGGGCTGCTTTTGTGCACGCAGACCGAACGCCACGTTGTCCTCCACTTTCATGTGCGGGAACAGCGCGTAGTTTTGTACCACCATGCCGAGTCCGCGTTGGTAAGGTGGCAATGCACTGATATCGCGATCGCCCAGTAAAATGCGCCCCCCTGCGGGAGGCACAAAACCTGCAATCGCACGCAATACCGTGGTTTTTCCCGAGCCGGAAGGCCCAATCAATGCCAGCACTTCACCGGGTTCAATGGTAAGGGTGAGCGGTTTGAGCACGACCTGGTCGTGATAAGCCACACGCAAGTTGTCCAGCACAATGCCCGAGGTGTTGGCTGCGATATCCGGTGCGGCGACAGAGGTTTTCATCAGCATCACGGGTTACTCGCTGTCAGTCACGTTGTGCCATTGCGCGATATCGGTTGAGAGTGAATTGGCCACCTCATTCCAGTCTGGCTGCCACACTTTCACGCCCTGTAATGCGGCTGTTGCTTGCTGATAATTGCTGTCATCCGGCGTGATATCACGGCGAACGGGCATGCCCCATGCCAGAGAGCTGACCTGCATTTGTGCGGCGTTATCCAACAGGAAGTTGATGAGTTTTTTACCGTTCTCGCTTTGTGGCGCGTTTTGCACCAGACCAATCACATAGGGCAGGGCCAATGCGCTGCGTTCCCCCTGAGCATCCGCTGGCCAGAAGATCTGGATATTCGGGTTTTGCTTCATTTGCGACAGGTTCATTTGCAGGTCACCGTTCGCCACATACAGCTCGCCTTTATTCACCAGGGCAGTCAGTTTGCCAGTGGAGGCGGATGGACCCACGTTGTTGGCTTGCAGCTTACCCAGATAATCGAAGGCAGCGGGTTTGCCACCAAAGCTGTGGAACGCTTGCAACATGACTGCGGTGCCATCGCCCGCCTGACCAGGCGTAGAGTATTGCAGCTTGTTCTTGAAGCGGTTATCGAGCAGATCCTGCCAGCTGGCAGGGGCGGATTTCAGTAACTTGCGGTTGTAGATGAAGCTCAAATAGTTGTTCACCAGAGGCACATAACGCGCGGTGGCTCCGGGAATTTGCGCGGCGGCATCTGGCGTGAAATCGGCTAACAAGTCGTTGCCGGCGGCACGTTGGATGAACGGCGGCACGGTGACTAAAACATCTGCCTGAGGATTACTGCGCTCTTTCGCAAGGCGTTCGACAATCGCTCCCGATCCGCTCTCTACGTACTGCACTTTGATTCCCGTGGCTTGCGTGAACGCGGCAAATTCTGCCTGGTACCAGCTGTTTTCCCCATCGTGCAGGCCATCGGCCGAGTAGACGGTGACAACCGAATCTGCCCAAGCCGGGCTTGAAGCAACAGCAAGAGCGGACAGCAGAGCAAGGTGAGAGAGTTTCATCTGTTGGGCCTCGTAGCGTGTGAAAGTTAATCTGGTATGTACCAGAATTGCGTTTAACGCTAATCGGCATATGTGACAGAAAAATGAAGCAGGCAAAAAAAAGCCCCGCTCATCACTGAGCAGGGCTTTTTTATTCGCAGGGATTAATGAGTGTCCACCTCGATCCGCAGGCTGTCATGGCGCCAGAACTCGATATCGTAATCGAGTACGCGACCATGCTGGTCGTAATTGAGCCGACTCAGTTGCAGCGCCGGCAAGCCCTCCATAATCCCCAGCGCGGCCGCGGCATGCGCCGGAATGGAGGTTGGGTAAAAGGCCAGATGCATGCTGGTGTAAACCAGGTCGTAATGGCTTTGGTAGACCTCCGTCAGACTGCCATTGAGGTCATGACGCAGCAGCTCAGGAACTCGCGCGGGCAGGCAATGGTTTTCGCAATAACATATAGCGCGACCATCGGCGTAACGCAGGCGCGCGAGCAGATAAATCTGGTCGAATGGCTGCAATTCCAGTGGCTTCATGACATCAAGCGGCACGGTGGTCAGGCGGCCACTGAGCAATACTGTTCTCGGCTCACGACCCTGTTCAAGACAGAGTTTGTGGAAGTTGGTGTTCTGTGTGGGATCAAGCCAAAGGCGTTCCGGGGTGACAAACCAGCCACGGCGATCGGAGCGATAAATGACGCCGCTCGCCTCCAGCTGCGCCAGACTTTCGCGGATGGTGGTGCGGGTGGTGGAGAAGATCGCACATAACTCGCGCTCTGACGGCAATTTATCACCGGTTTTCAACGCACCACTTTGAATGCGCGCCTGAAGCTCGGCCTTGATCAGCAGGTATTGCGGGATATCACTGGTTAACGATTTCATGCGGATTCGCTGTAGTTTTTTAAGACGTCATTATACATGCCCAGATGAATTTTTTGTTGCAGTGGCGATTTCTCCTTGTGGTGACGAAAGCGATTCTCTAATAATAAATGTCATCTGGTATATACCAATGGTGAAAAAATGACTTCCCGTAATTACCTGTTGCTCACACCCGGTCCACTGACCACCTCTAAAACCGTAAAAGAAGCCATGCTCTCTGATAGTTGCACTTGGGATGATGATTACAATCTTGGTGTGGTTCAGACCATCAGGCGGCAGCTGGTCTCATTAGCGACGCCTGCTGCGGGTTACACTTCTGTGCTGTTGCAAGGCAGCGGCAGCTATGCCGTGGAAGCGGTGTTAGGCAGTGCGATTGGCGATGCTGGCAAAGTGCTGATTGTCAGTAATGGCGCGTATGGTGCGCGCATGATTGAGATGGCATCACTGATGGGCATCGCGCATCGTGCCTATGATTGTGGCGAAGTGGCACGCCCGGATGTGGCTGAGATCGAACGCGTGCTGCGCGAAGACCACAGCATTACCCATATCGCCATGGTGCATTGTGAAACCACCACCGGCATGCTGAATCCGATTGCCGAGGTGGCAGCCCTGGCCCGGCAGTATGGCAAGATCTATATCGTCGATGCGATGAGCAGCTTTGGCGGTATCCCGCTTGATGTCGCAGCACTCAATATCGATTTTCTGATCAGCTCTGCCAATAAATGCATCCAGGGCGTACCCGGCTTTGGCTTTGTTATCGCGCGCCAGAGTGAGCTGGAAAAGTGCAAAGGGCGCTCCCGCTCCCTCTCACTGGATCTCTATGCGCAGTGGCACTGCATGGAAGAGAACCACGGCAAATGGCGCTTCACTTCACCTACGCACACGGTGCTGGCTTTTGCGCAGGCGCTCAAAGAGCTGGCGGAAGAGGGCGGTGTGGCGGCTCGCCATTCACGCTATCGCCATAACCAGCTGAAGCTGGTGGCGGGCATGCGTCAGTTGGGCTTTGAAACCTTACTGGAAGATGCGATGCACTCGCCCATCATCACCGCGTTTTATTCTCCCAAGGCCGAGACCTATCGATTTGCCGATTTTTATCAGCAATTAAAAGCACAAGGCTTTGTGATCTATCCCGGCAAGGTTTCAAAAAGCGACTGCTTCCGCATCGGCAACATCGGTGAGGTGTATGCAGCGGATATCGCCGGCCTGCTCAACGCCATCGAACATGCCATGTATTGGAAAAAATGAGGACATACCATGCAACGTATTAGCGCCGTAATTCTGGATTGGGCGGGCACCACCGTGGATTTCGGCTCCTTCGCACCCACGCAAATTTTTGTCGAAGCCTTTCGTCTGGCATTTGATATGGAAATCACGCTGGAAGAAGCACGCGTGCCGATGGGGCTGGGAAAATGGCAGCACATTGAAGCGCTTGGCAAGTTGCCAACCGTGGATGCACGTTGGCAACAGCGCTTTGGCCGGGCGATGAGCAGGGAGGATATCGACGCTATCTACCAGGCTTTTATGCCGCTGCAAATTGCCAAAGTGGTCGATTTCGCCCAACCCATCGCAGGGGTAACCGAGATGATAACCCAGCTCCGCGCCGATGGCATCAAAATCGGCTCCTGTTCTGGTTATCCGCGTCCGGTGATGGAGCGACTGGTGCCCGCCGCTGCCGAGGCAGGTTACGCGCCGGATTACTGGGTGGCTGCTGACGATCTTGCGGCTGGAGCGCGTCCTGGTCCGTGGATGGCTCTTCAGAATGTGATTGCACTGGGCATCGATGCGGTCGGTCACTGCGTAAAGGTCGACGACGCCGTGCCAGGCATCGAAGAAGGGCTGCGCGCCGGGATGTGGAGCGTTGGTCTGTCGGTGTCCGGGAATGAATTTGGTGCGACCTGGGAAGAATATCAGCAGATGGATGGTGCTGAGATTGCGCGTCGCCGTGAAGTGGCGCAGCAGAAACTGAGCGCGGCGGGAGCGCACTACGTCATCGATACGCTGGCGGATTTACCGACGGTGATCACAGATATCAATGCCCGACTGGCGCGGGGTGAACGGCCTTAATTTATCAGGGGCGGCGAAGAGAAACTTTGCTGCCCTAATCTTCATCCCGCTCTTTAGCTGCTCGCTGGCGATCGTAATACTCATCTTCAGCAGAGATGATTTCGTCCAGCAGGGAATCCATATCTACAGCATGAACTTCTTCCACAAACAGACCGGTTAAAACGGTTTCAGGCGTTAACTTACCGCCTTCAAATAGCTGCCAGATCTCTTTCGCATAACGCGTTTCTAAAATCTGCGGGGCAAACTGACCGTAATATTCGGTGATATTATTCACATCGCGCTCGAACATTGATTCAGCGTGGTTGTTTGCTGAAGCATCCACCGCTTGAGGCAGGTCGATGATCACTGGGCCATGCTCATCTTGCAACACGTTAAACTCTGACAGATCGCCATGCACAATGCCGGCACACAACATGCGTACGATATTGCGAATCATGGTGGCGAAATCAGTCAGAGCTTCCTCTTGCGACAAAATTACATCGCTCAGACGTGGTGCTACTGCGCCATCTGCATCAGTGACCAACTCCATTAACAACACACCGTCGAGGCACATATAGGGTTCAGGCACGCGAACGCCGGCTTTGGCCAGGCGGAACAGCGCGTCGACTTCTGCGGTATGCCAGACTTCCTCTTGCTGCTTGCGGCCGAACTTGGAACCTTTTTGCATTGCACGCGCGCTACGGGAGTTGCGAACTTTGCGCCCTTCCTGATATTGCACGGCTTGCTTAAAGCTGCGCTGAGAAGCTTCTTTGTAGACTTTAGCGCACTGGACTTTGCCGCCGCACATGACAGTGTAAACGTCAGCTTCTTTGCCGCTTTTCAAGCGCTGAAGCACGTTATCGATCAGGCCGTCATCGACCAGCGGTTGGATTCGGTTTGGAATTTTCATGCGGCTTTATACCTTATTTAAGAGGCTTTCCGCATCAAGAACATGGTGAGTTACATGGGAAAAACCAAACGAGCATCGATAGTTGCAGAGGCCTGGTACATCATTCCACAAAACCACTGGCACAAAAAAGCCCGCAAGGGTTTCACCTTACGGCTCCTGGGACTCCATCGCATGGCTCTGGTGCCATCGATGGGACCAAAATCCAAAGATCCAGAGCATGGCTATTTACGTCATCAAATTGAATAGCACCTTAATTAAAAGCATCGAGCCGGCTAAGACGGTAACGGCAAGATCCTTAACTGAAAAAAGTGGTGCATCAGATATTCAGCCTCCATAACTAAAAACGCACATAAATGAATATGGAGGCTAGTTCGTATTTTACATCAGACAGAAGGGGAGGGATTTCGTGGCGATAGTCAGCTATATGAAATTTGGTTGCAATAAGTAAATTAACTATTAGTGCTTGCAGTTATATTGCGAATGGTTTGGTGAGGCTGTGAATTCTATTTTACGAGGTGGTAATCATTTATTTTTTAAATTAAACTCATTATCCAGGTGCTATAAGTACGTCTAATATATATTATTTTCTGGTGAAGCTATTGGATTAAGTGTTGGTGTTTTATTTCCCATCAATCCTTTGAAATTCATTTCTTCTATTTCCTATAGCAATGCAGATGCCGTCAACCATGCTAATATAGTAATAGACAGGATTTGGGAAATGCTCCATCATCCATGGAAGTTCGTCATTGTATTTTATGTCTGAAGTGGAAATGATCCAAGCTGGCTCTCCACTTAAAATGGTCTTCTCTGCTTCATGGTATTTCTCATCCCACCCTTTTTCACTTTTTTGAGCATATTCTTTCGCTATCTGTATCGCTTTTTCTTTAGAAATCATCGTTGCGCTCCGTACCACACTCTGTACATCAATCCACCAACAACCACTGGGCCTAAAAGGATTCCTTTCGCTTCATTTCTTAAAAATGAAAAAGTTATCTCATAAGTGTTGCCTAATGGGAATTTAAAACCCTCGACAATATATTCACGATGCATGCCTCGCGCCCTTAATAAGCCAATAGTCTCTGCAAAAGCTTCTTCAAGATAACGTAAAATAAATGACTTATTATAGGCGCTTTGACGCATAAAGACCCTGAGTTCTCTTAGTAAATAAAATTTTGGAGCAATAAATATGTGCACCTGCTCATGGTAAAGTGTCGTAAGCATTTTCAAGTGCGCCTCATCTTTCGACATTGCCCCCGGATAATAATTACGACCGACTACAGCATCACCCCAGGGCTTTGTTGCACCCTGGATAACATCTTTATGTTTAGTTATTTTTATTTTTGGAGTATAGCGCCATCCGCCATTTCTGGGCAGGCTCATGCGTCTACCAATATCATTACTGTATCTGGGCATGGATTTTCCCTTAAAAGGAATTTTAAAGGTATCCCCCGGTTTTTTCTTTAATAAAACAGCCAGAACAGCATCAACGCCGATCAGAGTTATAGCATCAGCCAAATTTTCTGCCGCCACATCGAGATTTGCCTCATTGCGAGCATTGTTAGTTTTGATAGCAAAATCATACAGCTTCTTCCCGGCTTCAAGCGCCACACCACCTACAGCAGCCCACCCCACAATCAACAGAATGACATCTGCAATTTCACCAATTCCAAAAAAATGCGCACCGACCCAGACAACCACTATCGCAGCCATTGTTGCCAATGCCTGAGGACTAATCATTGCAAGAAGCTGCTGTCCCATTTCATAAGGCAACCGAGCCGCAGCTTTGGTCAGGACTATTTCAAGTCTTGATTGTAAATTAAGGCTAGTGATGTCCATCAGGCAATCTCCGTGACCGATTCGAACAAAGAATAACCTTAGTTGCCAGAAAATCTTTAGGAAAATTCATATATCTGAAATCGCGCACAAATCAACGGTAGGAATGAATTCAGTTATTCAGGGCTGCCACAATAAGGTTATCTGAGCTCAGTGGTGCCTGGTTTAACCAAGCTCAATGACAGAACCATTCCCAACAATTCTCACTTGAAAACGATAGACACAAAAAAGCCCGCAAGGCTTGTGCCGTGCGGGCTTTCAGGACTTCAGCGGACGATTCTGGTATCGCCGCGAAAGAATTTTGGTGGAGCTGGCGGGAGTTGAACCCGCGTCCGAAATTACTACACCGTCGGTACTACATGCTTAGTCAGTCTTTACATTCGCCGGCCAGCTGCGGACAGACACGCCACTGACAAACTAGCCTGATTAGATTTAGTGCTTCAACCCCAGGCAAGGCATCCACACGATCTCTTTTGGGTTTGACCTCTCTTGATCCCCGTCTTAAGAGCGGAAGCTAGGGAGAGAGGGCTCTTGGCAGGTTATTAAGCTGCTAAAGCGTAGTTTTCGTCGTTTGCGACTATTTTTTTGCGGCTTTTAACGAGGCAAACCGCCCCTCGACATGCACCTAAGGCTTCACAATCCCGTCGAGTCCAGAATCAGCCCCAAGAACTTCTTATACTACAGAAAAGTGACGGTTGAATCCAGTGCTTAACGCTTTGAATTCTTCATAATACGTGCTTTATCCATCTGCCATTCGCGATCTTTCACATCGTTACGCTTGTCGTGTTCTTTCTTACCGCGCGCCACACCGATCTTCAGCTTGGCCCAGGCGTTTTTCCAGTACATCGACAGTGCAACCACCGTGAAACCTTCGCGGTTGACACGGCCGTAAAGCGAATCGAGTTCGCGCTGCTTCAGCAACAGCTTGCGGCTACGCGTGGGGTCACACACCACGTGCGTAGAGGCAACCGCCAGCGGCTGGAAAGTGGAACCGAACAGATAGGCTTCGCCATCGCGCAGCAAAATGTAGCTGTCGCTGATATTGGCTTTACCGGCGCGGAGTGATTTAACTTCCCATCCCTGTAGCGACATCCCCGCTTCGAACTCTTCTTCAATGAAGTATTCGTGGCGAGCGCGTTTGTTGAGGGCAATAGTGGCTGAACCGGGTTTGTGAGCTTTTTTCTTTGTCATAGTGCGGCGTAGTCTACATCACTCAGTCTGTGGGCGCATCCCCCTGTCCTGGGGGCGGTAAAAAACACACTATTTTAGCACAGCTGGCAAACCCGTGAATTTTGTTTGGTGTCCGAAAATGGTATTATTCAACGGTTTTGTGATGAACAGGAACCATTATGGCCCAGATTAGCCGTTCGGCGTTGGTCCCCTATAGCGCTGAGCAGATGTATCAGCTCGTGAATGATGTGGACGCTTATCCTCAGTTTCTTCCGGGCTGCACCGGCAGCCGCGTGCTGGATAACAGCGGAAATCAGATGACGGCTGCGGTAGATGTCTCGAAGGCGGGCATCAGTAAAACCTTTACCACACGTAATACCCTGATCAGCAATCAGAGCATTTTAATGCAGCTGGTTGATGGTCCGTTCCGCAAGCTGACTGGTGGATGGCACTTCACGTCTCTGGGTGATGATGCCTGCAAAGTGGAGCTGAGCCTCGACTTCGAATTCACCAATATGTTGGTGGAGATGGCGTTCGGTCGTATTTTCAAAGAACTGGCCAACAGTATGGTGCAAGCGTTCAGTCAGCGCGCGAAAGAGGTTTATCGTGCCTGATATCACCGTTGAGATCGTTTATGCGCTGCCTGAAAAGCAGTATCTGCGTTCGGTAACCCTGGAAGAGGGCGCGACCGTCGAACAGGCGATTAAAGCCTCGGGCTTGTTATCACTGCGCAAAGACATCGACCTGGCAAATAACAAGGTGGGTATTTTCAGCCGGCCAGTAAAGTTGGGTGATGCGGTTCAGGATGGCGATCGCGTGGAGATTTACCGCCCACTGATTGCGGATCCTAAAGAGATGCGTCGCCAGCGAGCAGAACGCTCGGCGAGCAACAAATAGCGGAATCGCAGACACAAAAAAGGCGCTTAAGCGCCTTTTTTGTTGCCGCTCACTTAGCCTTCTTTGCCAGTGAGTTTCGGTTTGTTATCGATATTGGTCAGCGTACCGTTGCTGTCAAAGGTCAGCGTCAGGGTTTGCTGCTTCACGCCTTCATGGCCTGGTTCCTGACGGAACACGTAATACCAGACATTGCTGCCAAACGGATCGTGCATCATCGGTGTGCCGAGAGTGTAGGCAACCTGCTGCTGCGTCATGCCGGTGTGAATCTTCGAAACATCGTTGGCGACCAGGTAATTGCCCTGATTGATATCCGGACGATATACAACGCGCTCAAGGGTGGAACATCCGGCGGTCATCATCAACATTACCACTGCCGCGGCAGTCAGCGTTTTACAGCGCATCTATACATTCCTTTTCTGGGGCCAAACGCCTTTTGTCAGGCTGTTTTGTTGCCATCAAATTCTGAACTCTGCTTACGGCAGGCTTTATTATGGCGATATAACTGCCGATGATAATAAACCTTTGTCCTATTGGAAACCTCTACAGAGCAAGCATATGACCACCAGGCCAGAAAAAAGTGCGGAATCAGGCTGCTAAAAGTTCTTTTGCGTTGGCCAGCGTGTTGCGCGTGACTTCGCTACCGCCTAACAAACGTGCCAGTTCCTGCAGGCGGGCTCGTTTATCCAGCGGCTGCATATGGGTTTCGGTCATCTCGCCATCGGTCTCTTTGCTGACGTAGAAGTGCTGATGTCCACAACCGGCAACCTGCGGCAAGTGCGTCACACACATCACCTGGGTAGATTCGCCCAGTTGACGCAGCATCTGACCGACCACAGCAGCCGTTGGGCCGCTGATACCGACATCCACTTCATCGAAGATCATGGCCGGCGTTTCCATTTTCTGTGCGGTGATCACCTGAATCGCCAGCGCAATACGCGACAGCTCACCCCCTGATGCCACTTTGCCGAGTGGTTGCAACGGCTGGCCAGGGTTGGTGGTCACGCGGAAATCAATGCGTGTAGCGCCATCTGCCGTGAGTTGATCGGCTTTGAACTCCAGTTCAATGGCAAACTGACCGTGCGGCATCGACAGGGTACGCATACTCTGGGTGATCAGCTGGCTAAGTTCATGCGCCGCCTGTTCACGCAGCTGGTGCAGTTTTTCCGCGCAGGCCACAGCCGCCAGATGGTGTGAACCCACTTCATTTTGCAGCGTTTCCTGATCGCTCTCTTGCTGCGACAGTTGTTCTGCTTCGTCCAGCAACTGCTGATAGAGCACCGGTAAGGTTTCTGGCGACACATGATGTTTACGTGAGAGGACAATCTGGCGTGACAGACGTTGTTCCAGTTCATGCAGACGATTGGGATCGAGATCCAGACGTTCACAATAGTGGCGCAGCTCATCGCTGGCTTCGCTCAGTTGAATCGCTGCCTCTTCCAGCAAATTGAACACGCCGCTCACCTTGTCATCCAGCGATACTAATTCGCCGAGCATATTGCGCGCGCTATACAGCAAGCTTTGCAGGTTGGTGTCATCGCTATCGGCGAGAATTTGCAGTGCCTGCTGACTCGTAGAGAGCAGTTGGCCGCTGTTGGCGAGGCGTTTGTACTCTTCATCAATCTGCTCAAATTCGCCCGGCTGCGGGGCAAACTCATTCAGTTCTTTCAGCTGATATTGCAGCAGTTCACGGCGTGCTTCACGCTCCTGTGCCAGCTGCTGATGCTGAGCCAGCGCACGGCAGCTTTGATGCCAGCGCTGGTAGTGCTGACGCATCTCATCAAGCAGGTCATCATGGGCCGCATAAGCATCCAGCAGATGTTTTTGGTGGTCTGGCTTGAGCAGCAGCTGGTGCGCATGCTGGCCGTGAATTTGAATCAGCAACTGACCGAGTTCACGCAGTTGTGACAGCGGCACCGACGTGCCATTGATGAAGCCACGAGAGCGGCCATCGGCACTGATCACGCGGCGCAGCAGGCATTCGTTGCCTTCATCGAGCTGATTCTCCATCAGCCAGCGCTGTGCAGAAGGTGAGGCTTTGAGCTGGAAACGCGCGCAGATATCGGCACGACTGGCACCCTGACGCACCATATCTGCTTCAGAGCGGCCGCCCAGGCACAGGCCCAGCGCATCAATTGCGATGGATTTACCTGCGCCGGTTTCCCCCGTGATCGCTGTCATCCCACGATGAAAGTCGATCTCCAGTTCACGAACGATAGCAAAGTTACTGATGGTCAGTTGTGCCAGCATGAAATCACCTGTATGTAAAAACAGATATGGTTTTTCATACAGTATAAACTGGTTTTTTATACAGTAAAGTGGCTGGCGGTGATTTTCAGAACAATTTTTTTGACCAGCCCAGTTTTGAGCTTAACGTATTAAAATAATTGTAATTTTTAGGATGGATCAGGTTGAGATGATGCGCGCTACGGCGAATCAACACATCTTCTCCTTCCTGAATAGGCAGCGCAATCTGGCTATCGCAGCTGATCTCCAGGTCGCTACGCAGAGATGAGAAACGCAGTCGAATGGTGCTGCTGCTGTTGATCACCAGCGGGCGGGCAGAAAGTGTGTGCGGGAACATGGGCACAATGGCGATGGCATCCAGTGATGGCGTCAGAATCGGGCCGCCCGCTGAGAGGGAATAGGCGGTAGAACCGGTGGGCGTCGAGATGATTAAGCCATCCGAACGCTGGGAAAAGGCAAAAACTTCATCGATATACACCTCGAATTCAATCATGTGTGCCACTTTTCCTGGATGCAGCACCACTTCATTAATGGCACTTCCAATCCGCGGTGAGCACGCTTCTTTGCACACCTGCGCCTCCAGCAGGAAACGGCTTTCGACAAAGTATTCGCCTTGCAGCACATCATCCAGCTGTTGCTGTGCGTTATCGGGATCGAGGTCGGTGAGAAAACCGAGATTACCGCGGTTAATCCCAATCACTTTGATGTCATAACGTGCCAGCACGCGTGCGGCGCCCAGCATATTGCCATCACCGCCCACTACCACGGCTAAATCTGCACGTTGGCCGATTTCCGCCAGGCTGCCGGTTTCCACATCTTTCAGGTTCAATTCGCGCGCAATCTGCTGCTCGACGATCACCTCATAGCCTTTTGCTGTCAGCCAGCGCCAGAGCATTTCATGGGTGGTTAACGCAGTAGGATGGCGCGGATGGCCGACAATCCCAATGCAGTTAAAGTGTTTGTTCATTTAGCGCGTGTTCCTCATAAGCCAAAACGGCCAGGCAATGTGATGGGTTCACTTGAAACCGTCAAACTGATCCCCATAATAAGCCAACCAGCGAGATGAATGTGCAAAACGCGGAGAAATTCATGAGTAGTAAAGAACAGAACACCCCTAACGAGCAAGTCTCAGACGAAATTCAACAGGATCAGCAGCACGTGGACGCAGAGACGGCAACTGAGGTGGATCCGCGTGATGAGCGTATCGCGCAACTGGAAGCGGAATTAGCCCAGTCGCAAGGTGGCGTGCGTGAAGCACAGCTGCGCGCTCAGGCGGAGATTGAGAACATCCGTCGCCGTGCCGAAATGGATGTGGAAAAAGCGCACAAGTTTGCGCTGGAAAAATTTGCCAACGAACTGCTGCCAGTGATTGATAGCCTCGAGCGCGCGCTGGAAGTGGCTGATAAAGAGAACACCGAACTGGCTTCGATGATTGAAGGCATCGAACTGACGCTGAAATCCCTGCTGGGTGCCGTGCGTAAGTATGGTGTTGAAGTGGTCGGTGAAACCAACGTGCCATTCAACCCGGATGTGCATCAGGCGATGTCGATGATTGAATCAGAAGACATGGCACCGAACCATGTACTGATGGTGATGCAGCGTGGTTATACCCTCAATGGTCGCCTGTTGCGCCCAGCGATGGTGGCAGTAACCAAAGCCAAAGGCTAATTACCCTGCTGAATACAAAAACGGCCGCTGATTGCGGCCGTTTTTATTTCTAAGGCAGGACAGGCATCCAGTCGATGGGCGTCTGGCCCGACTGGATTAACAGCGCGTTCGCCTGCGAGAAGTGCTTACTGCCAAAAAAGCCGCGATGGGCGGAAAGCGGTGAGGGATGCGGCGCTTTCAAAACATGGTGGCGTTGCGTATCGATAATGCTGCCTTTCTTCTGCGCATGCGAACCCCACAGCAGGAAAATCACGCCTTCACGATGTTGATTGATCGCGCTTATAACATTGTCCGTAAAGGTTTCCCAGCCGAATCGCGCGTGGGAATGCGCTTTGCTGGCTTCTACCGTGAGCACCGTGTTCAGCAGCATCACACCTTGTGTGGCCCAGCTTTCGAGGAAGCCGTGCTGTGGGCGCGTAAAGCCCGCAATATCCTGCTCCAATTCTTTGTACATATTCAGCAGTGAAGGAGGCGTGGGCACGCCGGGAAGCACGGAGAACGCCAGACCGTGCGCCTGATTCGGGCCGTGATAGGGATCCTGGCCCAGAATCACCACCTTAATGTCGCCCAGTTCCGTCAGACGGAAGGCATTGAACACGTCTTTTTGCGGCGGATACACGGTCACACCTGCGGCACGTTCGTTAGCTACCGCTTTTAAGGTTTCGACGAAGTAAGGTTTTTCTTTCTCTTCAGCCAGCACGTCGTGCCAGGTCAGCTTCTCAGCCATCGTTAACTCCCTGCAAAAATTTGCGCCTAGCTTAACGTGTCGGACACGGCAGCAGAAGGGTAAAAATAATTTGAAAAAATACAGAAAAAGTTTTCATACGTAATGGTTGTAAATCAATTTGTTAGCGATAAAGCGCACTTCGCTTGCCAGCATAATTGATACAGGTCAAAACGGTGGCAAATCCTCAGTGGTATATCAATGTGTCAGATCAATGGATACACCGCGTGATAGGAAACATCGCGCACTAAAGCCCTGGAGGTCACTATGATTACCGGTATTCAAATTACTCAGGCCAATAACCCACAACTGCTGAACTCATTCTGGTTGCTGGATGATGAGAAAGCGGAAGCCCGTTGCCTGTGCGCAAAAGGCGATTTCACGGAAGATCAGATCGTTGCTATTAGCGATCTGGGCGACATTGCTTACCGTGAAATCCCGCTGGAGCAGAAACCCGAGGTGCGTATTGAGGGTGGCCAGCACCTGAACGTCAACGTGCTGCGTCGCGAAACCTTAGAAGATGCGGTTAAGCATCCGGAAAAATATCCGCAGCTGACCATTCGTGTGTCTGGTTATGCGGTGCGCTTTAATGCGCTTACCCCTGAACAGCAGCGCGATGTGATTACCCGTACTTTCACTGAAAGTCTGTAATTGATCGGCTGACGAAAAGTCACACAGCAATACAGGCCGCGCCGATACCCTTAGGCGCGGCTTTTTTGTCTTTATCGATCCTGAAAGGGAATGCCGGAAAGGGGATTCACAGCAAAAATATAACCGAAGCGTTATTTTGGCAGGCTAAAGATAAAAAAAAGGCCTCATCAGAGGCGCTTTATTGAGTGCGTGCTGATTTATTCTGCACCGCTCTCTGGTGTGCTGCTGCCGCTGGCCTTACGACGTTTACCGACATTTTTGGTGTCGCGATGACGTTGTTTAACACGCGGTTTTTCAGCTTCTTTCTCTTTGCGCTCTTTACGCTTCGCAAGGGCTTTTTTTGACGGTTTACCCGTGACTTTAGCACTCGGCGCACGCGATTCCGGACGCAACTCTTCGATGATGCGCGCTTTAATCGGCTCGTTGATATAACGGGTAATTTTACCCAGCAGCACATGATCATGTGCCTCTACCAACGAAATCGCCGTGCCTTTACGTCCAGCTCGCGCCGTACGACCAATGCGGTGCAAGTAGATATCGGCAGTAAGAGGCAGGTCATAGTTGATGACGTGAGTGACGTCATCAATGTCGATTCCGCGTGCCGCAACATCGGTCGCAATCATCACGTTGACGCGATTTTCGTTTATACGCTTAATCGCTTCATTGCGGTTTACCTGCACCATCTCACCTTCAAGATAGCTGGTACGAATGCCGGCTTCGTGCAGCCAGGTCACCAGTTCATGCAGGCGCTCACGCTTACGCACAAACACCACCACGCGCTTGGCTTCAGGCTGTTTTAACAGGTGCACCAGCAGCTTGGTTTTGTGCTCAAGGTTGTCAGCACGATAAAACCACTGTTGAATCTTCTTGCGTTCGCTTTTGCTGGGATCCGCTTCAATTGATACCGGATCGTTCAGCAGACGCTCGGCAAAATCTTTGATGTTCTCGCCTTCCAGCGTGGCGGAGAACAGCAACGTCTGTTTGCGCCAGCGGGTTTCCGCCGCGATGGTTTCAATATCCTGCGCGAAGCCCATATCGACCATGCGGTCGGCTTCATCCAGAATCAGCGTTTCTACGGCGCGGCAGTCAAAGTTTTCTTCTTTGATGTACTGCAGCAGGCGACCGGTAGTGGCCACCACGATGTCCTGGTTTTCGCTGAACACTTCGGCGTGGTTCATATAAGCCACACCACCGGTGATGGTAGCGATATCCAGGTGCGTGTGTTTAGCCAACTCACGTGCGTGATCGGCAACCTGCATCGCCAGTTCGCGGGTTGGCGTGAGGATCAAAATACGTGGCGGGCCCGATTTTTTGCGTGGGAAGTCGAGCAGATGCTGTAAAGCGGGCAGCAGAAAAGCAGCGGTTTTCCCCGTTCCGGTTGGCGCCGAACCCAGAACGTCACGGCCTTCCAGCGCGGCAGGAATGGTCTCAGCCTGAATGGCAGTGGGGCGCGTGAAACCTTTTTCCTGCAGCGCTTGCAGCAGGCTTTCGTCGAGTTCGAGTTCGGAGAATGTGGTTACGGTCATGGTCTACCTCAGTTTGGGGCGCTGATTATAGACAGAACAGACATAATCTTCATCTGTTTGTGTGCAGCAGGTGAAGGTGAATTCCCCTCACGACCACGTTACACTCCCCGCAGTAGATAATTCAACGGTAGTGAAGTATGTCTCAGGACCAGCCGCAGACGCGGGCAATGTTAAGAAAAGATGGTTTTACCTTTAAGCAATTTTTCGTGGCGCATGACCGCTGTGCGATGAAAGTCGGCACCGATGGCGTGTTACTGGGTGCCTGGGCGCCAGTTGCAGGCGCGCGACGAATTCTGGATATTGGCTGCGGCAGCGGATTGATTGCGCTGATGCTGGCACAGCGTACGCCACAACAGGTGATGCTGGATGCCGTCGAGCTGGAAGCCAGTGCGGCTAGCCAGGCTGAGGAAAACGTGCAGGCTTCTCCCTGGGCCGATCGCATCACTGTACATCAACAGGACATCGTCAGCTGGAGCGAGCAATCGGAAAAACGCTACTCCCTGATCGTCAGCAATCCACCTTTTTTTGCGCCGGGAACGGCGTCAGCCAGCGCAGAGCGTGATAGCGCGCGCAGTACCACCACCCTGGATCATCCCACGCTATTGCGCTGTGCCGCTCAGCTAATTGAAGAAGAGGGGATTTTTTGCGTGGTGCTGCCCGAGGATGCGGGAGAAAATCTCATCCCGCTGGCGCTGGCTGAAGGCTGGCATCTGCGATATCGCTACGACGTGGCGGCTTACGCGCATCGTCCGCCGAATCGTCTAGTGTTAGGTTTCTCGCCCACGGCAGGCGAAACGTTGCTGGAACGTCTCGCCATTCGTGATGAAGATAAGAGCTATTCGGCTGACTGGCTGAGTCTGGTGAGTGATTTCTATCTGTTCCGATAATGCTCTGGCTGGAGTTGAGTCGGTAAAGCTTCCGGGAGTTGATCGGGATAATCAGGCGTATAGTGCAGGCCACGGCTCTCTTTGCGTTCCAGCGCACAGCGCACCATCAACTCCGCCACCTGCACCAGATTGCGTAACTCCAGCAGGTTATTGGAGAGGCGGAAATGCGCGTAATACTCATCGATCTCCTGCTGTAGTAAATTAATTCTGCGCAGTGCGCGCTCAAGCCTTTTGGTGGTGCGCACAATTCCCATGTAATCCCACATGAACAGGCGCAGTTCATGCCAGTTGTGCTGAATCACTACGCGTTCGTCCGCGTCATCGACCCGGCTTTCATCCCAGGCCGGCAGTTGCTCGACGGCGGCAACATCCGGCAAGCGGCGAATCATGTCTTCTGCCGCAGACCAGCCATACACCAGACACTCCAGCAAAGAATTCGATGCCATACGATTGGCACCGTGCAGGCCGGTATAGCTCACCTCGCCAATGGCATATAGCCCATCAACATCGGTGCGGCCCTGCTGATCCACCATCACGCCGCCGCAGGTGTAGTGGGCGGCAGGAACGATGGGAATTGGCTGTTTTGTCAGGTCCAGTCCGAAGGTCAGCAATTTCTCGTAGATCATCGGGAAGTGCGCGCGGACAAAACTCTCTGGCTGGTGGCTGATATCCAGATACATGCAATCGACACCCAGACGTTTCATTTCATGATCGATGGCACGAGCCACGATATCGCGCGGGGCCAGTTCGGCGCGCTCGTCAAAATCAGGCATAAAACGGGTACCATCCGGGCGCAGCAACCATGCGCCTTCGCCGCGCAACGCTTCCGTGAGCAAAAAGTTCTGTGCCTGAGGATGGAATAAACAGGTGGGGTGGAACTGATTGAATTCCAGATTGGCGACACGGCAGCCAGCACGCCATGCCATCGCAATACCATCACCAGAGGCCACATCCGGGTTGGTGGTGTACTGATACACTTTTGCTGCACCGCCAGTGGCCAGTACCACCGCACGAGCACGACAGGTTTCCACCTGTTCGCGATTGCGGTTCCAGATCCACGCGCCCACCACCCGACGCTTGCCCGGCAGCCCCAGTTTGTCGGAAAGAATTAAATCAACGGCGTTAGTGCGTTCAATAATACGGATGTTGGGATGGCTCAGCGCCTGGCTCACCAGCGTGGTTTCCACCGCGTGGCCAGTGGCATCGGCGCTGTGCAGGATTCGACGATGGCTGTGACCACCTTCGCGCGTCAGATGGTAACGCGCTTCGCCGTCACCTTGTGGTTCCTTGTCGAAGGCCACGCCGTTATCAATCAACCACTGCACGCAATGGCGCGCATTGCTGGCGATAAAGCTAACGGTTTCGCGCTCACATAAGCCTGCACCGGCAATTAATGTGTCTTCGACGTGAGATTCAATGCTGTCTGTTTCATCAAACACCGCGGCGATACCGCCCTGGGCATACAGCGTCGAACCTTCGTTCACCTGTGCTTTGCTTAACACTGTCACCTGGTAATAGGGTGCCAGTCGCAGCGCCAGAGAGAGGCCTGCAGCACCGCTACCCACAATTAACACATCACATTGGTAATCAGGATTCGATGTCATGGTGTTTAATTTACTAAACAAAAGGTTTCCCGAGCATAAGCCTGGAAGCCGGTCCTGTGAAGTATTTTGAACAAATTACGCGGTAAAATTATCCAGAGCGGCGACATAATCACGCGATTTCAGTAAGTTATGTCCGAAAATAAGCACATCGTGTTTTTTATACCAAACACTCTGAAAATTCAGGTAATAAAGGTGAAAATTAGGGCGTCATAGGGTACTCTCCCAGCGATTATCGGTGCCGCAAATGACGCCAACGGCGTAGCCAGTCGCTACACTGAAAGACAATCAACAACAATGATGTCGTGGTTCCGATACGGAAAATATCTGGTCGTGGTGAACTTCAGGCCAACATATGACTCTAAGCGCATGCTTGCTCAGAACAATGAGATGTGCTGGCAGTTCACTTACGCATAAAAAGAGATTTGGGGAGACATTACCTCGGATGAGCGAGCAGTTAACGGATCAGGTTCTCGTTGAGCGGGTTCAGAAGGGAGATCAAAAGTCATTTAATTTACTGGTGATTCGATACCAGCATAAAGTGGCGAGCCTGGTTTCACGTTATGTCCCTTCAGGCGATGTGCCTGATGTGGTTCAGGAATCCTTTATTAAAGCGTATCGCGCACTGGAATCTTTCCGTGGCGATAGCGCCTTTTATACATGGCTGTACCGCATTGCGGTGAATACAGCAAAAAACTATTTAGTGGCTCAGGGGCGTCGTCCGCCATCCAGCGATGTGGATGCTATCGATGCAGAAAATTTCGAAAGTGCGGGAGCATTAAAAGAAATTTCGAACCCTGAGAACTTAATGTTGTCAGAGGAACTGAAACAAATTGTTTTTCGGACCATTGAGGCGCTTCCCGAAGATCTGCGTATGGCCATCACCCTAAGGGAGTTGGATGGTTTAAGTTACGAAGAGATTGCCGCCATCATGGATTGCCCGGTGGGTACGGTTCGTTCGCGTATCTTCCGTGCCCGAGAGGCCATTGATAATAAAGTTCAACCGCTTATCCAACGTCAGTGATAACGGCTACTGGAAGGGTACCAAAGCATGCAGAAAGAAAAACTTTCCGCTTTAATGGATGGTGAAACTCTCGATAACGAGCTGCTGGCGTCGTTGTCGAAGGATGCAGATCTTCAAAAAAGCTGGGAGAGCTACCATCTAATCCGCGACACCTTACGAGGTGATGTCGGTGAAGTGCTGCATTTTGATATCTCCGCACGCGTTGCAGCGGCCATTGAAAATGAGCCATTGCGTAAAGTGACTCCGCTGATTCCTGAAGCGCAGCCTGAGCCATCACGCTGGGAGAAAATGCCGTTCTGGCGCCGTGGCGGCACCTGGACTGCACAACTGGCGCAGATTGGTGTGGCTGCCTGTGTCTCGCTGGCCGTGATTGTGGGTGTTCAGCACTACAATACTCAGCCTGGCAGCAGTGCAACGGAAACCTCAGACTCTCCAGCGTTTAATACGCTGCCGATGATGGGTAAAGCTTCTCCTGTCAGTCTTGGCGTCCCTTCTGACGCGTTTGACACCAACAGCTCTAACCAGCAGGTGCAGGAACAGCGTCGTCGTGTGAATGCCATGCTGCAGGACTATGAACTGCAACGCCGTCTGCATGCTGATCAGGTCCAGTTCGATGAAAAGAATGATCCACAGCAGGCGCAAGCTAACGTTCCCGGAAATCAGTCGTTAGGAACTCAACAGCAGTAATGAAGCAACTTTGGTGTGCCGTTAGCCTGCTGGCAGGCAGCCTGCTTTGGTCCTCCACCGCCCCGGCGCAGACATCTGCTTCCGGGGCGTTGTTACAGCAGATGGAGCAGGCAAGCCAGAACCTCAACTACGAATTCGCCTACATCAATGTTTCTCGTCTTGGCATTGAATCTCTGCGCTATCGTCATGCAGTTATCGATAATCGTATCTTTGCCCAACTGTTGCAGATGGATGGGCCGCGTCGTGAAGTGATTCAACGTGGCAATGACATCAGCTACTTCGAGCCAGGGCTTGATCCCTTCTCGCTACCGGGCAATCACATTATTGATGCGCTGCCTGCATTGATGTTTGCTGATTTCTCCCGCCTTGGTGATGCCTACGATTTTATTCCGGTAGGACGTTCACGTATGGCCGATCAAATGTGCGAAGTGGTGCGCATCGTGTCGCGTGATGGCACGCGCTACAGCTATGTAGTGTGGCTGGATGTTGATACTAAATTGCCGCTACGCATTGATTTGCTGGATCGTGATGGTGAAACGCTGGAGCAGTTCCGTGTCATCAGCTTTGCGGTGGATGAAGGCGTACGTAATCTGATGCAGGGGTTGGAAAAAGCCAATCTGCCGCCAACGCTGTCATTACCGGCGGGCGATAAAGTGCAGCTCAGCTGGCAGCCTGGTTGGTTGCCAGCGGGTATGACACTGATTTCGCAGAGTCGCCGCGATATGCCAGCCATGAATAAAACCGTAGAATCTCGTCTGTACAGCGATGGCTTATTTAGCTTTGCTATCAACATTACGCCTGCCGATAAAAGCAGTGTGCCGCAGTCATTGCGCACTGGGCGTCGTACGGTGCAGACAGAAGTGCGCGATAATCGTGAAATTACCGTGGTGGGTGAGTTACCTCCTGCAACGGCCAAACGTATTGCGGACAGCATAGATTCAGGTGCACAAAAATGATGAGAGAATGGGCCACCGTGGTGGCGTGGGAAAAAGGCATTGCCACGCTGCACTCGGAAGCGAAAACCTCCTGTAACAGCTGCTCAGCCCGCAAAGGCTGCGGTAGCCACGCGCTCAACCAGCTTGGGCCGAAAAATGCCCATGTGATGACCATTGCCAGCCCGGAGCCTTTACAGCCCGGGCAGCGCATTGAATTGGGCATTCGTGAAAGCAGCCTGTTAGGTTCAGCGCTGCTGGTTTACATGACGCCGCTGCTTGGCCTGTTTTTAGTCGCAGGTCTGTTTCAGATGCTGTTCCACAGCGATCTGGCGGCGGCATGCGGTGCGCTGTTAGGCGGCATCGGTGGCTTTATTGTGGCTAAAGGGGTTTCCAGCGTGTTCGGTCATCGGGAAGCCTTTCAGCCGATCATCCTCAGCGTTGCGTTACCGCCCGATGCCATACGCGTAGAAAATGAAGGTTGATCCCTGCCAGGGCCGCGCAATGCGCGGCTTTTTCATTTAGGCTTACCCGCTGAAATCTGTTGCGATTCCCCACAGTTCCATTCTTTAACGCGCGGCGTTAACAGTGTAATATGCGTCGTCATTAATGAGGCTGACAGGATTCCGGGTAAAGCTCACTTTCCTGAATGTGTCTGTGCTCAAGTTTTCCACTGATTTTTTACGTGAAGATATTCATATAAATGAAGCACATACGAAATTTCTCCATCATCGCACACATCGACCACGGCAAATCAACGCTCTCTGACCGCTTGATTCAGATTTGTGGTGGCCTCAGCGATCGTGAGATGGCGGCGCAGGTTCTGGATTCTATGGATCTGGAGCGCGAGCGCGGCATTACCATCAAAGCGCAAAGCGTCACGCTCGATTACAAAGCGCTGAACGGTGAAACTTACCAGCTCAATTTTATCGATACTCCCGGCCACGTTGACTTCTCCTATGAAGTTTCCCGCTCTTTAGCGGCTTGTGAAGGGGCTTTGCTGGTGGTCGATGCAGGTCAGGGCGTTGAAGCACAGACGCTGGCGAACTGCTACACCGCAATGGAAATGGATCTGGAAGTGGTACCGGTTCTGAACAAAATCGACTTGCCTGCGGCCGATCCTGAGCGCGTGGCGGAAGAGATTGAAGATATCGTTGGTATTGATGCGGCTGATGCCGTGCGCTGCTCGGCGAAAACCGGCGTTGGCGTTCCGGATGTGCTTGAGCGTCTGGTGCGTGATATCCCACCACCGGAAGGTGATCCGGAAGGCCCACTGCAGGCGCTGATCATCGACTCATGGTTCGATAACTACCTGGGCGTTGTGTCACTGATTCGTATCAAGAACGGTACGCTGCGTAAAGGCGACAAAGTGAAGGTGATGAGCACCGGTCAGACCTATAACGCTGATCGCTTAGGTATCTTTACACCGAAACAGGTTGACCGTAATGAACTGAACTGCGGTGAAGTAGGCTGGTTGGTTTGCGCTATCAAAGACATCATGGGCGCGCCAGTCGGTGACACCCTGACGCTGCAACGCAATCCTGCTGAACATGTCCTGCCAGGCTTTAAGAAAGTGAAGCCACAGGTATATGCTGGCCTGTTCCCGATCAGCTCTGATGACTATGAAGCGTTCCGTGATGCGCTGGGCAAACTGAGCCTCAACGATGCCTCACTGTTCTATGAGCCAGAAAGCTCAACGGCGCTGGGCTTCGGCTTCCGCATCGGCTTCCTGGGTCTGCTGCACATGGAGATCATTCAGGAACGTCTGGAGCGTGAATACGATCTCGACCTGATTACTACAGCGCCAACGGTAGTTTATGAAGTCATCACCACCGACGGCCAGACAGTCTATGTTGACAGCCCTTCGAAGCTGCCACCGCTGAACAATATTGAAGAACTGCGCGAACCGATCGCCGAGTGTCATATGCTGCTGCCGCAGGAATTCCTCGGCAACGTGATCACCCTGTGTATTGAGAAACGCGGTGTGCAGACCAACATGGTTTACCACGGTAAACAGGTTGCGCTGACCTATGAAATCCCGATGGCAGAAGTGGTACTCGACTTCTTCGACCGTCTGAAATCAACGTCTCGCGGCTATGCATCGCTGGACTATAACTTTAAACGTTTCCAGGCCTCTGACATGGTGCGTGTCGACGTGATGATTAACTCAGAACGTGTTGATGCGCTGGCGCTGATTACCCACCGTGATAACTCTCAGTATCGTGGCCGCGACCTTGTGGAGAAGATGAAAGATCTGATCCCACGTCAGCAGTTCGATATTGCGATTCAGGCGGCAATCGGCAACCACATTATCGCTCGCTCAACGGTCAAGCAGCTGCGTAAAAACGTCCTGGCGAAATGCTATGGCGGTGACGTGAGCCGTAAGAAGAAACTGTTGCAGAAGCAGAAAGACGGTAAGAAGCGAATGAAGCAGGTCGGCAACGTTGAGCTGCCGCAGGAAGCATTCCTTGCCATTCTGCATGTCGGTAAAGACAGCAAATAAGGAACTTTAATGGCTAATATGTTCGCCCTGATTCTGGTGATCGCCACGCTTATAACGGGTGTTATCTGGTGTATCGATCGCTTTAAGTGGGCTCCGGCGCGTCGTGCTAAGCAGGCAGCTGCACAAGCGCAGGCGGGCAACACATTGGACGGCAAAACGCTGGCCAAAGTGGCGGCTCAGCCAGGCTGGGTAGAAACGGCGGCATCGGTGTTCCCGGTGCTGGCAGTGGTACTGATCGTTCGCTCATTTATTTTTGAGCCGTTCCAGATCCCATCAGGTTCCATGATGCCGACGTTGCTGATTGGTGATTTTATTCTGGTGGAGAAGTTTGCTTACGGAATCAAAGATCCGATTACTCAAACCACGCTGATCCCAACGGGTCATCCGCAGCGTGGTGATGTGGCGGTGTTTAAATACCCGAAAGATCCGAGCGTCGATTACATTAAACGTGTGATCGGTCTGCCGGGCGACAAAGTGGTGTTTGATCCTTACAGTAAAACGCTGACGGTTAACCCGGGTTGTGGCACGGGCAAATGCGATACCGCGTTGCCGATCACCTATACCAACGTGGAGCCAAGCCGCTTCATTCAAACCTTCAGCGGCTTTGATGGCAATGAAACCGGTAACGGCTTCTTTGAAGCACCACAGGGCGAAACCATGAAGGGCGGCCTGCGTCTGGGAACACGTAAAGAGACGTTGGGCACGGTGACGCACGATATCCTGTTAGTAAACGAAGCGCAGAGCCAGGCAAGCATGTATTATCAGCAGCCGGGTCAGCCGCAATCCACATGGATCGTGCCGGAAGGGCAATATTTCATGATGGGCGATAACCGCGATAACAGCGCCGACAGCCGCTACTGGGGCTTTGTGCCTGAGAAGAATCTGGTCGGTAAAGCGGTGGCTATCTGGATGAGCTTTGAGAAACAAGAAGGACAGTGGCCAACGGGCGTGCGCTTAAGTCGCATCGGCGGAATCCACTAAGCATTATGCCCACTGCGGTGGGCAACACGGTTGGCCTCTTTCGGGGGGCCACTGCAAACGAAACAGAACGTGTTGGAAGCTCAGCCCTGTTTCGTATGCAGAGTTACAGACGCACAGAATAACTGGAATCGCATGAACCCCATCCTTATTAACAAGCTGCAGCGCAAACTGGGCTACACTTTTACTCATCCGGAACTACTGCAGCAAGCATTGACTCACCGCAGTGCCAGCAGTAAGCACAATGAACGTCTTGAGTTTCTTGGCGATTCCATTCTCAGCTATGTGATTGCCAATGCGCTTTATCACCGCTTCCCGCGTGTGGATGAAGGTGACATGAGCCGCATGCGCGCTACGCTGGTACGGGGCAATACCCTGGCAGAGATGGCGCGTGAGTTTGAACTTGGAGAATGTTTACGTCTTGGACCGGGCGAGCTGAAGAGTGGCGGTTTCCGTCGCGAATCGATTCTTGCTGATACGGTTGAAGCGCTGATTGGCGGTATCTTCCTCGACAGCAACATTCAAACCGTTGAGAAACTGATTCTCGATTGGTACCAAAATCGCCTTGATGAAATCAGCCCGGGTGATAAGCAAAAAGATCCAAAAACGCGTCTGCAGGAGTTTCTGCAAGGGCGTCACCTGCCGCTGCCTTCTTATCTGGTGGTGCAGGTGCGTGGCGAAGCCCACGATCAGGAATTCACCATTCACTGTCAGGTGAGTGGCATGGCAGAACCGGTGGTGGGTGTAGGTTCCAGCCGCCGTAAAGCAGAGCAAGCTGCCGCTGAACAGGCATTAATTAAGCTTGGTCTCGAATAAAATACATAGTCATATCGCAGCGTCGACAGCGACGCTGCCCAAGTCAGGACTCGAATGAGCGAAATCGAAACACACAGCGGCTTTATCGCGATTGTCGGCCGACCTAACGTCGGCAAATCCACCTTACTGAACCAATTACTGGGGCAGAAAGTGTCGATCACCTCGCGTAAACCGCAAACCACGCGTCACCGCATCATGGGTATTCACACTGAAGGCGCTTATCAGGCGATCTACGTGGATACTCCCGGGCTGCACATGGAAGAGAAGCGGGCGATTAACCGCCTGATGAACCGTGCTGCCAGCAGCTCAATTGGTGATGTGGAGCTGGTGATTTTTGTTGTTGAAGGCACCCGCTGGACGCCGGACGACGAAATGGTCTTGAACAAGCTGCGCGACGGCAAAGTGCCGGTGGTGCTGGCGGTTAACAAGGTCGATAACATTCAGGATAAAACCATTCTGCTGCCACACCTGCAGTTCCTGAGCCAGCAGATGAATTTCCTTGAGATTGTACCGATCTCGGCAGAAAGCGGTAAGAACGTTGATGCCATTGCCGCTATCGCGCGTAAATGCCTGCCGAAATCTGACCATCACTTCCCGGAAGATTACATCACCGATCGTTCACAGCGCTTCATGGCGTCTGAGATCATCCGTGAAAAACTGATGCGCTTCCTCGGTGCGGAACTGCCTTACTCAGTGACCGTAGAAATCGAACAATTCGTTTCTAACGATCGTGGTGGCTATGACATCAACGGTCTGATCCTCGTCGAGCGCGAAGGGCAGAAGAAGATGGTGATTGGCAACAAAGGCGCCAAGATCAAAACCATCGGTATTGAAGCGCGTAAAGACATGGAAGAGATGTTTGAAGCAAAAGTGCATCTCGAACTGTGGGTTAAAGTGAAATCGGGTTGGGCGGATGACGAACGTGCACTGCGCAGCCTGGGCTATACAGACGAATAATTGATGGAAGGCTGGCAACGCGCCTTTGTGCTGCATAGTCGCCCTTACAGCGAAACCAGCCTCCTGCTCGATCTGTTCAGCGAAAGCGAAGGGCGCGTCCGCGTCCTGGCCAAAGGCGCACGCTCGCGCCGTTCCCAACTCAAAGGTGCACTCCAACCCTTCACGCCGCTGCTGGTGCGTTGGGGTGGACGTGGCGAAGTTAAAACGCTGCGCAGCGCCGAAGCGGTGTCGCTGGCCTTACCGCTCAGTGGTATCACGCTCTACTGTGGGCTGTACGTTAACGAACTGCTGTCTCGCGTGCTTGAGCAGGAAATTCCTTTCTCCGACCTCTTCTTTGACTATCTCCATTGCATCCAGATGCTGGCCGCAGGCAGTGGCACGCCTGAACCGGCGCTGCGTCGCTTTGAACTGGCGCTGCTGGGCCACCTGGGTTACGGCGTGGATTTCCTGCACTGTGCGGGCAGTGGTGAAGAGATCGATGACGGCATGACGTACAGTTATCGTGAAGAGAAGGGGTTTATCGCCAGCCTGGTGGTGAACCAACGCAGTTTTACCGGTCGCCAGTTGCGTGCGCTGTGGGAACGCGAGTTTCCCGATGCTGACAGCCTGCGTGCTGCCAAGCGCTTCACGCGTATGGCGCTCAAGCCTTATTTGGGCGGTAAACCGCTGAAGAGCCAGGAACTGTTTCGCCAGTTTGTGCCCAAAAAGAAGCCCGATGTGGCAAACGACTAGCGCTGGTCGTACCGCCTGATATGCTCAGCACGGTACACTGCAAACACACTGAACCTATTTAAGGATTGTCATGGCTGAGTTGCTGTTAGGGGTCAACATTGACCACATCGCCACCGTACGTAACGCACGTGGCACGAATTATCCCGATCCAGTCCAGGCTGCGTTTGTTTCTGAACAGGCGGGCGCAGATGGCATCACTGTGCACCTGCGTGAAGATCGTCGTCATATCACCGATCGCGATGTGCGAATTCTGCGCGATACCATCCAGACGCGCATGAATCTGGAGATGGCGGTAACCGATGAGATGATCGACATTGCCTGCGACATCAAGCCGCACTTCGTGTGTCTGGTGCCAGAAAAGCGCCAGGAAGTGACCACCGAAGGCGGATTAGATGTGGCGGGTCAGCAGGACAAAATCAACGCAGCGGTTCGCCTGCTGAGCGAAGCGGGTATCCTGGTGTCGCTGTTTATCGATGCCGATCATCGCCAGATTGAAGCGGCCGTTGCCAGCGGCGCACCCTACATTGAGATCCACACCGGCGCCTACGCGGAAGCACCGGAAGGGCTGGAGCGTGAAGCCGAGCTGTCTCGCATTCGCAAAGCGGCCACGTTTGCAGCCAGCCTCGGTTTGAAGGTTAACGCCGGTCACGGTCTGACGTATCACAACGTGCAACCCATCGCTGAACTGCCGGAGATGCATGAGCTAAACATTGGTCACGCCATCATTGGCCGTGCGCTGTTCAGTGGCCTGGCGGATGCGGTGTCAGAGATGAAGCAGCTGATGCGGGAAGCGCGTCGTTAATGGCGATTCTCGGACTTGGCAGTGACATCGTTGAAATCGAACGTATTGCTGGTGTGATTGAGCGATCCGGCGATCGACTGGCTCGACGCGTTTTGAGCGAAGCCGAGTGGCAGCAATATCAGGCACACCAGCAACCGGTGCGCTTTCTTGCCAAACGTTTTGCGGTGAAAGAGGCGGCGGCCAAAGCCTTTGGTACCGGCATTCGCGGTGGCCTGGCATTTAATCAATTCGAAGTGTACAACGATGCGCTGGGCAAACCGGGCTTACGCTTTTTCGAACAAGCGAAAGTGATTGCCAGTCAGTTGGGCGTAAAGCATGTGCATGTCACGCTGGCCGATGAGCGTCACTATGCCTGCGCAACGGTGATCATCGAAGACTAAGGGTGCAACACGACAAATTTCTCCCACAGCGCCTCACGGGTTTCCGGGTGCTGTGGGTCAGAAATGATGGTGTTATCAATCGGGCAGACGCTTTGGCAGGTCGGCACATCATAATGGCCTACGCACTCGGTGCAGCGGTCGACATCAATCTCATAGATCATCTCACCTAAGCTGATAGCCTGGTTCGGGCATTCGGGTTCGCACATATCGCAATTGATGCATTTCGCCGTAATGAGTAAAGCCATGATCGCCGTTAGCCTGATAAAGAAGGCGCGCACCTTATCATAAAACCGGCTTATAAGGTCGCATGGTTTATTGCGCGGGATCAAACAAAGCGAGGATTGCGTCACTCAAGCAAAATTTATCAAAGGTTAGATAGGAATTAGGAATACTCCGAGTTACCATTTTGTGCGGTAATTATCCGCATAAATGTTTGTCGTAAGCACCATGATAAAAATTAACTCGTTGAAAGAAATGTTTTTAAAGCAGCAATGCATTCAGTGTGGAGTTGCGCGAGGGTGGCTGGCGCGTAGGATGTCTGATGATGCCTCTTTATGCGATGAGTGCCTGCATAACTTGCAGCATGCGAGCCGCCAGGCCTGTCGTCACGATTCTGCTTCGCAAAGTAAAAAGGCCGAATAACGGCCTTTTTTGTATCACACCAGTTTTTTCACCAGCTCTTCGCTGTGTCGAATGTGGCTTGAGGCGCGTTCAGGATCGTGCTGCACCAATGCCATAAACAGCAGATCCGTCAGCGCCAGTTGTGCACTGGTGGATGAGATTGCGGCACTGCGCGTGCTTTGCTCTTCAGCAACCGTGTACAAGCAGATTGAAGCGCACTGCTGCAGTGAGTTGGGGGTAAAGCCGGTAAAGGCCAGTACGTCCACACCCAGCTGCGCCGCTTCCTGCGCCGCAAGGTTAATTTCACGCCGCTCACCGGTATAGGAAATCGCCAGCAGCACATCGCCCGGCGCCATTGCTTGCACGCTCGCCAGTAAAGCATGCATATCCTGCTCAGCCACCGCGTTGATGCCAATCTTCATCAGCTTCCACGAGAAATCTTTCGCCACCAACCCTGAAGCGCCGATGCCCACAAGCAGAATGCGGTTGGCGTTCTTCAGCAGCTGCAGGGTTTGCAGCAGTTTCTCTTCGCTGTTGATATCCAGCGTGGCGCGAATAGCAGAAATCTTCTCAGTCAGTAATTTTTCGCCGACCACCTTGAGGGGATCGTCGCTGAGAATATGATTGTGCACGGTGATGGCGTCGCGATCCGCCAGCGATTCACTCAGTGCCAGTTTCAGCGCCGGAAATCCCTTATAGCCCAGTTTCTGGGCAAACTTCACCACGCTCGACTGGCTGACGCCCGATTCCTCAGCCAGTTTTTGTGAACTCAGATGCCGTGCCCGATCCGGCTGCGACAGCAAAAAATCCGCCAGCCGACGCTCATTTAGCGCCAGTCGAGGATAGAGCTGGCGAATTCGCAGCAATGAACTCATGTTCGATCCTTAATCCATCTAATCCCGCTTGAGCTTAGTCTCTTTTCGCACCATCAGGTTTTAATGACAGCACGCCGATACAAAGAATAAACTATTCAGCTGGCATTGTGGCGTCAGGAATTAAAAATGACCGCTTTCGCCCCCGCCGTTGAAGCTGGCTACACTGTAGGGCAAGCCGTAGAAAGGAAAGATAAGGAGTGGAGTTTGACAAAGGGTACGCAACGCCGCGTGGTGTTTTTCGATCTTGATGGCACGCTGCATCAGCAGGACATGTTTGGCACCTTTATGCGTTATCTGCTGCGACGCCAGCCGATCAACCTGTTGCTGGTGGTGCCGCTGTTGCCGGTAATTGGCCTGGGAATGCTGTTTAAAGGACGCGCCGCACGCTGGCCAATGAGTTTACTGCTGTGGGCCATTACTTTTGGCCACAGTGAGCTGCGCCTGCGTCAGCGTGAGGCCGCGTTCGCGACATGGTTCCGCGAGCGCGTCACCGCTTTTCCGGTGGTGCAACAACGTCTGACCGATTATCTCAGTAGCGATGATGCGGATGTGTGGCTGATCACTGGTTCACCACAATCACTGGTGGAGCAGGTCTATTTCGATTCGGCCTTTCTGCCGCGCGTACAGCTGATTGCCAGTCAGATGCAACCCGGTTTAGGGGGACGCGTGCTGGCCATGCGTTGCCTCGGGCATGAGAAGGTCGCTCAACTCGAAGAGAAGATTGGTACACCATTGCAACTCTACAGCGGTTACAGCGACAGTAAACAGGATAACCCGCTGCTGTTCTTCTGCCAGCATCGCTGGCGGGTGACACCTCGCGGTGAGCTGCAACAGCTGGAGTGAATCATGCGGCGATTCCGTCTATAATGCGCCGCCTTAAAATCCGCAGGAGCTGCCCGGTGAACCCACAAACTGATGAATATTGGATGCGCCGTGCGCTGGAGCTGGCGCGTCGCGCGTGGGAACAGGGCGAAGTGCCGGTGGGCGCGGTATTAGTGCAGGGCGATAAAGTGATTGGCGAAGGCTGGAATCGACCGATTGGTCAGTGCGACCCGACCGCGCATGCCGAAATCATGGCGCTGCGGCAGGGCGGCAAAATCCTCGAAAACTATCGCCTGCTTGATACCACCTTGTATGTGACCCTTGAGCCCTGTGTGATGTGCGCCGGTGCGATGGTGCACAGCCGGATTACGCGACTGGTGTATGGCGCAAAGGATGAGAAAACCGGCGCAGCGGGTTCGCTCATGGATGTGATTGGCCATCCGGGCATGAATCATCAGATCCAGATTGATTGCGGTGTGTTGGCAGAAGAGTGTGCCGGAATGTTAAGTGATTTCTTCCGCATGCGCCGCGAGCAAAAGAAAGCGCTGCGTCAGGCGCAGCGCGAAGGTTAGTTCATCGCAATCTTAGGTTCGACCGCCGGGTAACCGGCGCCCAATTCGGCTTCCAGCGCCGACTGCTGAGCGATGCGCTTCTCCTGCTCCTGCAGATATCCCACCAGACTGATCTGATACTTACGGATGTTCTCGACATAGTTGTAAGCTTCATGGCCGCGCGCGTAACCGTAGGAGGTTTGCGCGTAATAACGCTTCTGGCTCAGCATCGGCAGACGCTGTTTGACATCGGCCCAGCTATCAGGATTACCGCCTTGTTTGGCCGTCAGCTTGCGGGCATCCAGCATGTGCGCATAGCCCATGTTATACGCCGCCAATGCAAACCAGATGCGCTCATCATCAGGGATGGTGTCCGGCACCTTCTCCATCATACGTTGCAGGTATTCGCTGCCGCCACGGATGCTCTGCTCAGGATCAAGGCGATCGTTGACGTCGAGGCTGTCAGCGGTGTTACGCGTCAACATCATCATGCCGCGCACGCCGGTCGGTGAGGTCGCCTGCGGATTCCAGTGCGACTCCTGATAAGAGATGGCTGCCAGCAGACGCCAGTCCATGCTCGCCGCGTATTTCTCAAACAGCGGTTTGATATCTGGCAACGTGTTATCAATCGCGCGCAGGAAAGTGCGGGTATCCACGTAATCAAAAGTGCCAACGTGACCGAGATACTTCTCTTCGAGGCGCGCCATTGTGCCTTCTTCGCCCATCTGGCTGTAGAAGTCGAGCATTGCCGCATTCAGACTGTCATCATCATTGCGTGGCAGATACCAGGTGACCGGTTCTTCATCGGTGATGTCGAATGCTACGGCCAGCTGCGGATGGATGCGCTGCAATAAGCCGATGGTGACCGAATCGCCCACGGTGTAATCCAGCTTGCCGTCGGCGACGGCTTCCAGCAGCGCTTTCTGTCCCTGATCGGTAGAAATCGCCCAATCGAGATCGGGATAGCTGTCAGCTTTTGCGGAACGTAAAGTTGACAGATATGCCGAACCGGACTGCACAATCAGGCGGCCTTTCAAATCGCCGAGATTCTTCGGCCGTGGCTTATCAATGCGGTACACCAACTGCTGCGAAACAGAGTAGTAGCTCGGTCCACTTTGATAGTGGGCAAGGCGTTCACCGTTGTAGATCAGCCCAGCTGCGAGCAAATCCGCCTTACCATCATCCAGATCGTCAAACAGATCGCCGAGGTTCGGACGCACCGTAACCTCAAGTTTGACGCCAAGATAATCGGCGAAGCGTTTCGCCAGCTCGTAATCCATACCGGCTGGTGCATTATTGATGGTGTAGTAAGTCAGCGGGGAGTTGACGGTACTGATGCGCAGCACTCCACGTGATTTAATCTGTGATAACGCGTCTTTTCCGCCCCCGTACCAGGGGATGGAAGGCCACAGTGCCAGCGCAAGCAGCACGGTGATCAGACCGATAAACAGATAGTTTAATTTCAGGCGTTTCAAATAGTTGTCTCGTAATGGCTCACAGGCCTCTGTCTTTTGAAGGCAGTATTTGTGTTGTTTTTACTCCCAGAGCGAGGGGCATTTTGCGCAACAAAGTGCAGCAGGGCAACTTATATAGCAAGAATTGTGCAAAATTCAGCCAAATGCTGAGTGCCAGATTTTATGCGCAAACGGTTTCGTAACCCGTGCTGTTTCTCTATAATACCGCCCGTTTTCCCCTGTTGCGCCCAATGAAGCGTCGCCCGGCGCTTCGAAGACGAGAGATCTTTGATGATGGAAATTCTGCGTGGTTCGCCCGCTCTGTCGGCATTTCGTGTAAACAAACTGCTGACCCGCTTTCAGGACGCTCACCTGCCAGTGAGTGATATTTACGCCGAGTACGTCCATTTTGCCGATGTCAGTGCACCGCTCAGTGCGGATGAACATGCCCGCCTGCAACGTCTGCTGAAATACGGTCCTTCTCTCGCCGAGCACGCGCCACAAGGGCGTTTGTTACTGGTGACGCCGCGTCCCGGCACCATTTCTCCGTGGTCATCAAAAGCCACCGATATCGCGCACAACTGCGACCTGCCCCAGGTTATCCGCCTCGAACGCGGTATGGCTTTCTATGTGCAGGCGCCGCAGCTGACGGAAGCGCAATGGCAACAGCTGGCTAGCCTGCTGCATGACCGCATGATGGAGACCGTGTTCGGTGACCTGAATGATGCGCAGCAGTTGTTCGCACACCATGAACCACAGCCGCTGAAAAGCGTTGATGTGCTGGGTGCCGGTCGCATTGCACTGGAACAGGCCAACACCACGCTGGGCCTGGCACTGGCCGATGACGAAATCGACTATTTGCTGAATGCCTTCACCAAACTGGGCCGCAATCCGAACGACATCGAGCTCTATATGTTTGCTCAGGCAAACTCAGAGCACTGCCGTCATAAAATCTTCAACGCCGACTGGATTATCGACGGTGAAAAACAGCCGAAGTCGCTGTTTAAAATGATCAAAAACACCTTTGAACACAATCCTGAGCACGTTCTGTCTGCTTATAAAGACAACGCCGCGGTGATGGAAGGTTCAAAAGTGGGCCGCTTCTACGCCGATGCGCAGAAGGGCGAATACACCTTCCATCAGGAAGAGGCGCATATCCTGATGAAGGTGGAAACCCATAACCACCCGACCGCGATTTCGCCGTGGCCAGGTGCTGCGACCGGTTCCGGTGGTGAAATCCGTGATGAAGGCGCAACAGGACGTGGCGCGAAGCCGAAAGCGGGCCTGGTCGGTTTCTCCGTTTCCAACCTGCGTATTCCGGGTTTTGAACAGCCGTGGGAAGAAGATTTTGGTAAGCCGGAGCGTATTGTTACCGCGCTGGATATCATGACTGAAGGCCCACTGGGCGGCGCAGCGTTCAACAACGAATTTGGCCGTCCTGCACTGAACGGATACTTCCGTACTTATGAAGAGCGCGTGAACAGCCATAATGGCTCAGAACTGCGTGGCTACCATAAGCCGATCATGCTGGCGGGCGGTATTGGTAACATCCGTGCTGACCACGTGCAGAAGGGTGAGATCGTCGTCGGCGCGAAACTGATCGTGCTCGGCGGACCCGCGATGAACATTGGCCTCGGCGGCGGAGCAGCCTCTTCAATGGCCTCTGGTCAGTCTGATGCGGATCTGGATTTTGCATCTGTCCAGCGTGACAACCCGGAAATGGAGCGTCGCTGCCAGGAAGTGATCGACCGTTGCTGGCAGCTGGGCGAAGCCAACCCGATTCTGTTCATCCACGACGTCGGTGCTGGCGGTCTGTCGAACGCGATGCCAGAGCTGGTGAGTGATGGTGGCCGTGGCGGTAACTTCAACCTGCGCGACATCCTCAACGATGAGCCAGGCATGAGCCCGCTGGAAGTGTGGTGTAATGAATCCCAGGAACGTTATGTGCTGGCGGTGGCACCGGCTCAGCTGGCGCTGTTTGACGAGCTGTGTAAGCGTGAGCGTGCACCTTATGCGGTGATCGGTGAAGCCACCGAAGAGCTGCATCTGAACCTGGCGGATAGCCACTTCGATAACAACCCTATCGACATGCCGCTGGACGTGCTGTTGGGCAAAACGCCGAAGATGACGCGTGATGTTGCCACTCAGCAGGCCAAAGGCGATGCGCTGGTGCGTGACGGCATTACCGTGGCTGACGCCGTTAATCGCGTACTGCATCTGCCAACTGTGGCAGAGAAAACCTTCCTGATTACCATCGGTGACCGTTCGGTAACCGGTATGGTGGCGCGTGACCAGATGGTCGGCCCATGGCAGATCCCGGTAGCGAACTGTGCAGTGACCACCGCCAGCCTGGATAGCTATCACGGCGAAGCCTTCTCACTGGGCGAACGTGCTCCAGTCGCCTTGCTGGACTTCGCTGCCTCAGGCCGTTTAGCGGTCGGTGAAGCGCTGACCAACCTGGCAGCCACCTCCATTGGTTCCCTGCAGCGCGTGAAGCTCTCTGCAAACTGGATGGCCGCAGCAGGTCACCCAGGCGAAGATGCCGGTTTGTATGCCGCAGTGAAAGCGGTTGGCGAAGAGCTGTGTCCGGCGCTGGGCATCACGATTCCAGTGGGCAAAGACTCGATGTCGATGAAAACCCGCTGGCAGCAGGGCACCGAAGAGCGTGAGATGACCTCGCCGCTGTCGCTGGTGATCACCGCCTTTGCGCGTGTAGAAGATGTGCGCCGCACCGTAACGCCTCAACTGCAAGCTGACCAGGATAACCTGCTGTTGCTGATTGATTTGGGCAACGGCGCAAACACCCTGGGTGCTACCGCGCTGTCACAGGTTTACCGTCAGTTAGGCGATAAGCCAGCCGACGTGCGTGATGCATCGCAGTTGGCAGGTTTCTTCAACGCCATTCAGGCGCTGGTGGCCGAGCAGAAGCTGCTGGCTTACCATGACCGTTCTGATGGCGGCCTGCTGGTAACACTGGCAGAAATGGCTTTCACCGGTCACTGCGGTATCGAAGCCGATATCGCCGCGCTGGGTAACGATGCGCTGGCAGCACTGTTCACCGAAGAGCTGGGTGCAGTGATCCAGATTAATGCCGCTGATCGTGCAGCCGTTGAGAAAGTGTTTGCCGACCATGGTCTGAGCAGCAATGTGCATGTGATTGGTCAGGCGCTGCCGGGCGATCGCTTTGTCATCCGCTCTGGCGACAGCGCGGTGTACAGCGAAAGCCGTACCACGCTGCGTACCTGGTGGGCAGAGACCACTTGGCAGATGCAGCGTCTGCGTGACAACCCTGCCTGTGCCGATCAGGAGCACGAAGCGAAGAAAGACGACAACGATCCTGGCCTGAACGTTCATCTGACCTTCAAGCCAGAGGAAGATGTTGCTGCGCCGATGATCGCCACAGGCGCGCGTCCTCGTGTTGCCGTGCTGCGTGAGCAGGGCGTGAACTCCCACGTTGAGATGGCAGCTGCCTTCCACCGTGCTGGTTTCACCGCAGTCGATGTGCACATGAGCGATCTGCTGGCGGGCCGCCGTGGCCTGGAAGAGTTCCAGGCGCTGGTCGCGTGCGGTGGCTTCTCTTACGGTGACGTATTGGGTGCCGGTGAAGGTTGGGCGAAGTCGATTCTGTTCAACGGCCGTGTGCGTGACGAGTTCGAAAACTTCTTCCACCGTCCACAGACGCTGGCACTGGGCGTATGTAACGGCTGCCAGATGATGTCGAACCTGCGTGAGCTGATTCCGGGCAGCGAACTGTGGCCGCGCTTCGTACGTAACCAGTCTGAGCGCTTTGAAGCTCGTTTCAGCCTGGTTGAAGTGGCTGCGAGCCCATCGTTGCTGCTGGACGGCATGGCCGGTTCTCATATGCCAATTGCCGTGTCGCACGGTGAAGGCTTCGTGGAAGTTCGTGACGGTGCACATCTGGCTCAGCTGGAAAGCAAAGGTCTGGTGGCGCTGCGCTTTGTGGACAACTTCGGTAAAGTGACCGAAAACTACCCAGCCAACCCGAACGGCTCGCCGAACGGTATCTCTGCGGTCACCAACGAAAGCGGTCGTGTCACCATTATGATGCCGCACCCAGAGCGCGTGTTCCGCACCGTGAGCAACTCCTGGCACCCAGCAGAATGGGGCGAAGACAGCCCGTGGATGCGTATCTTCCGTAACGCACGTAAGCAGCTGGGCTAATTTAGCCGACTGCATCAGAGGCCGCCGCAAGGCGGCCTTTCTTTTGGCCGGCTGGTCCAGACTCACTCACTCACTCACTCACTCACTCACTCACTCACTCACTCACTCACTCACTCACTCAATCAATCAATCCATTACGCCATGACCTACTTTGGCTGGCTCGCAAAATTGTCGGAAATTAGCGACAAACACGATAATGATGTGTCGCTAAATGGTGACATTTAATTTATTGATTTGTATTGGATCAATTTTTCACACTCTATCTCGTTGCTGATCAGCGACACTTTCGTCAGACCAGCCGGTCCGCTTTTTCATAAAAAACTGCGTCGCACCTCGCATTACTCTGATAATCAATGCTATTTCATTTCTGGCACGATAGTTGCTATACTCACTACGTTGCTCATTCTCCTGTCTATGATTGCCCCGCACTGCGGTTGAGCTCATAAAATTCGAATGACGCACCAAACGGAGCCTGCCGTCCACCCAACCGATAATCGCTTGCTTTGCAACGTTATCAAGCATCGGACGCAACGTTGAGTTAGGCTCCACCTAATTTGCAAGCGATGCTGCGGCGTCGCTCTCACGGCAGCCCAAAAGGGCTGCCGTTTTCCTTTCGGTACTTTCTTCCCTATTGATACTTCGTTAGCATGCCAGCAGCTCACATTAAAGGATGCGCGGTAGTGAAGAGATGGCGTCTGTTTCCCCGATCCCTGCGGCAGTTAGTCTTGATGGCTTTTTTGCTGGTCCTGTTGCCATTGCTGGTGTTGGCGTGGCAAGCCTGGGAAAGTTTGTCTGCGCTCAGTAATCAGGCCGCAGATACCAATCGCAATACCTTTACCGACGTACGCCGCAGCGAAGCGATGGCGCGCACGGCGCTCGAGCTGGAGCGCAGTTATCGTCAATATTGCGTGTTAGGGGATGCCACCTTGCAAAAGCTTTATCAGACGCAGTGGACGCGGTACGGTCAGATGCTCACCAGCCATGCGGATAGCCTGCCGGATCTTCCTTCCTTCAAAGCGTTGCAGGAAACCTTGCCGCAGCTCGCCAGCGTGCAGTGCGACAACGGTAACCCAGTGGCAAAAGCCGCAACGGCCCTCGAACATTTTTCTGATGTCAATGCGCAAATGGTGCAGGCGACGCGTGAAGTGGTATTTTCGCGTGGCTTGCAGCTTCAGCGCGAAATCGCCGATCGCGGCCAGTTTTTCGGCTGGCAGGCGCTGATTCTGTTTCTGATCAGTCTGGCACTGGTGCTGCTGTTTACCGGCATGATCATCGGCCCGGTTAAACGCGTTGAACGGATGATTAACCGACTGGGGCAAGGCAAAGCGCTGGGTGACAGCGTGAGTTTTCGCGGCCCTCGTGAAATCCGCTCACTCGGTCAGCGCATCGTGTGGCTGAGCGAGCGCCTAAGTTGGCTGGAAGAGCAGCGACATGAGTTTCTGCGTCATCTCTCACACGAACTGAAAACCCCGCTTGCCAGCTTACGAGAGGGCACGGAATTATTGGCCGATCAGGTGGCTGGGCCGCTCAATGCGGAACAGCAAGAAGTGGTCGCGATTCTTGATACCAGCAGCCGCCATTTGCAGCGTCTCATCGAACAACTTTTGGATTACAACCGCAAACTGGCGGATGGCCCCATGGCGCTGGAGCCGGTAGCAATCAATGACATCGTTGATGCGGTCGTTAAAATCCATTCATTGCCCGCCGGTGCACGTCAGATCACCACCCATGTTGATCTTCAGGTGGCGCACTGTCTGGCAGAGGCAACATTGCTGCAAAGGGTCATCGATAACCTCTATTCGAACGCCGTGAACTACGGCAGCGAATCCGGTAACATCTGGCTGCAGAGCCAACAGAAAGGCAACCAGGTGTGGATTGAGGTGGCGAACACCGGCACACCGATTCCGGCTGAAGAGCAGGCGATGATCTTTGAGCCCTTTTTTCAGGGTAGTCAGCAGCGCAAAGGGCCAGTTAAGGGCAGTGGGCTGGGCTTAAGCATCGCCAAAGATTGTCTGCGCAGGATGCAGGGCGATTTGCAATTGGTAACGCGCAAGGATGCGGATGTCTGTTTTCGAATCATTTTGACGACCAGTGCCGGGAATGCCTGATTAATGAAACACACCCTGATTAAACTTTTTAGCTGCGCGTTGGTGGCATTCGGCTTGAGTGCCTGCCAGACAGCGCCGACGGGCAGCGCGTTGCACGATGGCACCAATCTTCCTGAGCCAGAAGTGCGGCTGCCAGATTATCTGGCGACCGATTGTCAAAACGTGTGGAAGATTGAAACGCCAGCAGCGATGAGCAACCCCCTTTACTGGCAGCGTGCTATCGACTGCGGTGAGCGATTATCGCCTGCGGAAGCACGGGCTGAAGCGCGTCGCTGGCCGGTTCAAGGCTGGTCGCGTGCTTTTAAACAAGGCATTTTGCTGGCAAATGGCAATGTGACGCCTTTTGAGCGCCGACAGTTCGTGGATACGTTAGATGGCTACAGCGCCTCCTATCCTGCCTCCGTGCGTCCGTTACTCATGCTGTGGCGCAGCAACCAGGCGGCGCAATTGGCATTAAGCGGTGAACGCAGTCGCTACGCTGCACTTCAGCAAAGTCACGATTCCGAACTGGATAGCCTGCGCCAGCAGCAAACCAAACTGCGTCAATCACTGGAGGAGACTCAGCGTAAGCTTGAGCGCTTAACTGACATCGAACGCCAGCTCTCGTCACGTAAACCGGCGGACAGCAGCGATACATCGCACGGCGCCAGTGATGCACAAAGTGAGGAGCAGTGACCATGAAACAGTCTGCACGTTTACTGCTGGTGGATGATGATCCCGGCCTGCTTAAACTGCTTGGCATGCGCTTAAGCAGTGAAGGCTATCAGGTGACCACCGCCGCAAGTGGCCCGGATGCGCTGCGCCAGTTGCAGAAAGAGAAAGTTGATCTGGTGATCAGCGATCTGCGTATGGATGAAATGGACGGACTGGCGTTATTTGGCGAAATCCAGAAACGCCATGCGGGTTTGCCGGTGATCATTCTTACGGCGCACGGCTCGATCCCCGAAGCGGTTTCTGCCACGCAGCAGGGCGTATTCAGTTTCCTGACGAAACCGGTGGATCGTGACGCGCTGTATAAAGCCATTGATGAAGCGTTAGCACAGCGCGCGCCCGTCAGTGATGATACCTGGCGTGAAGCGGTCGTGACGCGCAATCCACTGATGCTGCGTTTGCTGGATCAAGCGCACATGGTGGCGCAATCCGACGTCAGCGTGTTAATCAATGGCCAGAGCGGTACCGGAAAAGAAGTGCTGGCTCAGGCGATTCACGCCGCCAGCCCGCGTGCAAACAAGCCGTTTATTGCCATTAACTGTGGTGCGCTACCGGAGCAACTGCTGGAGTCTGAGCTGTTTGGTCACGCCAAAGGGGCTTTCACCGGTGCCGTGAGTGCGCGTGAAGGGCTGTTTCAGGCGGCGGAGGGTGGCACGCTATTTCTTGATGAAATTGGTGATATGCCACAGGCATTGCAGGTCAAACTACTGCGCGTCTTGCAGGAGCGAAAAGTGCGTCCGCTGGGCAGTAATCGGGATGTCGATATCAACGTGCGCATCATCTCGGCCACGCATCGCGATCTGCCCAAAGCGATGGAGAAAAAGAGTTTCCGCGAGGATCTCTACTATCGCCTCAATGTGGTGAATCTGAAGATTCCGGCGCTACATGAACGTGCAGAAGATATTCCGCTGTTGGCGAACCATCTCTTGCGCCAATCGGCCGAACGCCATAAACCCTTCGTGCGCAGCTTCTCTGTGGATGCGATGAAACGTTTAGTGGGGGCCAGTTGGCCAGGCAACGTACGCCAGCTGGTGAACGTGATCGAACAGTGTGTCGCGCTGAGCACGTCTCCGGTGATCAGTGATGCGCTGGTGGAGCAGGCGTTAGCGGGTGAAAATACTGCGCTGCCGACTTTTGTTGAGGCGCGTAATCAATTTGAGCTCAACTATCTGCGCAAATTGCTGCAAATGACCAAAGGAAATGTCACTAACGCTGCGCGTCTGGCTGGACGTAACCGTACAGAATTCTATAAGCTGCTGTCACGCCATGAGCTGGACGCCAGTGAATTTAAAGAGTAGCTTGCTGCGGCATATTGATTCATCCATTGACTACCCCAAATAATTTGAGTTGCAGTCAGACGGCAAACGAAAGCATCCCGATGAGCTTACTTCTTCAAGCGATTTGGGGAAAAGAGAGCCGCCAACCCCTCTGCAACTTGAAGCAGGACGGGTATATACTACTTGTTATCCGTCCATCATGGAGGGAGTGAAAAAAGGATCTGTCATGAAAAAGATCGATGCAATTATTAAACCATTCAAACTCGATGATGTGCGCGAAGCGTTGGCTGAAGTGGGCATCACCGGGATGACGGTCAGTGAAGTGAAGGGCTTTGGTCGCCAGAAAGGCCACACTGAGCTGTATCGTGGCGCGGAGTACATGGTCGATTTTCTGCCAAAAGTGAAAATCGAAATGGTGGTCGGTGATGACATCGTCGACACCTGCGTTGAAGCCATTATGAATACCGCGCAGACCGGCAAAATCGGCGACGGCAAAATCTTTGTGTTCGACGTGGCGCGCGTGGTGCGAATCCGTACCGGTGAAGAGGACGAAGAGGCGATCTAAGCCCCTTCGTTAGCCTGTTAAAAAGCCTGCATGATGCAGGCTTTTTTGTTTACAGCACTTTGTGCGGGCCAAAAACTTCATAATGGATACGATCGGCACTGATACCGGCATCGACCAGCTGCCGCGCGACAAACTGCATAAATGGCAGAGGGCCGCAGAGCCAGAACTGGCGGTCGGCCTGATTCAATTGGCTGGAGATGCCTGCGAGGTCCATGAATCCCTGCGCATCAAAACGGCCACTGTCCACGCTTTCCGGCTCGCGATACCAGATATGGCTGGTGAAATGTGGCAGGCGAGCACCTGTGGCTTGCACTTCATCCGCGAAAGCATGCTGTGTACCGCATTCGGCCGCATGCAGCCAGTTAACCGCGCCTGCATACTGCTGCTCGGCCAGGCTGGCTAACATTGCCAGCATTGGGGTTTGGCCCACACCGGCAGAAATCAGCGTGATCGGCGCGGTCCCTTTTGTTTGCAAATAGAAATCACCCGCTGGAGCCGTACATTGTACAATATCACCGACCTTCGCATGGGTGTGCAGCCAGCCGGAAACGCTACCGTGTTCTTCGCGCTTCACCGCGATACGATAAGATTTAGCGTTGGGGCGATGGGTGAGTGAATACTGGCGATGCTGGATATTCTCGTTACCTTCAGGTCGCAAACTAACGGCCAGGTATTGTCCGGGCAGGAAGTCGGCCACAGGCTGACCATCGTTAGGTACCAGTTCAAAGCTTTTGATCACCGAGCTTTCAGTGTTGATAGCACGGATACGGAAGTCCCGTGCGCCACGCCAGCCGCCGACTTTCTCTTCTGAGGCGCAATAAATCGCCTCTTCACGCTGGATAAACACATCCGCCAGCACCCCGTAAGCTTTGCCCCACGCCTGCAAAACGTCGTCGCCGGGATTGAGCAACTCTTCAATGGTCGCCAGCAACGTTTCACCGACTACCGCATATTGCGCGGGCTGAATATTCAGGCTGGTGTGCTTCTGCGCAATTTTCTCTACCGCCGGCAGCAGCACCGCCAGGTTCTTCAGGTTGCTGCCGTACGCGACAACGGCATTAAACAGCGCCTCACGCTGATTGCCGCTGCGCTGATTATTCATGTTAAAGACGTTTTTCAGTTCCGGATGTGCCGTTAACAAACGTTGGTAGAAGTGGCCGGTGAGTTGCGGGCCAAGCTGAGCAATAGCGGGCAGGGAAGACTTTACGGTAGCGATAGTTTGCGCATCAAGCATGGTGAATGCCTCACAGTGAATTTAAACATGTATTTTAAATGCATATTATGATCGTTCATCTGGCCTGTAAATCCCCTGTTTTGATTGCGGGTTAGGTGCTGAAGCTGGAAGCTGGCCCACAAACCTGAAAAATATTCCTCTCCAGCGTGAGCAAATATCGTGATTTACAGGATTGCAAAAAGGCGTAAAAAACCCGTTCCAGCGCCGTGCCAATCGTTTGCGTAAAAAGAGGGGATTGGCGCTACCGTCACCTGGCAAAACCGTTTACACTGTTGGCCTTCGCCCCCTAGCCGGGGCTTAAACTGCCGTTAAAAAGTTAGCTAGTCAGGAGATGCCGGATGTTAAAGCGTGATATGAACATTGCCGATTATGATGCCGAGTTGTGGCAGGCTATGGAGCAAGAGAAGGTGCGTCAGGAAGAGCACATCGAACTGATTGCTTCTGAAAACTACACCAGCCCACGCGTTATGCAGGCGCAAGGTTCACAGCTCACCAACAAATACGCGGAAGGGTATCCGGGCAAACGCTACTACGGCGGATGTGAATATGTTGATATCGTTGAGCAGCTGGCAATCGACCGCGCTAAAGCGTTGTTCGGTGCTGACTTTGCTAACGTGCAGCCGCACTCCGGTTCTCAGGCTAACTTCGCGGTTTACACTGCGCTGCTTCAGCCGGGTGACACCATTCTGGGGATGAACCTGGCGCACGGTGGTCACCTGACCCACGGTTCTCCGGTTAACCTGTCAGGCAAACTGTATAACGTTATCCCTTACGGCATTGATGAAACAGGCAAAATTAACTACGACGAACTGGCTGAGCTGGCTAAAACCCATAAGCCAAAAATGATCGTCGGTGGTTTCTCTGCTTACTCTGGCGTGTGTGACTGGGCAAAAATGCGTGAGATCGCTGACAGCGTTGGCGCTTACCTGTTCGTTGATATGGCGCACGTTGCGGGTCTGATCGCGGCAGACGTGTATCCAAACCCAGTCCCGCATGCGCACATCGTGACGTCAACCACCCATAAAACCCTGGCGGGTCCACGTGGTGGTTTGATCCTGGCGAAAAACGGCGACGAAGAGCTGTACAAAAAACTGAACTCCGCGGTGTTCCCGGGTGGTCAGGGTGGTCCGTTGATGCACGTCATCGCGGGTAAAGCCGTCGCTTTCAAAGAAGCGATGGAGCCAGAGTTCAAGGCTTACCAGCAACAAGTGGCTAAAAACGCAAAAGCGATGGTTGAAGTGCTGCTGGAGCGTGGCTACAACATCGTTTCAGGCGGAACCTATAACCACCTGTTCCTGATCGATCTGGTGAGCAAAAACCTGACCGGTAAAGAAGCCGATGCCGCACTGGGTCGTGCAAACATCACTGTGAACAAAAACAGTGTACCTAACGATCCGAAGAGCCCATTCGTGACCTCCGGTGTGCGTATCGGTACGCCAGCAGTGACACGTCGTGGCTTCAAAGAAGCAGACGTGCGTGAGCTGGCTGGCTGGATCGCTGACGTGCTGGACAACATCAACGACGAAGCGACCATCGAGCGCACCAAGCAGAAGGTACTCGATATCTGTGCGCGTCTGCCTGTGTATGCCTGATTTGGCACCATGCTGATGTGATTAAAAAGGATGGCGCTTGCCATAATGCCGATCAGTTAAGACAAAAATGATCGATTGAACGATCCGGCAGTTCTGCAAAAATCCGTAATCTCTCAGGGATTACGGATTTTTTTATGCTTCTCAGTCAGGCTCTCGATATCGTTCATAAGTTTACGCCTCAGGAATTCTCGGGGCTTTCCGATCTCCTTTCTCCTGAACTCATTGACGAGTGTCTCGCTGATACCGGGACAGTGACGTTACGAAAGCGCCGTTTATCGATGGAAATGATGGTCTGGGCTGTAACCGGCATGGCACTTTTTCGCTCCCATTCGATGACCCAGCTCGTCTCACACCTGGATATCCTTCTGCCGGGGAAAAGGCCCTTTGTTGCGCCCAGCGCAGTTGTGCAGGCCCGGCAGCGATTTGGAG
>NZ_SZZZ01000024.1:0-73005 GCF_009830025.1 Pantoea sp. Taur
CGAAGAGATCAGCGCTGGGTGGTGTGATGAGAAAGCTGGTGCATATCTGCTTCGGTGTGCTGATGAAACAGCAGAGATATGACGAGAATTACGCAGTAGCGGCTTGACGTGCAAGACGGTAGCTGCGGGCTATCCTGGCATCCTCACTCTGTTCAGCGCTGCGAAATGCCTGCCCCCAAAGCGACACCAGCCTGCTATTGAACTTAATTGCGTGCTGTTAAAAGAAGGCACGCAGCGTCAGACCATAATCGAATAGCTGCAAGGGCTATGCTCGGATGCCGTGCATTTGGTATCAAGACAGGCACAACGATGTTGCTTCCTTTCTTTTCCACCGCAAAAGCCATCTGCAAAAAGTACAATATCCGTTCAGAAAACGGGCTCGATGTTTGAAGCCATGTCCCTTCACCGCTGAAAGAAGTATTCGCAGAAGCCGCATATTTTTGAAAAAACGGGCACAACGTTTGAGGCCAAAGCACCTCTGCTGATGCAAGGGCTATCCGCAGCGCTGAGGCTTTTACGTTGGGCCAGGAGATCCACGCAGGGATGCGTGGATCAGTTCGGGGCCGACCAGGGATGGTCGATCCCCGAACGGTCCGTAGGCACGACGTGGAAGCCGAGGGCACCGCGTCAGCGGCGCGAGGACTGCCCGGCAGCAGCAGAGGTGCTTTGAGCCCACACCGCACCCGCCCTTAGTCCTCGCCCTTCGCCCTTAGCCCCTAGCCCTTAGCCCTTAGCCCTTAGCAGTTTGCACAAATAAAAAAGGCCACCATTTATAAAATGGCAGCCTTTTGCAGTGATGTGTTGCTGTGTGTCAGTCTTATTTTTTACGTGCGTACTTCAGTGAATCCAAGGCTACAGCGAAGATGATAATGCCGCCCTTGATAATATACTGCCAGTAAGGGTTCACGCCGATGTAGGTCAAACCGTAGTTGATAACGGTGAAGATGATCACACCGGTCACCACACCCGCAACTGTACCCACACCACCCGCAAATGACACGCCGCCGACCACACAGGCCGCAATCGCATCCAGCTCATACATAAAGCCGAGGTTATTGGTGGCACTGCCGATGCGGCCCGCTTCCAGCATCCCGCCGAAGGCGTAGAACACGCCTGACAGCGCATACACCAGAATCAGGTTCAGCGGCACGTTAACGCCTGAAACACGCGCGGCTTCCGGGTTACCGCCGATGGCAAAGATGTTCTTACCGAAGCGCGTTTTATTCCATAGAATCCACACGAAGATAATGGCAATGAACGCGTAGAAGGTAATGAACGACAGCTTGAAATCACCGAAACGGAAGAAGCCCTGAGCAAAGGTCGAGAAGCCCGCGTCAAAACCGGCTACCGGTGATGCGCCAACAAAGTCGTAATACAGCGAGTTAATGCCGTAAACGATAATCATGGTGCCCAACGTGGTGATAAATGGCGTCACTTTCAGATAAGCGATGATCACGCCGTTCACCAGGCCAATCACACCACCGATAATGCACACGGTCAGGATAACCAGTGGAATCGGTACGGTATCCAGGTGCGGGAACACCTTATTGGCGTTATCCATGGATTGCAGCAAGGTCGCCGCAACCACCGCGGCCAGACCGACCTGGCGCCCGGCTGACAGGTCAGTACCCTGCGTCACGATCAATCCGGCCACGCCCAATGCAATAATAATACGCACTGAAGATTGGGTCAGAATGTTACTCAGGTTCATTAAACTTAAAAACGTCGGATCCTGGAAAATAATAATTGCCAGCAGTACCAACAGGACAACGTAAATGCCGCCCTCTTTTAACCAGGTTAGCGCATTCTTTTTAGTAGTCGCTTTCATGTTAAAGCCCTTGCTTCATTAAAGGTGTAATGACGCTAAACGCAGGATTTCATTCTGCGAGGTCGTTTTGGTCTCGACAATGCCCGCTACCAGGCCATTACTCATCACTAAAATACGATCGGTAATTCCCAGCAATTCTGGCATTTCAGAAGAGATAATAATGATGCCCTTCTCTTTCTTCGCCAACTCAGAAATTAACTGATAAATTTCGAACTTAGCACCAACGTCAATACCGCGCGTCGGTTCATCCAGCATCAGAATTTCCGGCTGGGTTAATAACCAGCGACCAATAATAACCTTCTGCTGGTTACCACCGGAAAGCGAACCAATTTGCGTATGATGACCTGGCGTTTTCACGCGCATTGAATCAATCACCCACTGGGTATCACTCTTCATGCGCTTATTATCAAGCAAGCCCATGCTGGATTTGTATTTTTTAATATTGGAAATAAGCGAGTTAAAACCAATATCCAGATAAGCATAAATCCCGGTTGAACGACGCTCTTCCGTTACCAGCGCAAAGCCGTGGTTAATCGCTTCATTGGCACTGTGGTTATTAATCGCTTTACCGTGCAGCTTAATGGTACCGCCTGACTTCTCGCGAATACCAAATAAAGTCTCAACGATGTCAGTACGTTTAGCGCCCACCAATCCGGCGATGCCTAAAATCTCACCTTTGCGCAGGTCGAAGGAAATATCGCGAATCGACGGCTGACGCAGCGAGGTTAAATGACGCACCTCAAGAATAGTTTCGCCCGGCACGTTGGTCTTATCCGGGAAACGCTGGTTCAGTGAACGACCGACCATCATGGCGATGATCTTGTCCATATCCAGCCCTTCCAGCGGCTGGGTGGCAATCCACTGTCCATCACGCAAAATCGTAATCTCATCACACAGTTGGAAAATCTCTTCCATCTTGTGTGAGATATACACAATACCGCAGCCACGATCTTTCAGCTTACGGATAATAGTGAACAAGTGATTCACTTCTTTTTCGGTCAGCGACGATGTTGGCTCATCCATGATGACGATTTTCGCGTCATAGGAAAATGCCTTGGCAATTTCAATCATCTGCATTTGCGAAACAGACAGATTAGCCACTTTATCGCGTGGATCGATATCAATATCTAATTCGTCAAAGATCGCTTTGGTATCGCGATACATTTTATCCTGATCAACAAACACGCCTTTACGTGGATAGCGGCCAAGCCACATGTTATCCATCACGTTGCGTTGTAAAACCAGGTTTAATTCCTGATGCACCATTGAAACGCCATTTTCCAGCGCTTCTTTGGAACTTTTATAATCAATTTCTTCACCCTGAAACAGGATGCTCCCCGTATCCTTTTTATAAATACCAAACAGGCATTTTAATAATGTGGATTTTCCGGCGCCGTTTTCGCCCATTAAGGCATGGACGGAGTGCGGCCGCACTTTCAAATTCACATTATCTAAGGCTTTCACCCCTGGAAATGATTTCGAGACATTCGTCATCTCCAGCAGATATTCACGCTGTGCGGTCGGATTCTCACTGGCCATAATTTACCTGGCTAAATAAAACTTGGGTCAGATGCAATAAGGCGCGGCGTGCTGCCGCGCCCGGTACGTATTACTTCACAAACTGAGACAGGTTTTCTTTATCGACTGGTACGTAAGGAACACGTACGATTTTGTTTTCCATCTTGAAGTTAGTACCGGCGGTTGGCTCTTTGCCATCGGCCAGGTTCTTCGCGATATCAATGGTGGCTTTTGCCTGGTTTTCCGCATCGTTCAGCACGGTACCGGCCATCGCACCGGATTTCACCAGTGCCAGCGCTTCTGGCAGCGCATCCACACCAAACACCGGAATGCTGGTTTTGTTGTGCGCTTTCAGGGCTTCTACTGCGCCCATTGCCATCGCATCGTTGTTCGCGATGATCACTTCAATTTTGTTGCCGTTCGGTCCAGACAGCCAGGCGTCAACTTTGTCTTTTGCCTGTGCGGTGTCCCACATCGCGGTATCCATCGCCAGCTGCTGAGTTTTGAAACCATCGGTGTTCAGGGTTTCGATCACGTATTTGGTACGGGCTTCAGCATCCGGGTGGCCCGGCTCACCTTTCAGCAGAGCAAACTGAATCTGACCATCTTTGTTCAGATCCCAGGCTGGGGTGGCTTTCCAGTGCTTCTCAATCAGTTTGGCCTGGATGATGCCTGACTCTTTAGAGTCGGTACCCACGTAGTAGGCTTTCGGGTAGCTGGCCAGCACTTTGGCATTCGGCTCTTTGTTGAAGAACACCACTGGCACATCATTCGCTTTCGCTTTGTCGATCACCACTGCCGCAGCAGCAGGGTCAACCAGGTTGATTGCCAGCGCTTTCACGCCTTTGGCCATCAGTACGTCAATCTGGTCGTTCTGGGTGGACTGGCTGTTCTGCGAGTCATTCATCAGCAGTTGGATGCCGCCCAGTTTTTTGGCTTCGCTGTCGATATCCTTGCGAACCATAGACATAAAGTTGTCGTCGTATTTATAAATTGTCACGCCAATGCGGGTATCGGCGGCGTGCGCAGTTGCACCAAACATCATGCTGGCAACCAGTGCTGTGAGCGTGAAAACCTTCTTATTCATGGTATCTCCGGTTTTTTATGTAGGGCATATCATCGCGCTGTGCTGCTTGCGGGCAACCAGCGCAGTCGGTTCAAACTCATTTATGGGGCGGACGCGTAACGCAAAGCCGGGCCACCATCGCTATCCTGACTTCCCTGTACGTAAACGCTTCCTGAAGAGTGTTGTGAACTATTTCAATCGGCTACTGAAACCTGACCGGAGAAGGAGAACCCGGCGTTACATGATGTTTCAGTCCGGTAAGACGCAGCCATCATAGTGAGCGCCATGTTAATTAACTGTGAATGTAATCACAGATTGGAAACGGTTACACAGCGCTATCGCCCGAATTAGTGACCGACTCCACAATTTGCCGCTGAGCGACCGAATGGCGGCGCACCAGGGTCGGCATAAAGCAGTGTGTGGCGTCGGGATCGAGTTCGCCCGCTGCGCCTTTTAAGGCCAACTCCGTGGCCAATTTAGCCATAGAAACAATAGGATAGCGGACAGTCGTGAGTTGAGGATCGGTGTAACGCGAGATGGGAATATCATCAAAGCCGATGACGGAGAAGTGCTGTGGCACCTGAATGCCATTATCTTTCAATGCGGTCAGCGCACCGGCGGCCATGCCGTCGCAGTAGGAGAAGATGGCGGTTAAATGCAGGTTACGGCCCAGTAACTCCACCATCGCCGCTTCCCCGCCCTGCATGTCCGGTTCGCCATGGGCAATCCAGGACTCCTGCGGGCGAATCCCCTGCTCTGACAAGGCTTGCAGCCAGCCTTCACGCCGTTGCGTCACATCTTCAATCGGGTGGCTGGAACTGAGATAACCAATGCGTTGATGGCCCTGTTGTAACAACATGCGCGTTGCCATCAGTGAACCCGTTACATTATCCAGGCAGACGCAACGATGTTCGTACCCGGGAATAGTCCGGTTAATCAGCACCATACCTGGAACCTGATCCATAAACTGAGTTAGTTCAGCGTCTGAAAGCGTTTTCGCGTGGACCACTAAAGCGTTACATCGTTGACGGATCAGCACTTCAATCGCATGGCGCTCTTTCTCTTCCTGGTGCCATGAGTTGCTGATCAACACGTGTTTGTGCACGCGCTGTGCCACGGTATCTACCGCTTTTACTAACGCGCCAAAGAAGGGATCGGATACGTCCATCACCACCACGCCGATGGTGTCACTGACCTGGGTGGCCAGTGCCTGCGCATTGGCATTGGGGCGATAACCTAACGCCTCTACCGCCTGGAGTACGGCTTCACGGGTATCAGAGGTGACTGCACTGCTGTTATTGAGCACACGCGACACGGTGGCTACTGATACACCGGCCTGACGGGCGACATCTCGAATCGTTATCATGCAGCTGTTCCACAGAGGAGAAAATGCGCGACAAGCGCGTAACGGCGCTATTTTGTCAGGGCATTTTATTCAGCTGCGTGAATCACGTCACACGAATGAAAACGGTTACATACAAATCTGCAACCTTTGTGATGAACATCATTATCTGATGCGGGAGGAAGGTTCCGTTTTGCCGGCGGCGAGACGTGTCAGTTTGCGCCAAATCCACTCCATCGGGCCCTGCGGGAAAAAGCGCAGCCAGAGCACTGAAAACAGGATATTGACCAACCAGATAGCCGGGACCAGTGCCAGCAGATGCAGGCGATCAAACTTGAGGAACAGATTGAAGCGATAGAACAGCGTGGTGCAGATCAGCGTCTGTAGCAGGTAGTTGCTGAGTGCCATGCGGCCAACGCATTGCAGCGCATAACTGAAGCGCGTGGCACCGATTTGCGGCCAGAAGCCAAAACAGAGCGCCGCATAGCCGAGACTGATAAACGGGCTAGCGAGATCGCGCGGCACCTGCAGTAAGAAGCCGCTCCAGCGGAACTCCCAGTCCAGTAACCATTGCGCCACAATGCCGGGAATGGCTATCAGCCAGCCGATCGTCAGCAGCAGCGCGGCCGAGCGACGATAGTGCTGCACGCTGAACTCGCCTTTCAGCCAGCCGCTGCGCATCAACGCCGCGCCAATCAGCATCAGTCCCGCCAGCTGCCAGCCGTACTGCGCGGCCAGCGCCATCAAGCCGGATGAGAGATGGTCGAGGCGGTTCTGAATCGCTTCCCAGCCGCCGACCAGTTTCCAGTAGCTTTCATACTCAATATCGGCAGCACCCGGCAGCCACGAACGGCCCGGTTCCGGGCTGGAAATGCCCCAAAACACCAGCAGTACGCCGCAACCAATCAGGTAAAGCAACACGCCAGTTTGCAACAGAGCTTTGTCCGAAGGCACTTCACGCAGCATCCGCCAGATAATCAGCCCGGTCAGACCGTAATCCAGCAGGATATCCCCTTCCCAGAAGAAGATGCTGTGAATAAAACCCAGCAGCACCAGCAACGTCAGGCGCGCCGACATCCAGCGACTGCCACGCGGGATCTGCAGATAAAGGCCACCGCCAAACAACAGCGCAAACAGCGTGAGGAATTTCAGTTGCGCCAGGCCATCCATGATCGCCCAGGTCCAGGCATCAGAAAGCGAGATAGTGCCCTGCCACGCCGGATTGAGATAGGCAGCCGATGGCAAGCCAAAACCCACGATATTGAGCAGCAGAATGCCGAGAATGGCGCAACCACGAATGAAATCCAGCGCAAGATAGCGTTGCATCGAGTGACCTGACGGAGAGAGAAAACGGGCGGCAATAAGCCGCCCAAAGGATTAGCTGTGACGCACCGCGCGTAAGAACTCCTGGCGCGTATTCTGGCTGGACTTGAACAGGCCACCCAGTGATGTGGTGGTGGTGGCGCTGGTGGCATCTTTCACGCCACGCGCTTTCACGCAGTAATGCACCGCATCAATCGACACCGCCACGTTGTTGGTGCCAAGCAAAGTTTGCAGCGCCACCAGCACTTGCTGGGTTAAGCGCTCTTGCACCTGTGGACGCTGGGCAAAGAACTGCACGATGCGGTTGATCTTCGACAGACCAATCACCTTCTCTTTCGGGATATAAGCGACGGTGGCTTTACCGTCGATAATCACGAAGTGGTGCTCACAGGTGCTGGTCAGGGTGATATCACGCACGGTGACCATCTCATCCACCTTCATCTTGTTTTCGATGACGGTGATTTTCGGGAAGTTGGCGTAATCGAGGCCTGAGAAGATCTCGTCCACGTACATCTTGGCGATGCGATGTGGCGTCTCCATCAGGCTGTCATCTTCCAGATCCAGATTCAGCAGCTGCATGATTTGGGTCATATGACCGGCGATTTCACGCTTGCGGGTTTCGTCATCCATCTCGCGCACCGGGGCGCGTAACGGCGTTTCCAGGCCACGCGCCAGCAGCGCTTCGTGAACCAGGGCGGCTTCCTGACTTAAGGTGCTCATCGTACTCTTTCTCCGGCAGGTGATGCGCCCGCAGATCGTCGCCTGCGGGGGAAATTCTGAGCGCGTATTGTGAAACACAACGCGCGCGTAATCCAGCAATCAATCCAATCGGAGATGAAAGCTTTTCATGGTGCCGAACGGCGTAACACCAGTAAGCCCGCCAGAATCAGTGCGACACCCGCTACCCACAAGGCAGGATCGAGGCGGTGCCACAGCAAACTGGAGATCCATGACAGCAACGGCCCGCCCAACTGACCGACTGCGTAGCCGGTGGTCAGCAGACCGGCCAGATAGCGCGCGTGATGCGGCGCCAGCTCACGACCGTATTGCAGCGTCAGTTGCACCACGCATAAGAATCCGCCGCCGACTAACAGCGCGCTAATCAACAGCCCATCCAGCCCTGGCAGGACAATTGCCGAGATCACGCCCAAAGCCTGCGCCCAGAGCACCACTGCCAGCCGCAGATGGCTGCTGCCCCAGCGCCGCGTCAAAATGCCGAGCACAATGCCGATCACCGCTGCGCCGCCAAACACCGGCCAGACAAACTGCGCCAGCGCACTGTCCGGGAAACGCGCGGCGGTCATCTGCGACAAGAAGGTCGCAGGGAGAATGTAACCAAAACCGGCGAGGCTGTAGCTCAGCACCAGGCGTTTTAGATTACCGTTGAGCACCAGCGGCGCAGGCGCCTGATCGGGACGATGTAACTGTCCCGTGCGCGGTAAAAAACGCGCAATGGCGGCAATGAACAGCAACGCCAGCAAACCATAAGCCGCCCAGCCCAGTGCCGCGCTGGCACCGCTGGCATGCAGCGCCACCGCCAGCATTCCGCTGATGAAAATCCCGGTGCCGGGTCCGGCAAACACCGCCGCCGACAAGCCCGGCCGTCCATGATGCAGTAGTTGCTCATTGCTCCACGCAGCGATCAGCACCATGGCCCAACCGCTGGCGCCACCAATCACGAAGCGGATCAAACCGTGCAGCCACGGCCCGCTGACGCAGGCAGACAGCAACGTCAGGATCACTGCGCCCCACACGCCAGCCTGCAGACGCCATTCGACACGCTTGTGCGCACGCATGGCATCAAAGGAGCCACACAGATAACCGAGATAGTTGAGCGCCGCCACCAGACTGGCGCTGGTCAGCGTTAACTGATGGTCCTGAATCATCAGTGGCACCTGCGGGGTGAAAGCAAATCGCCCAATCCCCATCGCAACCACTAAACTTAAAAACGCGCTCAGCGCGACACGAAACGCCATTCCCACTCCCGTTCAGATTCTTTTAGCACTTGTTATTAGCATGCATGACGATTACACTCACGAAAAGTGAATAATATTAACCAAGTTGTTTACGGAAAGAGAATATGGATTTAGTACAACTCCGCATGTTCTGTTCTGTGGCTGAAACCGGTTCGCTGGCGCGCGCCGCGGAGCTATTGCATCGCGTGCCCTCTAATCTCACCACTCGTCTGCGCCAGTTGGAAGAAGAGATTGGCGTCGACCTGTTTATCCGTGAGAAGCAGCGTATTCGATTGTCGCCAATGGGCCACAATTTCCTGAATTATGCTCAGCGCATCCTTAGCCTGAGCGATGAGGCGCTGAATATGGCCCGTGCCGGAGAACCGGGCGGGAACTTTGCTTTTGGTTCGATGGAGAGCACCGCCGCGACCCGTCTTCCTGGTCTGCTGGCGGCTTATCATCAACGATTTCCCAATGTGGCGCTATCGCTGGTGACGGGCACCTCGGGCGATATCATCGATAAAGTGCGCGCCGGTACGCTGGCGGCCGCGCTGGTGGATGGCCCAGCCACCCATGATGATCTCAACGGCTGCATCGCCTTTCGCGAGGAGATGGTGCTGATCACCAGTCTCGATCACGACCCGATTACCAGCGCCCGCGACACGCAGCATGACACGCTGTTTGCCTTTGGTAACAGCTGTTCGTATCGCACCAAACTGGAGTCCTGGTATCGCGAAAGCCAGACCTCACCGAAAAGCGTGATGGAGATTCAGTCTTACCACGCGATGGTGGCGTGTGTGGCAGGCGGTGCGGGCGTGGCAATGATTCCGGCGTCGGTCCTGACGCAGATGCCCGGCCGCGCGCGCGTGCAGGAGCATGCACTGCCGCCTGCGTACCGCGATACCGCCACCTGGCTGATGTGGCGCCGCGATGCCTTCACGCCCAACGTGGAAGCGCTGAAGTATTTGATTATTGAAATGTTTGACGACCGCCCACTTAACGATGAGTTGCTGCATCCGCTGCAAACCGCTGAGTGAGTTTTTAATTTTAAGTAAATCACGACATCTGAAGAAGAGGGATTGCATGAACATGATTAAAACCCGCGCTGCCGTTGCCTGGGCAGCGGGCGAACCGCTGAAAATTGAAGAAGTGGATCTGATGCCACCGCAGAAAGGTGAAGTGTTAGTGCGCATCGTCGCCACCGGGGTGTGCCACACCGATGCTTACACCCTGTCCGGTAAAGATCCGGAAGGCGTGTTCCCGGCGATCCTCGGTCACGAAGGCGGCGGCGTGGTGGAAGCGGTGGGCGAAGGCGTCACCAGCGTGGCGGTCGGCGATCACGTGATCCCGCTTTACACCCCAGAGTGCGGCAAATGTAAGTTCTGTCTGTCAGGCAAAACTAACCTGTGCCAGGCGATCCGCTCCACCCAGGGTAAAGGTTTGATGCCAGATGGCACCACCCGTTTCTTCAAAGACGGCAAGCCAATTTTCCACTACATGGGGACTTCAACGTTCTCTGAGTACACCGTGGTGCCGGAAATTTCACTGGCGGTGATCAGCAAAGAAGCGCCACTGGAAGAAGTGTGCCTGCTGGGCTGCGGCGTGACCACCGGCATGGGCGCCGTGATGAATACCGCCAAAGTGAAAGAAGGCGATACCGTGGCGATTTTCGGCCTCGGCGGCATTGGTTTGTCGGCGATCATCGGCGCGAAAATGGCGAAGGCCGGTCGCATCATCGGTATCGACCTCAACACCAGCAAATTCGATCTGGCGCGCAAACTGGGTGCCACCGATCTGATCAACCCGAAAGATTACGATAAGCCGATTCAGGATGTGATCGTTGAACTGACCGACGGCGGCGTGGACTTCTCCTTTGAGTGCATCGGTAACGTGAACGTGATGCGTTCCGCGCTGGAGTGCTGCCACAAAGGCTGGGGCGAGTCAGTGATTATCGGCGTAGCCGGTGCCGGTAAAGAGATTTCCACGCGTCCGTTCCAGTTAGTGACCGGTCGCGTATGGCGCGGTTCGGCGTTTGGTGGCGTGAAAGGCCGTACCCAGCTGCCGGGCATCGTGCAGGATTATCTGGACGGTAAGTTCGCGCTGAACGATTTCATCACGCACACCATGCCGCTGGAAGAGATTAACGAAGCCTTTGATCTGATGCACGAAGGGAAATCCATTCGTTCGGTTGTGCATTTTAACAAGTAAAAAGGAGGCGTTATGGCATCCACTCTGGAACTGCTGGAAGAACATCGTATCTTCGGCGGCTGGCAGCAGCGCTGGCGTCATCAGTCGGCGGTGCTGAACTGCCCGATGACCTTCAGCATTTTCTTGCCGCCACCGCAGGATGACACGCCGCCACCGGTGGTATGGTTTCTCGCCGGACTGACCTGTACCGACGAAAACTTCACCACCAAAGCCGGTGCGCAGCGTGTTGCCGCTGAGCTGGGCCTGGTGCTGATTATGCCGGACACCAGCCCACGCGGTGACGAAGTGGCCAACGACAGCGGTTACGATCTCGGTCAGGGCGCAGGTTTTTACCTCAACGCCACGCAGCAGCCCTGGGCGGCGCACTATCGTATGTTCGATTATCTCAGTGAGGAGTTGCCGGCCCTGGTGGCGGACAACTTCAAAGTGAGCGATCGTCAGTCGGTAATGGGTCATTCGATGGGCGGCCATGGCGCGCTGGTATTGGCGTTGCGTCAGGGTGGACGTTTTGCTTCGGCATCCGCGTTCGCTCCAATCGTCAATCCAACCGAAGTGCCGTGGGGACAAAAAGCCTTCACCGCCTATCTGGGTGAAGATCGCCAGACCTGGCGCGAGTGGGACAGTTGCCTGCTGATGCGTGAAGTGGAACAGCGCTTACCGATTCTGATCGATCAGGGTGATAGCGATCAGTTCCTCGCCGATCAGCTGCGTCCGGATCGCCTCGAAGCGGTAGCGCGTGAGCAAGGTTTTCCGCTGGAGCTGCGCGTGCAGCCGGGCTATGACCACAGCTACTTCTTTATCGCCAGCTTTGTCGAGGACCATCTGCGGTTCCACGCGAAGCATCTGTTGGTGTAGTTCACGTCAGTTGATGTGGAGACAGTAAGGGCGCACCAGTTGCGCCCTTTTTTGGCTATGGCTGACTGTGATTGGCTAAAAGCCGCACCAACATTCATCCTCAGCTTCTCTTGATGTTGAGCTTAAGCGTCTTTTGCGAGGTTTAAGCCAGCGATTCCGCCACCAGCCCATCGATCATCACCTGCGGCATGCCCTGCGAGCAGTGTTCAATACGCCCGCGTACGCCATACACCTGCGCCAGCGTGTCCGGCGTGATTACCTGTGACGGCTCGCCGTCAGCCAGCAAGGTGCCCTCTTTCAGCATCAACGCATGATCGGCATGACGCAGTGCAATGTTGATATCATGCACCACCACTACCGTGACGATATTGCGCAGGCGGGTTTCGCGACGTACTAAATCCATTACGTGGAACTGGTAATTGAGATCGAGCGCACTCAGCGGTTCATCCAGCAGCAGCAGTTCCGGACGGCGAATCAGCGATTGCGCCAGACCCACCAGCTGTTTCTGCCCACCTGATAACTGGTCCAGATAACGCATCGCTAAGTGGGCAATGCCCAGCTGTTCCAGCAGATGCATAATCTCGGCTTCACTTGATGCGCTGTGTAAGCCACCGGACGCACGTTGCGCCACGATGATTGACTCCAGCACATGCAGATGCACGCCTGCCGGCAAACTTTGCGGCAGATACACCACGCGCTGGGCACGACGGGCAAACGGCTGTGACATCAGCTCTTCGCCATTCAACCACAGTTCGCCCTGCCCTTTGCTCAGGCCCGCCAGCGCGCGCAGCAAGGTAGACTTACCGCAGCCGTTAGGTCCAAGTAGTACGGTGATTTTGCCGCGTGGCAGCATCGGCACGTTGAGATCTTCAATGACTTTACGCTTCGGATAACCGGCGTAGAAATGGCTGAGACCTAATCCCTGTTCCATTACACCGTCCCCCGATGACGCAGAATAATACTCAGGAAGAATGGCACGCCAACCAGTGAAGTGACGATACCCACCGGAATGATCACGCCTGGAATCAGGTTCTTCGACGCTACCGAGGCCAGTGACAGCACCAGTGCACCGACCAACGCACTGGCCGGCAGATAGTAGCGATGATCTTCACCAAACATCATACGAGCGATGTGCGGTGCCACCAGGCCAATAAAGCCAATCGGCCCGACAAAAGCCACCGCCAGCGCGGAGAGAATACTGATGCGCAGTAGCGTGGCGAGGCGCAAGCGGCGCACATCAATGCCGAAACTCACGGCACGATCTTCACCCAGGCGCAGCGCGGTCAGTTTCCAGCTGCTGAGCATCGAGAACGGGATCAGGATGGCGAAAGCCGCCGTGAGCACACCGAGTTTTTCCCACGAAGCACGCGCCAGGCTGCCCATGGTCCAGAACACCAGGCCCTGCAAGGTATCTTCACTGGCGATAAACTGCATCATCGAGACCAGCGCGTTGAAGGTGAACACCAGCGCGATGCCAAACAGCACCACGCCCGACGTTGACACTTTGGTCCAGCGCGTCACGCCATCCAGCATCAGTGCGGCAAACAGCGCAAACACAAAGGCGTTCGCCGAGATAAACCACTGGTCTGGCACACCGGGAATACCGATGCCGAGAATAATGGCCAGCGCCGCGCCAAAGGCTGCCGCTGAAGAGACGCCGAGCGTAAACGGACTCGCCAGTGGGTTATTGAGGATAGTTTGCATCTCAGCACCCGCCAGACCCAGCGAAAAGCCGACGACGACAGCCATCAACGCATAAGGTAATCGGATATCCCAGACGATCACGCGCGTGCCCGCATCCACTGCATCAGGATGGGTGAGCGTTTGCCACAGGGTATCAAGGGAGAGCCCCGCCGGGCCGAGAGTGAAATCAAGAATCACTGACGCCAGTATTGCCAGCACCAGTACGCCAATCAGCATCAGGCGCTGACGTAATACCTGACGATAACGCGTCATGGTATCGGCTTCGCGGTTATTTTCCGCCAGCAGCGCGGAATCCGTGGTCTGCATTGTTCTACCTGTTTCTTATCGAAATCATAACGGCAGCCACAATAGTGCAGGTGATAATAATTATCAATTATATCTGTATGACAAAGCCCAAAACGTTGTAACACGGTTCATCTTTGCCAAAAAAAAACGCCGCTAGCCAAAGGTAGCGGCGTTATGTCACCCACGTTTAACGCATTACTCTTTAAACGTCGGGAATTCCATTTCGCTGTACTTCACGAAGCGCGAGCCGCGTGCCAGCTTGTAACCGAGCCAAATCAGCAGGAACAGCGGAATGCCGATGTAGGTCGCCGCCACGCCATACCAGTCAATACGATCCGCCAGAAACGCCTGGTAGTTCTGACCCAGTGTAATAATCAGGCACAGCACGAAGGCGAAAATCGGACCGAGCGGGAAGAAGCCGGAACGGTATGGCAGAGCCGCTAAATCATGCCCTTGCGCCACGTAGCCGCGACGGAAGCGATAGTGGCTAATCGCAATACCCAGCCAGGCGATAAAGCCGGTCATGCCTGAGGTATTCAGCAACCACAGATAGACTTCCTGGTTGCCGAACTTCGAGCTCAGGAAGCACAAACCCGCCACCACGGTGGTGGCAATCAGGGCATTACGCGGCACACCGCCTTTCGACAGTTTGGCAAAAATACGTGGGGCTTTGCCTTCCTGCGCCAGGTTGAACAGCATGCGCGTTGAAGCGTACATGCCTGAGTTACCCGCTGACAGCACCGCCGTCAGGATCACCGCGTTCATTACCGCCGCTGCCGACAATAATCCGGCATTCTGGAACACCAGCGTGAACGGGCTGATGGCGATATCAGTGACATCGTTATGCAGCAGTTTCGGATCGGTGTACGGCAAAATCAGGCTGATAATCAGAATCGCAAAGATATAGAACAGCAGGATACGCCAGAACACCTGACGCACGGCGCGTGGAATATTTTTCGCGGGATCCTGTGATTCACCGGCTGCGATGCCGATCAACTCTGTACCCTGGAACGAGAAGCCGACAATCATCGCCACGCCAATCATCGCGGCAAAACCGCCGGCAAAAGGTGCGTCGCCCACGGTCCAGTTATGCCAGCCGGCGTTTTCTGCACCGCGCATAATGCCGACGATCATCAGCACACCCACAACGATAAAGATGATGACGGTGGCGACTTTGATCAGCGAGAACCAGTATTCCGCTTCGCCGAAGCCTTTGACGGAAATGTAGTTAAGCAGGAACATCAGACCAAGGAACAGCGCGCTCCAGATCCAGCCCGGCGTATCCGGGAACCAGTAGTTCATCACCAGTTGCGAGGCGACGAGATCAACGGCGATGGTGACCGCCCAGTTGTACCAGTAGTTCCAGCCGAGCGCGAAGCCGAAGCCTTCTTCAACGTATTTAGAGCCGTAGGTGGCGAAGGAGCCAGAAACCGGCATAAACGCCGCCAGTTCGCCAAGGCTGGTCATCAGGAAGTAAACCATCAGGCCAATCAGCGCGTAAGAGAGTAATGCGCCACCGGGACCTGCCTGAGAAATGGTGGCACCCGAGGCGACAAACAGGCCGGTGCCAATGGAACCGCCGATGGCGATCATGGTGAGATGGCGCGCTTTTAATTCACGGCGCAGCCCAGGTTGTTGTGTTGTTTTTGAGTCATTATGCATGTGTAAACGCTATGCTGGATAAAAATAAGGCGCGATTGTAGCAGCTAACCCCAGGCTGTATAGCATTCACGTCGGGTTATTAGTTACCTTCATAATCGGCGCGAAATTATTAGCCGTTTACTTCATGACAGCCGCGATTACTCGCGGCAATAGGAGAGAAATCGGCTTAGCGCTTTCGACAAATGCTTCTGCCGATGATGAATGCGATACAGCGTGCGCGTCAGACGTGGTAACGGCACAGCCACTTCCACCAGCGTGCCCGCCTCCAGCAGATCGCTGATCACCCGGCGCGATAAACAGCTGATGCCCATGCCGTGACGCACCGCATGTTTGATTGCCTCAGAATTGCCCAGCTCCATGCCGAGTTGAAACTGCGGCAGGTGAGACAACAGCAGGTAATCAACAATTTCACGCGTGCCCGAACCGCGCTCACGCAGGATCCAGGGCGCGGCCGCCAGTGATGCCAGCGTGATCGGCTGTTGCAGGATGTCGGCATCAGGAGCGGCAAACACCACCAGTTCATCTTCCAGCCATGCTTCACTGACGATATCCGGCTCGTGGCACGGCCCTTCAATCAGGCCGATATCCACACGGAAATCCGCTACTGCGTTAATCGCATCCTGGCTGTTGCCGACGCTCAGTTCGAGCGGCAGCGTGGGGAAGTCACGACGATAGGCGGCGATCATCCCTGGCAGCAGATAGTTGCCGATGGTGCTACTGGCAAACAGACGAATGGCGCCATTATCCTCTTTAAACAGCTGTTCGATCTCGCCGGCCTGTTCCAGCAATCCGACTGCGCGTGGATAGAGCAAACGACCATGCTCGTTCAGGGCCAGTCGTTTGCCGACGCGATCGAACAGTTGTACTCCGAGTTGGTTTTCCAGATCGGCCAGCGCGGCACTCACCGCTGATTGTGACAGTGCCAGCACCTGCGAGGCCTGCGTGGTAGATCCGCTTTTCAGCACTTCGGTAAAGACTTCAATCTGACGCAGCGTAATATGCATGCGCCCTCCTCACATTGCGTAACGCTTCACAAGATAAGCCACCACCGCTAACCAGACGATCACCGTCAGGAAGAATCCTGCCCAGCTGACGATCTTTTTGCCGCGTGCCCGCTGTACATCAGCGCGTTCTGCGCTGCTGATGCGAATTTCACGCGGGAGCAAACGTAGCAGGATGATCACACCCAGCGGGACGATGATGGCATCGTCGAGTAAGCCGATAATGGGAATGAAATCAGGAATGAGATCGATGGGGCTGAGTGCATAGGCGACAATGCCAAATGCCAGCAGCTTAAACCACCAGGGGGTACGCGGATCGCGGCAGGCAAACCACAGCGTGAGCACATCGCGTTTAATTAAGCGTGCCCAGCGGCGCAAGCGCATAAACATCCCGACTCTTCCTTATTAGTTATACTGGTCAATGGACAATATATTACCAATTTAACTTTTAAACCAGTCAGGTTTAGGCGCATGCAAGCAGCCGCCAGGAGATTGGCGGCAGAGTGTGTGTCAGGCTTTCATACCGATCAGTTCTTCCAGTTCTGTGTCACAGGCCGTGAACTCATCGGTGATGGTGCGAATCAGCCAGTCCTGATAGCCAAAGTTTTCGCGGCGGGAATAGAGGCATTCCGAGCGATACAATTTTTTCGGGTCGCCTTTATTCACCCCATAGCGATAAAAATGGACCAGCGAGTTGTCGGTATCAGGCACAGCAAGCGTGAATCCGACTGCGCCGTTTCCATTATAAAAAAGGGTGACTGAGTCGGTTTTACCTAAAGTTAATTTATGGATTACGTTGAATTTTTCATGCTGTAAAGCGGTATCCAAAGTACTTCTATAAGCTGTTTTCATGGTTATAGTTAAAAGTTTCTAATTTGTTAAACTATAGTTAACCAGAAAAAAAGTGCACCTGCTAACTTTAGTAGGTGTCTTCTCATATTGGATAAGTGTCTACCCGTGCCGTTTTTCTCCCCGCAGGCAATGCGACATTTCATGGGCGTAGCGCATCCGCTATGATGTGCGCTTTGCAGCAGCAATCGCCCAATCAGGAGAGCGGCATGAAATATATCGGCGCACACGTCAGTGCATCAGGCGGCGTAGACCAGGCAGTTATCCGTGCCCACGAACTCGAAGCCACAGCCTTTGCGCTGTTCACCAAAAATCAGCGCCAGTGGAAAGCCGCCCCGCTTTCAGGTGAAGTGATTGATGCCTTCAAAACCGCCTGTGAGAAATACAACTTCACTTCCGCGCAGATTTTGCCGCATGACAGCTACCTGATTAACCTTGGCCATCCGGTGATGGATGCGCTGGAGAAATCCCGAGAGGCGTTTCTGGATGAGATGCAGCGCGCCGAGCAATTGGGGCTGACATTGCTGAATTTCCACCCTGGCAGCCATTTGAAGCAGATTGAAGAAGAGGCGTGCCTGAAGCGCATCGCCGAATCGATCAATATCGCGCTGGATAAGACCCAGAACGTGGTGGCAGTGATTGAGAATACCGCCGGTCAGGGCAGCAATCTTGGCTTCCGTTTCGAACACCTCGCCACCATTATTGAGCACGTCGAAGATAAATCTCGCGTTGGGGTGTGTATCGATACCTGCCATGCATTTGCTGGCGGCTACGATCTGCGGACAGAAGAAGCCTGCGTGGAGACCTTTGCGGAATTTGAACGCATCGTTGGTTTCCAGTTCCTGCGCGGCATGCACCTGAATGACGCCAAAAGCACGCTCGGCAGCCGCGTGGATCGCCACCACAGCTTAGGTGAAGGCAACATTGGCAAGACGGTGTTTAGCTGGCTGATGAAGGATAAGCGCTTTGATGGCATCCCAATGATTCTGGAAACCATCAATCCGGATATCTGGAAAGATGAGATTGCGTGGCTGAAGTCGGAACAACAGGCGTAAAACAGACAGCAAAAAGGGAGCCGCAGCTCCCTTTTTCTTATCCCGTGAAAATTACGCGGCTTTCGCCAGCTCTTCTTCCGGACGTTTCAGAATCGCGTAACCGAGGCCAGCCACTGCGGTACCAATCACAATCGACATCAGGTAACCCAGCACCGGGGTGATTGCACCTGGAATCAGCAGTACAAACAGACCACCGTGAGGTGCCATCAGTTTCGCGCCAACCAACATGGATACCGCGCCAGTGATTGCACCGCCGACGATGCAGCAAGGCAGTACACGCATAGGGTCACGCGCCGCAAACGGAATCGCACCTTCAGAGATGAAGCACAAACCGAGCACCAGTGCCGCTTTGCCACCTTCCTGCTGACCTTTGTTGAACTTACGACGTGCAACAATCGTCGCCAGACCCATCGCTAACGGTGGCACCATACCGGCGGCCATGATCGCGGCCATCGGCGCATAGGTTTGCGAACTCAGCAGGCCGACACCAAAGGCGTACGCCACTTTGTTCACCGGACCACCCATGTCGGTACACATCATGCCACCGAGGATCGCCCCCAGCAGTACCGCATTGGCGGTGCCCATGTTCGCCAGCCAGTGCGTCAGACCGCTCATGATGCCCGCAACAGGTTTACCCACCACGTAAATCATCAGCAGGCCGGTAATCAAACTCGCTACCAGCGGAATGATCAGGATCGGTTTTAACGCTTCCATACTTTGCGGCAGTTTAACTTTGCTGCTCAGCATCTTCGCGGCGTAACCGGCAATGAAGCCAGCGATGATACCGCCAAGAAAACCGGCGTTAATGCTGGTGGCGATCATACCGCCAATCAGACCCGGAGTCAGACCCGGACGGTCGGCAATCGAGAAAGCAATAAAGCCTGCAAGCACCGGCACCATCAGCGCGAAGGCACTGCCGCCACCAATCTGCATCAGCGCAGCCGCTAAGGTGCCCTGCTCTTTAAATGCGGTGATACCAAAGGCAAAGGAGAGCGCGATGCTCAAACCACCCGCTACAACCATCGGCAGCATGTAGGACACGCCGGTCAGCAGGTGACGATAAGCACCGGCTTTCTCTTTGCTGTCGCTTTGCGTGCTGGCAGACGCGTTGCCGCTCGGTTGATAGGTTTTGGCTTCAACTTGCGCTTTATCCAGTTCCTGCGCGGTTTTCTTCAGCGCAAGGCTGGTTGAGGTGCGGTACATCGGCTTGCCAGCGAACTTCGCCAGGTCCACATCGATATCCGCCGCCACGATCACCAGATCGGCCGCCGCCACCTCTTCAGGGGTAATGGCATTGCCTGCACCCACGGAACCGCGGGTTTCCACTTTCACCCACCAGCCACGCTTGGTCGCTTCTGCCTGAATCGCCTCAGCCGCCATAAATGTGTGCGCTACGCCGGTTGGGCAAGCTGTGACCGCAACAATGCGTTTCTGACCGGTGCTCTGAGCGGCAGCTGGAGCAGTAACCGCCGCAGCGGCCTGCCAGACCTTGGCACTGGCTTTAGCCTGATTAATGGCCGCCAGCGGATCGCGCAGCGCCTGCTGCACATCGACCAGCGCCACGGATTTGCCTGCCAGTTGTGCATCGTTCGGCACAGCATGGCCAGCAACCAATACCAGTTCAGCATCGGCCGCGTTGTCAGTCAGCGTCAGGCCAGCCTGTGCTGCGGTTGCGCGCAGACGTTCTAAAGCCAGATGTCCTGATGCCAGTCCCAGTGAAGAATCTTTTATCAGCAGCGTTTTCATTATCGCTCTCCTGCTGTTAGTTAACGGGTTGTAAGTCGACGCGCGCCATCATCGCGGCCAACTGGGTACGATCGGTCACACCAACGTTGCTCTGGCTCACCGCCATGGCAGCCACTGCGGTAGCCAGACGCAAGGTATGCTCGCTGGATTCACGCATCAGCAGCCCGTAAATCAGGCCGCCGACCATTGAATCTCCCGCGCCTACGGTGCTGACCACTTCACAGGCTGGTGGTTTGGCAATCCATTCGCCAGAGGCGTTGACCCACAGTGCGCCTTCCGCACCAAGGGAAATCACCACATGGGCAATGCCCTGCTCACGCAGTTCATGCGCGGCTTCGATCACATCCTGCAAGGTTGGCAGTTTGCGGTCGGCCCAGATTTCCAGTTCACGACGGTTCGGCTTCACCAGCCACGGCGCAGCTTTCAGCCCCGCCACCAGCGCTTCACGACTGCTGTCGAAAATAATGCACGGACACAGGGTGCGCAGATCGCTCATCCATTTGGTGAACGCTTCGGGCGCCACGCCTGCTGGCAGGCTGCCGCTGACGCACACCATGTCGAATTGTCCCAGCCAGGTCAGTGAATCGGCAGTGAAGCGATCCCAGTCCTGCGCGGTGACGTTAAAGCCAGAGAAATTCAGGTCGGTGACTTCACCGTCTTTCTCCGTCAGCTTGACGTTGATGCGGGTACGGCCCTGCACCACCTGAAAACGGTTGGCGATACCCAGCTCGCTGAACAGCTGCTGGAAGCCATCCTGGTTCTCTTTGCCGAGGAATCCACCGACGGTGACGTCGATACCCAGGTCTTTCAGCACTTTGGCAACGTTGATGCCTTTACCCGCCGCGTGCAGACCGGTGGTTTTCACCAGGTTAACTTCGCCACGTTCGATTTCTGGCGTATAGCCCACCAGATCGTAAGCGGGATTCAATGTGATTGTGGCAACGCGGCGGCTCATGCGACCCCCTCGCCCAGGCCAGAATTGATGGCCTCTTCGATGGCATTCAGCGCCTGCTGTGCATCTTCACCGCTGGCGGTAAAGCGCAGGCGATGGCCTTTTTTCACACCCAGCGCGACAACTTTCATCAGGCTGCGTCCGTTGGCCGGTTTGCCGCTGCCGTCAAGGTTGGTGACGGTGATGTCACTGTTGAACTGTTTAATGACCGTAACCAGCGCAGTACCCGGACGTGCGTGCAGTCCGTGCTCGTTGCGGATAGTAAATTCAGCCACCAGTTGATCCGCGCTTTCGTCCACTTCACTGGTCAGCAGCGCGAGGATGCCTGCCGCGTCGGCTTTCAGCAGACGTTCAGCTTTGTTGCTCAGCAGCAGATTGCTCAGATAACCCAGCACTTCCAGCGGACGATCGTCAGTGGCGGCCACGGTCAACAGCAGCGCCACATTTTCGCCCTGATGCACGAATGGCGTGGCGGTACGGCTGACTGCAATGGCGCTACCAAGGTTGCCATTGGCGCTGTCACTCAGCCAGATGCCCTGTCCGAGGCTCAGCGGCGTACGCGAAACCGCATCCGCCACAAACGCCGCTTCAACAGCTCCTGCTGCCTGTAAACGTCCAGCGTTCAGCGCCTGCAAGGTGATGAGATCACTGGCTGCAACGTCAACCGCAATCAGCGAGGTATCGAATTTGAACTCAGCCGCCTGCTTTTCACCCATCAGGATGGCACGGAGATCTTCGGCTGAGGCGGTTTTCAACTGCTCTGCGATACTGTCATCGCTCAATACGTGAGTCAGCTGGCGCAGCAGCGCAAGATGTTCATCTGATTTTGCCGCGATACCGATGGCGACATAAGCCGTTTGCCCGTCACCCCACTCCACGCCCTGCGGGAACTGATAAACCTGTACGCCGGTCTTCAGCACCATATCGCGCGTATCGGTGGTGCCATGCGGAATGGCAATACCATTACCCAGGAAAGTGGTGGTCTGCTGTTCGCGCGCCAGCATGCCGTTAACGTAGCCTTCCGACACATTACCGGCTGCGGTTAACGCAGCGGCAACCTGACGGATAGCCTCTTCTTTATTTTGTGCACTGGCACCGGTATGGATGGCCTGAACGTCGAGCTGGAACATATTTCTCCTCGCTTGCTGAAATTGAATCGTTTCAGCTTAATGGCGAAAAATTACGCTGTACTTCTCGTGGCTTACCGAGAAGACAACGCTGAAACGTTTCAGGGAATATGGTACAGCATGAGAAAGCAGGCAAGAAAATGCGCGATCGGCGTAGCAGATTTTTGATGTTCCGCACACTTCAGATCGGATTTAAGATTTTTCAGGCCTGTACGGCTGACGTCATTGCTGTAACGCATAGGTCACATAAGGCAAATTCTTCAGCACCGCGTCAGCAATTTAAGGCGCGGTATCTGCTTCGAGTTGTAACAGGAAGGTCATCGCGGCTTCGCGACTGCTACCGCACATCTCTGCGCTGGGCTGTAAACCCGCACAGACTGCGGGACGCAGCGGAGAACCAAAAATTTTGCAGCGCTGATGGTCATCCAGCTGAACGCAGCGGGTATTGGCCGGTTTGCCCTGGGGCATGCCGGGAATCGGGGAAGAGATTGAGGGGGCTGTGCAACAGGCACCGCACTGGTCACGACAATACATCATGCGCTCCTGAGGATTTCGTCGCGACAATAGCAGGCTGATGACGGGAATGCCATGCGCGGGCAACAATTTTACACTGCCTCCCTTGCCTGTTTTTCACCGCGCGAGTAACGTGGCGCGCATTAACCTTTTCACAGCGAGTTATCCCCATGCCAAAGGCAAATGAAATCAAAAAAGGAATGGCTGTTACCTGGAACGGCAAACTGTTGCTGGTAAAGGACATTGATGTCCAGAGCCCAAGCGCACGCGGTGCTGCCACCCTCTACAAAATGCGTTTTACCGATGTGCGTACTGGCCTGAAAGTGGAAGAGCGCTTCAAGGGTGACGATATTATCGATGCCATTCAGCTTAGCCGTCGCGCCGTGACCTTCTCTTATATAGACGGTGACGAGTACGTGTTTATGGATGATGAAGATTACACGCCCTATAGCTTCAAGAAAGATCAGATTGAAGAAGAACTGCTGTTCATCCCTGAAGGCGGCATTCCTGGCATCCAGGTGTTAACGATGGAAGGTCAGGTGCTGGCGCTGGAACTGCCACAGACCGTGGACATGGAAATTGTCGATACTTCACCAGGCATTAAAGGCGCTTCCGCCAGCGCACGCACCAAACCCGCGGGCATGAGCACCGGCTTGTCGATCCAGGTACCGGAATACCTGAGCAATGGCGATCGCATCCGTATTCACGTGGCTGAACGCCGCTATATGAGTCGCGCGGACTAACCGCACGATTTTATCCGGCCGCTGAAGGTTGTTATAGTATAACAACGTCGTGCGCGCCGGGTATGTTGTCCGCGCGCCTGAAAATGGAGCCTGTAATGACGCGCGTTAATGTAATCACCGGATTTCTCGGCAGCGGTAAAACCACCACCCTGCTGCATCTGTTAGCCCACAAACCCGCCAATGAAAATTGGGCGATTCTGGTTAACGAGTTTGGCGAAGTGGGTATTGACGGCGCACTGCTCGCCGATCGTGGTGCCACGCTGAAGGAAATTCCTGGCGGTTGCATGTGTTGTGTGAACGGCCTGCCGCTGCAAGTCGGACTCAATATGCTGCTCAAGCAAAATAAGCCCGACCGTCTGATTATCGAACCCACCGGCCTTGGCCACCCTAAACAACTGCTGGATATGCTGCGTGCGGCCGTGTATCAACCCTGGATTCAGGTTGATGCCACCATCACGCTGCTCGATCCCCGTCAGTTAGCCGATGCGCGTGTTGTCGAGAATGAAAATTTCCGCGATCAGCTCACCGCTGCCGATATTATCGTCGCCAATAAAAGCGATCGCTGGAGCGAGGAAGATCGTCAGCGTTTGCAGCAATGGCAACAGGACAACCTGGGCGATCGCCAACTGGTCGAGTCGGCCTGGGGTAAAGTCGACCCCGCCCTGCTCAGCCAGCCCGCGTTGACAGATCGTGCGGTTCCTGAAGCGGCCCATCATCATCATACTTCACGTCCAAAAGGACTGGCAGCACTGAAACTTGAGGGTTCCGCACGTTGGCGCCGTGCATTAAATGAAGGCCAGGGCTATGCTTCCTGTGGCTGGATTTTTGATGGTGATACCGTGTTCGATACCATCCCGGCGCTAGAGTGGGCGCGGCTTGCACCGGTGGATCGCGTCAAAGGCGTACTGCGCACACCAGACGGTCTGGTGAACATTAATCGTCAGGGTGATGACTTCTTTATGGAAACGCGCCCCACCACACCGCCGGACAGCCGTATCGAGTTAATCCACCACCAATCTGTGGACTGGAACGTTTTGCAATCAACCTTGTTGAAGATTCGTTTAAATTAGCTGCGTTAGGTTGCCCCGTTATTTTTCTTTTTGAGTCTATTTTTTATGCGCGCGTCTCGTTTAATCACCATCCTGCTGCTCAATGCACTGGGGATCATGCTGTTCTTTTCGTGGTACCTGCCGCCGGACCATGGCTTCTGGTTTGGTATCGACAAAGCCATCTTCTATAGCTTCAACGATCGGATGGTGGATCACCACGGCTTCGCTTTACTGGTGGCGATCACCAATTTCCGTGGTTTTGACGCGGTATCGCTGCTGGCGATGGGTCTGCTGTATCTCTGGTTCTGGCGTCGTGAAACGCCGCAAGGCCGCCGCCGTATGCTGGCCATTGGCATTACCATGCTGCTCACCGCCGTGGTGCTGAATCAACTGGGTCATTTGATCCCTGTGCAACACGCCAGCCCAACGCTGTTCTTTGATAACGTGCATCGCGTGAGTGAACTGACCGGGATTCCGGCGAAAGATGCTTCCAGCGATAGCTTCCCTGGCGATCACGGCATGATGTTGATTATTTTCGCCTGCTTTATGTGGCGTTATTTCGGCTTCCGCGCTTTCCTGGTCGGTTTGGTGATTGTGGTGGTGTTCGCTCTGCCGCGCGTGATGGCCGGTGCGCACTGGTTTACGGATATTGCCGTGGGATCGATGTCGGTGATTCTGGTGGGATTGAGCTGGTGTTTATTAACTCCGCTCAGTGACAAACTGGTGAATTGGCTCAATCGCGCCCTGCCGGGGAAATATAAGCCACGCACATAATTGTTAAGCGCGGATGACAATAAGCAGAAAAGTCGATCATCCGCGCTTATCGAATTCAGAAATACATTATTAGCAGGCTAACGTTTTTCTATTAAAAGAAAACATTATGATGCAAAACGCGTAACAATCGCCTTTTTCCTGGCTTGTCCAGCCAGAAGCCTCTCAAAATCAGCCCTAGCGCCGGAATTAGCCCCTGAAAACCCGCCTTATTGGCTATTAAATCGCTACCAATCGTTGATAAAGTAACCATTGTGTTACGGATTGATTTCACATCAATAAAAGCTATAAAAATTTATATAAAAGCACTCGCCACGCGGTCTGTAATCGGTTAACCTCAAACGCGATTACTTAGAGTGCAGCATAAAATTCGGTGCCTTATGCAACAAAAATGTGTTCATTAACACATTTTAGTAATTAAGGAATTGTCTTAAGCCTTAGCTCTTATTAATCTCAAACCCGTTTTGTCATCTGGCTGGCGACATTGTGTCGTAAGGACTTCAAAGGAACACACGTATAATGGTCAAGTCTCAACCAATACTGAGATACCTCAGGCGGATCCTTCCCGCAGTAGCATTAGCAACACTCTTATCGGCATGTAGTAGTACGCATAACGGTCAGAACGCGAATAACGAGAATCATGAAGTTAACAACCAGAATGGTTTTTTACTTCAAGCGTCTCAGGACGAATTTGAACAAATGGTGCAGAATGTGGACGTTAAGTCCCGCATCATGGAACAGTACAGTGACTGGAAAGGTGTTCGTTATCGCTTAGGCGGCGACACCAAACGCGGCATTGATTGTTCTGCTTTTGTTCAGCGCACCTTTCGCGAGCAGTTCGGTTTAGATTTACCCCGTTCAACGTCAGAACAGCAGGATACGGGCAAAGAGATTTCTCGCGGCAAACTGCGCCCGGGTGATTTAGTGCTGTTCCGTGCCGGTTCTACCGGACGACACGTTGGCATCTATCTGGGTAACGATAACTTCGTTCACGCGTCCACCAGCAGTGGTGTGATGATCTCCAGTTTAAACGACAGTTACTGGAAAACGCGTTACCGTGAAGCCCGTAGGGTTTTAGCTAAAAACCCTAGCTAACGTATCCTTTTGAAGATCCTCTCAGCCAGAGAATCAGAAAACGCTGCCCAGGCAGCGTTTTTTTTCGCCTGCCGTTTCTTAACGCAAATCCGATAGATAAAAAGTAATTGAGAATCAGAAATATAACGAGACTTTTCGCGCTTCCTCGTTATATTCTCGTTTGCTTACTGGCAGCAAATTGTTGCGTCTTCGTCGGCTGAAAAAACCCGCCCTGATGCAATGTTTTACGCCAGACACCAGCGAGCAGTAGTGCACGATTTACATAATAATAATGGCGCCATAAAGGGGAATGCACTCCATGCCACTGTCGGGGACGTTAAAACGTCATGCAACCTATTCGCGCCGTATCGCCTGGAGTAGTGCGATCATCGGCGGTGTGTTCTTTCTGTTGTTTGTCATCGTACTGCTGACGCTCACCTGGCAAAAACGCGTACAACAACATGAACAGTTGCTGATCCATAGCCGCGACGATCTACAACAGGTGATGTCGACCCTGGTGGATACCCTTTATCCATTGCAACAATACACCCAGCTTGAATGCAGTAGCGTCAGCCGCGAACTCACTTCACGTGCCGCCTTTGCCGGCAATATCCGCGCGATTTTGCTGGTACGTAACAGTAATGCCTATTGTTCATCTGCCACCGGCGCCTTTCTGCTGCCTGCGAATGATATTTCGCCACAATCGGAGCTGGAGCGCGATCGCGATTTACGCTTACTGGAAGGCACGCCCCTCTTGCCGACCAAACCGGCGCTGGCGTTGTGGATGAAGAATCCAGGCTCAGCTGAGACCGGCATTCTCGCCACCATGAATATCAGCCTGACGCCTTATCAGCTGCTGGCTTCTTATCATCCCGAAATCACCGGTATGGCGTTGGTGATTGGCGATAAAGCCCTGCTGAGTGGCAAGAATCAGGTGGTGAACATCCACGATTTACCACCAGCCTTGAAAGAAATGAGTTTTAAAGATAATGGCATGCGCTTCGTGCTGTACGGTACGACGCTGGCGCAACGCGATTATCATCTGATCCTGCTGACCGGCCTCCTCTCAGCCCTGTTTATGAGTGCGGGTAGCTGGCTGCTGCTGACGCTGTATCAGCGTCCTGGCAAAGAGATTATGCAGGGCATTAAACGTGGTCAGTTTCATGTTGAATATCAGCCCCTGGTCACCGCCCACGATGGGCAACCGTATGGCGTTGAAGCACTACTGCGCTGGACACATCCCACCGAGGGAATGATTCCCCCGGATGCCTTTATTAGCAACGCCGAAGCGCAAAATCTGATTATTCCCTTGACTCAGCATTTGTTTAAGCTGGTGGCACGCGATGCGAAGTTCCTCTGCCAGCAACTGCCGCGCGGCACGCGTATGAGCCTGAACCTTTCCCCTCTGCATCTCGCATCAGAAAGTTTTCGTCAGCATGTGCAGGAGTGGATTGCCGACATGCCAAAAGACCACTTCAACTATGTTTTTGAAATCACCGAACGCACCATGGTGGGCGAAAGAAATGCTGGCGAGATTTTTGCCTGGCTGCATGAGCAGGATATTAAAATTGCCATTGATGACTTCGGCACTGGCCACAGCGCATTGATCTATCTTGAACGCTATCCGTTTGATTACCTCAAAATCGATCGCGGTTTTGTACAGAGTATTGGTACCGAAACGGTGACCTCACCGGTACTGGACGCGGTATTGCTGCTGGCGAAGAAGCTCAATCTCAAAACCGTGGCAGAAGGCGTTGAAACCGGCGATCAGGCAGCGTGGCTGGTGAACCGTGGTGTGACACATCTGCAGGGATATTTATTCAGCCGCCCGCTGCGTCCGGAAAACCTGATCAGTTATTACCAACGTCAGGCAGCACTCGGTTAACGTCACGCTATCGTCACGAAACTGCTACCATTCAGTGCGGATTATTTAAGGAGAGCGCCCCACTTATGCTGCTGCGTCTTGTCACCGCGTTGTTGGTTTGTAGCGCCATCGCGCCACTGCATGCGGAAACCATCAATGAGAGTTATGCCTTTGCCAAGCTGGGCGAACCGAAGTATGTGGTGAATTTCACCCATTATGATTACGCGAATCCCGCTGCGCCTAAAGGCGGCAAGATGACCATCGCGGTGGTGGGCACTTACGATAACTTCAATCGCTTTGCTTCACGCGGTAATCCTGGCGTCGGCACCGATACGCTGTATGACGGGCTGTTCACCACCTCCGATGATGAGCCTGGCAGCTACTATCCCTTGATTGCTGAATCCGCCCGTTATCCCAGCGATTATCACTGGATGGAAGTGTCCATCAATCCGCATGCGCGTTTTCAGGACGGCAGCCCGATCACCGCCAAAGATGTTGCCTTCACCTTCCAGAAATTTCTGACCGAAGGGGTGCCACAATTTCGCGTGGCGTTTCGTGGGGTTGAAGTAAAAGCGCTCAACAATCTCACCGTGCGTATCGACATGCCGAAACCGGACAAGGATATGATCCTGAGCTGGTTAACGCTGCCGGTATTGCCGCAAGCCTTCTGGCAGAATAAAAAATTCAACGAGCCGATCGGCTATCCCCCGCTTTCCAGCGGCCCCTATCGCATCACGTCTTATAAGCCAGGTCAGTTCATTCAATACAGTCGGGTGAAAAACTACTGGGCGGCAAATCTGCCGGTCAATCGGGGACGTTTTAACTTTGATACGCTGCGCTACGATTACTATCTTGACGACAACGTCGCTTTCGAAGCCTTCAAAGCCGGCGCCTCCGATCTGCGCGAAGAGGGGTCGGCGAAGAAGTGGGCCACACAATACCGTGGGCGCAACTTTGATAGCCACGCCATCGTGAAATCGACCACGCCAAATACCGTCTCTACCGATACTCGCTGGCTGGCCTTTAACAATGAAAAACCGCTGTTCGCCGATCGTCGTGTGCGTGAGGCGCTGACGCTGGCATTTGATTTCGAGTGGATGAACAAAGCGCTGTTTTACGGGGCCTACAAACGCACTGACAGCTATTTCCAGAACACCGCTTATGCGGCCAAAGGCTACCCGAAAGCCGACCAGCTCATTCTGCTGGCACCGTACAAAGCGCAGTTGCCTGCTGAAGTATTCAACAACGAATACGCACCGCCGCGTTCAGAAGGTAGCGGCTTCGATCGTGGTAATCTGCTAAAAGCCATGACGCTGCTGAAAGAAGCGGGCTGGCAGATTAAAAATCAGCAGCTGGTGAACGATAAAACCGGTCAGCCCTTCCGCTTTGAACTGCTGATGCGCAGCGGCACGCAGAACGACTGGGCGCTGCCGTTCCAGCATAGCTTGCAGCGTCTGGGGATTCAGGTAGCGTTGCGGCAAATTGATAGCTCGCAGTATTTGCGCCGTTTGCGCGAAGGCGATTACGATATGATCCCCTCGCTTTACTACGCAATGCCTTCGCCTTCCACCAGCCTGCGTACCATTTGGCAGTCGCAATACATCGACTCCTCCTGGAACACCCCTCGGGTGAAAGATCCCATCGTGGACCATTTCGTGCAGGAGATCGTCGATCATCAGGGCGATGAAAAAGCGCTGCTACCGCTGGGTCAGGCGCTGGATCGTATTCTGTTATGGAATGCCTATATGATCCCGATGTGGTACAACGCCGAACAGAGGCTGGCATACTGGGATAAATTTTCCCGCCCTGAAATCAAACCCGCGTATGCAACCGGGTTAGAGAACTGGTGGTATGACGTGAACAAAGCCGCACAATTGCCGGCCGATAGACGCTGAGGAGAGCGGTTTGGGTTCCTATTTCCTGCGCAGGTTGCTGCTGATTATTCCCACACTGTGGGCGATCATCACCCTGAACTTTTTTATCGTGCAGATTGCGCCCGGTGGACCAGTGGATCAGGCGCTGGCAAATGCGCAATTTGGTCATAGCTCCGGTTTTTCTTCGGGTAGTGCTGGAGATGTCGGCGGTCGCGGTGCGCTGGCGCATGATAATCCGGGCGACAGCCAATATCGCGGCGCGCGTGGCCTTGATCCTGAGGTGATCGCCGAGATCAAACACCGCTACGGTTTTGATAAACCGCTGCTGCAGCGCTATGGCGAAATGCTGTGGAACTATATTCGTTTTGATTTTGGCGACAGTCTGTTCCGCAGCGCCTCGGTGCTGCAGCTGATCAAAGAGAGCTTGCCGGTTTCCATCAGCCTGGGCTTGTGGAGTACGTTGATCATTTATCTGGTCTCGATTCCGTTGGGGATTAAAAAGGCAGTGCGCAACGGCAGCGCTTTCGATATCTGGAGCAGTACCTTTATCATCATTGGATACTCCATCCCGGCCTTTCTCTTCGGCATCATGCTGATTGTGCTGTTTGCCGGGGGCAGCTATTTCGACTGGTTCCCGCTACGCGGTCTGACCTCGCCGCAGTTTGATACGCTGCCGTGGTACAGCAAGATTGGCGACTATCTCTGGCACATCACGCTGCCGGTTCTGGCCACGGTGATCGGCGGTTTTGCCACGCTCACTATGTTGACCAAAAACTCATTCCTCGATGAGATCCGCAAACAATATGTGGTCACCGCACGCGCCAAAGGGCTGGATGAAAAACGTATTTTGTACGGCCACGTATTTCGCAACGCCATGCTGCTGGTGATCGCCGGTTTCCCTGCCACCTTTATCAGCATGTTCTTTACCAGTTCGGTCTTGATTGAAGTGATGTTCTCTCTCAACGGACTCGGCTTGCTGGGTTACGATGCCACTATTCAGCGCGACTATCCGGTGATGTTTGGCACGCTGTATATCTTTACGCTGATTGGCTTGCTGATGAATATTCTCAGCGATCTGACCTATACGCTGGTCGATCCGCGCATCGATTTTGAGGGTCGCTAATGGGTTTATCACTAATCAACCAGCAGCGCTGGCAACGCTTTCGCCATAACCGTCGTGGTTACTGGTCGCTGTGGATTTTTCTGGTGATTTTTGTGCTTTCACTCGGTGCGGAGTTACTGGCCAATGACAAGCCACTGCTGGTGCACTATCAGCAACGCTGGTATATGCCGCTGTTGTTCAATTACAGCGAGAGTGATTTTGGCGGCGACTTTGCCACCCCGGCCGATTACCAGGACCCGTGGCTAAAACAGCGGATCGATCAGCAGGGATGGGCGCTGTGGGCACCGATTCGTTTCAGTGACAGCACCATTAATTTCGCCACCGATGTGCCCTTCCCTTCTCCGCCCTCGAAGCAGAACTGGCTGGGTACTGACGCTAATGGTGGTGATGTACTGGCGCGTTTACTGTACGGTACACGCATCTCGCTGCTGTTTGGTATCTTACTGACGCTGTTCTCCAGCGTGATCGGCATCGTGATCGGCGCCGTGCAGGGTTATTTTGGTGGTCGCGTTGATCTGGTTGGCCAGCGTCTGATTGAAGTGTGGTCTGGTATGCCATCGCTGTTTTTATTGATTCTGCTCTCCAGTGTGATTCAACCCGGCTTCTGGTGGCTATTGCTGGTCACCGTGGTGTTTGGCTGGATGAGCCTGGTGAGCGTGGTGCGGGCCGAGTTTCTGCGCACGCGTAACTTTGATTATGTGCGTGCGGCGCGCGCGCTCGGCGTGAGTGACGGACGCATTATGCTGCGTCACATGCTGCCGAACGCCATGGTGGCCACGCTGACCTTCCTGCCCTTTATTTTATGCGGTTCGATTACCACCCTGACCTCACTGGATTTCCTTGGCTTCGGCCTGCCGGTGGGTTCTCCTTCGCTGGGTGAACTGCTGTTACAGGGCAAAAACAACTTACAGGCGCCGTGGCTGGGACTTTCCGGCTTCTTCGCCCTCGCGCTGCTCCTCTCGCTGTTGATCTTTATCGGTGAAGCGGTACGTGATGCTTTTGATCCCAGCCGGGGGGTGAAATGAGCCTGTTAAGCGTCAATCATCTCGCCGTGGCCTTCAATCAGCGGCGCGTGGTGGAAGATATCTCTCTGCAGATTGAGGCCGGTGAAACTCTGGCGCTGGTCGGTGAATCCGGTTCAGGCAAAAGTGTCACCGCGCTCTCGATTATGCGCCTGCTGCCGCAACCACCTGTGACCTATCCGCAAGGTGAGATCCTATTCAATGGCCAAAGCATCTTGCAGGCCAGCGAACGCGAGATGCGCGGCCTGCGCGGCAACCAGATGGCGATGATTTTCCAGGAACCGATGGTGTCGCTCAACCCGCTGCACAACGTTGAGAAGCAGCTGTATGAAGTGCTGTCTCTGCATCGCGGGATGCGCAAAGAAGCGGCGCGCGGCGAAATTCTTAGCTGTCTCGATCGCGTTGGCATCCGCAATGCAGCATCACGCCTCGGCGATTTCCCGCATCAGCTGTCCGGCGGAGAGCGTCAGCGCGTGATGATTGCCATGGCGTTACTGACGCAACCAAAACTGCTGATTGCCGATGAGCCCACCACCGCGCTGGATGTCACGGTACAGGCACAGATTATGCGCTTGCTGCGGGAACTGCAGCGTGAACTGAATATGGGCATGCTATTCATCACCCACAACCTCAATATCGTCCGCCAGCTGGCGCATCGCGTTACGGTGATGCGCAATGGTCAGGAAGTGGAACACAACCTTTGCAAGCCACTGTTTAGCCAGCCACAGCATCCCTATACACGCGAATTACTCGCCGCAGAGCCGGATGGCCAACCGGTGCCGCTTATCGATACCCAACCGCTGCTGCAGGTCAAAAACCTGCACGTGGGCTTTCCGATTAAACGCGGATTGTTCAAACGCAGCGTGGCGGAAAAAACCGTGCTCAGCGATCTCAACTTCACACTGCGCCGGGGTGAAAGCCTTGGTTTGGTGGGGGAATCCGGTTCAGGCAAAAGCACCACCGGATTGGCGCTGCTGCGTTTGATTGCCGCGCGCGGTGAGATTTGGTTTGACGGTCAGCCGCTGCATAGCCTATCGCGTAAACAGCTTTTGCCGCTGCGTCCGCATATTCAGGTGGTGTTTCAGGATCCCAACTCATCACTCAATCCGCGCATGACGGTACAACAGGTGATTGCAGAAGGGCTGGCAGTACATCGCCCTGAATTAAGTGCCGCCGAGCAGGAAGCGAAAGTGATCGCCGTGATGCAGGAAGTGGGGCTGGATGCGGAAAGCCGTTCACGCTACCCCGCAGAGTTTTCCGGTGGTCAACGTCAGCGCATCGCCATTGCCAGAGCGCTGATTCTGGAGCCGCAATTAATCGTGCTGGATGAACCGACCTCTTCGCTGGATCGCTCAGTGCAGAAGCAAATTCTCACCCTGCTGCGCCGTTTACAGCAGCAGCACCAGTTAGCGTATCTGTTTATTAGCCATGATTTGCAGGTGGTGCGCGCACTCTGCCATCAGCTAATTGTGCTGCGCCAGGGTGAAGTGGTGGAACAGGGAGAATGCGAAGCGTTGTTTAACGCACCGGCCAGCGATTATACCCGTCAGCTTTTAGCCTCCGCACAGGGCGAATCGTTAACTCAGTGACCTTCAAAGGTCTCCGCGATGGCAACGCCTTGGTTTTTCAGGCAGCAGTTGGTAGTGCTTTCGTCGCCACGCTGAATCAGTAAACAGGGCTGCCCTTCACACAGGGCAATTTTGCATTCGACCTGAATCTGCGCCAGCGTCTCTTGCAGCTGGTGCAGAATTTCCAGCGCCGGATGGCCATCGTGGCTTAACAGACGCAGTGCGACGAGATCTTCATCGTGCACACCGTTGACCGCTTCCTGACGTTCAATTTCACCGACATGGTCGGCTGACCAACGATAATGTTGCGGTAAGCGATGCATAACCGAAAGTTGCAGCATAATTACAGTCCCCAGAGACGTTAACGCTTATTCACGACGACGGCGATTACGCAGTGAATCCCTACCTGGTAAACTCAGAATACGGACGTCAAGGTTTGCCTTCTCGTTTTAAACACAAAGCATGTAGCAAAGTTATTATTTGCGAGCTTTCTCGCATTTATGCCTATGTGTACCTTGTTCGGCGGCAGTTAACAATCATTTTAGACGCAATATAGTTACTTTTTTACACCTAAATTTTCACATTATGGAAACATTAAGCATAACGAATATGTGGGGATTCGCGAGTGAACGTGAAGAATTGATCGCATACGGCAAGAGGGAATGTGATAACGGCGCGGTTTTTTATTCGCGAATTCAATGGCTCTAAAAACCAGTGAACTCCGCGATCAACCGCGCCGTGAGAGGAAAGCGCAGATTTACGCGTGGCGTGGACGTGCGGCGTAGCTAAACAACACAATGGATACGGTTGCGCACAGGGCAATGGTCGCCACCATCGGCCAGGCGCTGTTAATACTCACCAGTGACAGCAATGCCCCCACCAGCGCACCCACGCCAAAGCGCAAAGTACCGGCCAGTGACGATGCGGTGCCCGCCATATGCGGAAACTCATCGAGAATCACCGCCATCGCGCTCGAAGAAACCGTCGAGACGCAGCCGATAAACATCGCCACGCCAAACACCAGCGACAGGAAACCTAAATCCAGCGCGCTAGCAATCAGCAGCCAGATGCCCATCGCAAACTGTATGATCAGTCCGATACGGAACATCGCCAAAGGCCCGAAGCGGCGTACCGCGCGGCTGTTGATCAGCGTCATGACAAACAGGAACACCACGTTAAGGCCAAAGTAGTAGCCAAAGTTTTGCGGTGAAACGTGATTCACTTCGATGTAAACAAAAGGCCCGGCGTTGAGGAAGGTAAACAATCCCGCAAAGGAGAAGCCGCTTGCCAGCATGTAGCTGAACGCACGTTTATGGCGCACCAGCGCAACGAAGTTACTCAGCGTAGTTCGCAAATGGAAGCGCTGCCGCTGTTCAGGCTTGAGCGTCTCGCGGATCTGCGTTACCACCAGTACGGTAGTGATCAATGCGGCCACAGCCAGCGTCCAGAAAATCGCGTGCCAGTTCCACAGCAGCAACAGCCAACCGCCGATAATGGGTGCCAGTAACGGAGCAATGGTGGTGACCAGCATGACAAACGACATCATGCGCGAGAAATCCTCTTTCGAATAACTGTCTCGCATCAGCGCGTTAATCACCACGCTGGCCGCTGCCGCCGACAAGCCGTGCAGGAAGCGCATAAAGATCAGTTGATCAATGGACTGCGACAAGGCACATGCCGCCGCGGCGCAGGCAAAGATCAGCGTGCCCAGCACAATCACCGGTTTACGTCCGTAGCTGTCCGCCAGCGGGCCATACACCAACTGCCCGATAGCAAACCCCAGAATGTAAAGGTTAAGCGTCATCTGCACGCTGCCTGCCGAAACGGCAAATTCGCGTGCGATTTGCGGCATTGCCGGCAAATACATATCAATGGAGAGCGGCATCAGCATCGCCAGCAATCCCAGAATCACGACCAACCCTACCGGTGAATTCTTTTCCTTACGCACCGCTTTCTCCCGCTATTTGCGTTTTTTCAGCTCTTCTGGCAGGCCGATGCTGTCGACCTCTTCTTCCGTGAGTTCACGGTATTCACCTTCAGCCAGGTCGTCATCCAGCACGATCTCGCCAATGCTTTCGCGATGCAGCGCGGACACATGATTACCCATCGCGGCAAACATGCGTTTGACCTGATGATAGCGGCCTTCCGTGATAGTTAAACGAGCGGCCTTTTCGTCGAGGATCTCCAGCACCGCCGGCTTGGTCAGTTCTTTCTCATTGTGCAGTTGAATCCCCGTCGCAAACTTCTCCACCAACGCAGGGTCAATCGGCTCTTCCACCTCAACCAGATAGGTTTTTTCGAGGTGATGGCGCGGAGAGGTAATACGGTGTGACCACTGACCATCGTCCGTCAGCAACACCAAACCGGTGGTATCGATATCCAGGCGGCCCGCCGCATGCAGCTTAAAGGCAGCCGGTTCTTCCATGAAGAACAACACGGTAGGATGATCGGGATCGTCAGTGGAGCAGACATAGCCCTGCGGCTTATTCAGCATGAAGTAGCGTGGACCGGTTTGCACCACCAGGGGGTTGCCGTCGTATTCGATTTCGTCATCTGGCAACACTTTGTAGCCCGCGTCGCGAACCACTTCGCCATTAATGGTGACTTTCCTGGCGCGGATTTCGCGGCCAGCGATAGCACGGCTGACTTCCAGCTGCTGGGATATGAATTTTTCGAGTCGCATGAATTCGCTTTTGCCTGTTACTACGGAGGGAACTGAAACGGCGTTTTTAAACCGTTAAAAAAGTGTGGGCAGTATAGCTTGATCCTTCGCCTGCTAACAGTACCGCGCCTGCGTTTCAGCTGTTTTCATGGCATAATGCGTGCCCGTTTGAAAAAAAAGTTTGCCCTGATGTCTTTCACCCTGCGCCCGTACCAGCAAGAGGCCGTTGACGCCACGCTCCAGCATTTTCGCCGCCACGATACGCCCGCCGTGATTGTGCTGCCGACGGGTGCCGGTAAAAGTCTGGTGATTGCTGAACTGGCGCGCATTGCCCGAGGCCGCGTGCTGGTGCTGGCGCATGTGAAAGAGTTGGTCGAGCAGAACCACAGCAAATATCAGGCGTATGGTCTTGAAGCCGATATTTTTGCCGCCGGTTTACAGCGCAAACAGAGCGAAAGCAAAGTGGTATTTGGCAGCGTGCAATCCGTGGCGCGCAATCTGGATCGCTTCGACAGCGCCTTTTCTCTGGTGATCGTCGATGAGTGCCACCGCATCAGCGACAACGAAGAGAGTCAGTATCAGCAGCTGTTCGCCCATCTGCGGCAGCATAATCCGCAACTGCGTCTGCTGGGGCTCACCGCGACGCCCTTTCGCCTCGGTAAAGGCTGGATTTATCAGTTTCACTATCACGGCATGGTACGCGGCGATCATCACGCGCTATTCCGTGACTGTATTTATGAATTGCCGCTGCGCTACATGATCAAGCACGGTTTCCTTGTGCCACCCGAACGGCTGGATATGCCGGTCGTACAGTACGATTTCAGCCGCCTGATCCCGCAAAATAACGGTTTATTCAGCGAAGCCGATCTCAATCGCGAATTAAAGCAGCAGAATCGCGTCACGCCGCACATCATCAGACAGATCGTGGAGTTCGCGGAGGATCGTCGTGGCGTGATGGTATTCGCCGCTACGGTAGAACATGCGCGTGAAATTCTGTCTCTGTTGCCGGAAAACAGTGCATTAGTCTCAGCGGAAACGGTGGTGAAAGAACGTGACCGCTTGATCAGCGAATTTAAAGCACAGCAGTTAAAGTTTCTGGTGAACGTGGCGGTACTGACCACCGGCTTTGATGCGCCGCATGTAGATCTTATCGCCATATTGCGCCCCACCGAATCGGTCAGTTTGTATCAACAGATTGTCGGGCGCGGCCTGCGTTTGTCACCAAACAAAACCGACTGCCTGATCCTCGATTATGCTGGCAATCCGCACGATCTCTTTACACCGGAAGTCGGCACGCCAAAAGGCGCCAGTGACAACCAGCCGGTGCAGGTGTTCTGCCCCGCCTGTGGTTTCGCCAATACCTTTTGGGGAAAAACCACCGAAGATGGCCACATCATTGAACATTTTGGTCGTCGCTGCCAGGGCGTGATGGAGGATGATGAGGGCAATCGTGAACAGTGCGACTATCGCTTCCGCTTTAAAAGTTGTCCCGACTGCGGTGCAGAAAACGATATTGCGGCTCGCCGCTGCCATCAGTGCGATCGTATTATGGTCGACCCTGATGATATGTTGAAAGCCGCGCTAAAACTTAAAGATGCACGTGTGCTGCGCTGCGGCGGTATGACGCTGGAGCAAGGGCGCGACGAGAAAGGCGAATGGCTAAAAGCGACCTACTTTGATGAAGATGGCACCAGCGTCAGTGAACGTTTTCGTCTGCAAACGCCTGCACAACGTAAAGCCTTCGAGCAGCTGTTTATGCGCCCACACCAGCGCGCACCCGGCGTGGAACTCGGTTGGCAAACTGCTGCGGATGTTATCGCTTTGCAGCCACTGCTGCGTCATCCCGATTTTGTGGTGGCTCGCGCGAAAGGTCATTTCTGGCAAATTCGCGAGAAGATGTTCGATTATCAGGGACGTTATCGACGCGCGAATGAGCTGCGTTAAGCGACGGAATCATTTGCCCGCGTCTTCTATTGCGGCTATAATGCCGCCCGCTTTTGCATCCGTAAAAGCGTATGAATAACCGTCTGTTGCTGGGTCGCCTGTAGCAGAAATGATTGAAGAGAAATCAAATGACCACTTTCAACGCTGAAGTACGTAAAGAGCAGGGTAAGGGTGCGAGCCGCCGTCTGCGTGTAGCAAATAAATTCCCAGCCATCATCTATGGCGGAAACGAAGCTCCAGTTGCTATCGAACTGGACCACGACGTTGTAATGAACCTGCAGGCTAAGCCTGAGTTCTACACCGACGTGCTGACCATCGTTGTTGATGGTAAAGAAGTTAAAGTTAAGGCTCAGGCGGTGCAGCGTCATCCGTTCAAGCCAAAACTGCACCACATCGACTTCGTTCGCGCTTAATCGCCAACGAGTTGAAAAGAGAACGCCGCTTACGCGGCGTTTTTTTTTGCCTGGAAATCAGTTTCCGCCGGTTCGACGCTGTAACTGATCGCGCAGATTAGGCGGTGTGCCTTTGATGGTCAGGGTGTCGGTCGCGGGATCCCAAAAAATGCGCTCGCCCAGTAGCATGGCATCAAAATTCAGCGTCAGGCCGCCACCGCTGCCAGCAAACTTGGTCAACTGGCGCAATGTGCTACGGTCAGCCGGGAAGTGCTCTTCCAACTCATAACCCTGCTCCTGGGTAAAGGCCTGGAAGGTTTTCTCTCCCAGCGGCGGCAGTTCACTGGACAAATCTTCCAGCGCAATCTCCTCACCTGCCTGCAGTTGGTCGTTGCAGTAGCTGTAAACCTGCTGACGATAGTTCTGGCGCTCGTTCTTATCGAGATTCGATTCCGCGCAGTAATCATCTACCGCCTGCAGCAACCCCCGGTTCTGTGCTTTGGTATCGAGTCCAACGCTGGCACCGAGGAAATCCATAAAGAAATCGGCCACTTTGCGCCCGACGCGTCCACGCAGGAAGGTCAGATAACGGGTGGATTCTGGGTTGGTTTCCCATTCAGTAAGATCGATACGCGCCACAATATCCGCATGATTAATATCGAGATAATGAGTGCTGCTAATATCCAGTTGTTCATTGACGCGCATGCTTGACTGGCTGCTCAGCATCGCCACCAGCAAATACTCCACCGCCAGATAGCGATAGTGCAGGAACAGCACCACGCCACTTTCCGCAAACGGATATTTGCCCAGCTCATCACGCAGACGCCCGGTCGCGGCACGGCTAAAGGCCAGAAAGTCATCTTCCCCTTTGCGGCAATTGCGCAGCGCATCGGCCAGTTCACTCTCTTCATTAAACAGGCCATAGGCTTTGCTTTTGGCGCTGTACACCCGATGCAGCTCTTCTGCCATCTCTTCTACCGCACGGGTCGCGGGCAGCAAAGTGTCGCGCAGGACCACCTCAAGCTGGTTTTCATCACGTTTGACTAACTGATGCAGGGCAATCTGGTCGATATCCAGACTCATGGTAGACTCTCCTTTGGGCTCAGGCGCGTATTCAAACACCGCCCGCCGCTGCTTTCAACTCCACGCACAAACTGATCGCTCTGCTTGCGATTTAATTGCGGAAAAAAGCGCGTTGTTACGGTAATATACCGCCTTTTCACACTTGATTAGTCGACGATATGCCACAATCATCCCGTTATAGCGACGAGCGCGTAGAGAAGCTTCTCGCGCAGATGGCGCAGATTCTTGAAAAAGACAAAGCGCCAACCGACCTTTCCCTGATGGTGTTAGGGAACATGGTAACCAATTTGATTAACACCAGTGTCTCGCCGGCCCAGCGCCGCAGCCTGGCGAAATCTTTCGCGGAAGCGTTGCAGTCTTCCGTTCGCGATGACAACGCCCACTAAATTGCAGATCTGACCTCATAAATATGGTAACCAACCGGCAGCGCTACCGCGAAAAAGTCTCCCAGATGATCAGCTGGGGGCACTGGTTTGCCCTGTTTAACATCATCTTCGCGCTGATTTTAGGCAGCCGCTACCTGTTGGTCGCCGACTGGCCCGCCTCGCTTGCGGGCCGTATTTATGCCTATACCAGCTGGATTGGCCACTTTAGCTTTATTGTGTTTGCCGGTTATCTGCTGATTATCTTCCCACTCACCTTTGTGGTGATGTCACAGCGATTGCTTAGGGTGCTGTCGGCGATTATCGCCACTGCCGGGCTGACGCTGATTATGGTCGATAGCGCGGTATTCAACCGCTTCCACCTCCATCTGAATCCGGTGGTGTGGGAGTTGGTCATCAACCCCGACCAAAGCGAGATGGCGCGTGACTGGCAGCTGATGTTTATTAGCGTACCAGTCATCTTCCTCGTGGAGATGTTGTTTGCCACCTGGAGCTGGCAGAAGCTGCGCAGCCTGAATCGACGCTCATTTGGTAAGCCGCTGGCCGCGCTGTTTATCTGTGCTTTCTTTGCCAGCCATCTGTTGTATATCTGGGCCGATGCTAATTTCTATCGCCCGATTACCATGCAGCGCGCCAATCTGCCGCTCTCCTATCCGATGACCGCGCGACGTTTTCTTGAACGTCATGGCTTGCTGGATGCGCAGGAGTATCAGCGTCGTCTGGTGCAACAGGGTGATCCTGAGGCGCTGTCAGTGCAGTATCCGCTGAGTGATATCACCTTCCGCGATGGCGGCACGCGGCACAACCTGCTGCTGCTGACCGTTGATGGTTTGAGTCATGACAATCTGGATAAGGCACTGCCATCGCTGAATCAGTTTGCCAGTGACAACGTACGTTTTACCCAACACTACAGTGCCGGGATTGCGCCGGAAAAAGGCATGTTCGGTCTGTTCTACGGCATCTCCTCCAGCTATATGGATGGCGTACTTGCTGCGCGCATGCCTTCGGCATTACTTGGTGCGCTGAATTCGCAGGGGTATCAGTTTGGTCTGTTCTCCTCCGACGGCTTCAGCCAGCCCTTGTATCGCCAGGCGCTGTTAGCGGATTACAGCCTGCCAGAGGCGGAGGCTCAGCCAAACAGCACGACGGTGAACCAATGGCAAAACTGGCTCAATGGCCAGAAAGCCGAGGGTGCGCCGTGGTTCTCCTGGATTTCACTTGATGGCGTCAACGTGACTGGCGAAAGCATTAAAGCGCGTCAGCGCAGCTATTTGCGCCAGGCTAACAGCGTTGATGAGCAAATTGCGGCCGTGCTACAGACGTTGCAGCAACGCGATTTGCTCAAAAATACCGTGGTGGTGATTACCGCCCAGCGTGCGGTTACGCCGGATAATGATGATAATCCGGGCAACCGTGCAACGTTACGGGTGCCTCTGGTGGTGCACTGGCCGAATACGCCGGCGCAGACCATCGATCGTCTGACCGACCAGCAGGATGTGATGACGACGTTAATGCAACGTCTGCTGCACGTGCGCACCAATCCGGCCAACTATTCACAGGGTGAAGACCTGTTTGCTGCTCAGCGCAGCCACAACTGGGTCGCCAGTAGTGAAGAGGGCAAACTGGTGGTGACTACGCCAACCGTGACGCTGGTGCTGAATAACAACGGCAGTTACAGCGCCTACGATGCACAGGGCAATAAGCTGAAGGATCATAAACCGCAGCTGGCGTTGCTGCTTCAGGTGTTGACAGAAGAGAAGCGCTTTACCGCAAACTGATTAATAATGAGGCAGTTAAAACCTGCGCATATTGCAATCGTGAGCGGAACCAGTAGACTACTTCTCCACGTTCGGCACGTAGCGCAGCCTGGTAGCGCACGGTCATGGGGTGTCCGGGGTCGGAGGTTCAAATCCTCTCGTGCCGACCAAAATCCTATAAAAAAGCAGCCATTAAGGCTGCTTTTTTGCTTTCTGAAGGCCGCTACCCTCTGTCACGCTGCGCCAGCCATTCGTCACGCGTCAGCTCCCAGGTGCCCGCAGGTAACTCGCCCTCAACAAAAGTTTTGCGATAGGTATCCACTAACCGCATGCCAGTGCGTTCCGAGATGCGACGAGAAGCCAGATTATCCATCGCCTTGGGCACACGCAGACGCGTCTGGTCGAGATGGATAAACCAGAATTCGGTGACTGCTGCGCAGGCTTCACTCATCAATCCCTGCTTCTGCCATTCAGGCACCAACCAGAATCCCCGGTTATCTTCCGGCCCCAGACGTAGTGAGATTAAACCAATCAGACTATCAGGTTCAGATCGATGGCGAAGGCTCCAGTGCCACGCCTGCCCTGCTTTCATTGCGGGCAGCGCCATATCCTCAATATATTGACGGGCGCCATCAGCGGGATAAGGCCAGGGCACAGAACCGATCAGATGCCGCACGATTTCCCAGCGCGGGAAAACCTGCTGTACCTGAATCGCATCTTCGCTTCGCAGCGGTTGCAGCAGTAAACGGGGCGTTTCCAGACGCGGTATTTCCATAACAAGCTCCTTGGTTAACCCATTCAGTATTATCGTAAAACGGCCTGAGTGGGAAATCTTCTCGGAAATAATCAGTCAGTTACCGAAAGCAATCAAAGCGGAGCGGGATCACATTTTTCGTCAAATATGACAGCATTTCATCTGATTGAAACAAAACTGTCATACAGTTTAATTACTCTTATCCTTCCTGTTTTTCGATGGACACTTATTATGGTCATCAAAGCTAAAAACCTGCAGGACGCGGAAGAACTCCTGCATTCAGGTATCAGTAAAGTTGAACTGGCTTACGATATCGGCAGCGACGATTTTTTCCGCCTGGCTTCGCGGTGGTGTGACCGCGGTGCGCGTATAACCAAAGGCAACGAGCACTTTGTGGTACAGATCAAAGGCATGTCAATTCCGCCTAATCACTAAACGTGGGTGAGCCGCTTTGGCTTGCTCTTTTCACGGCTGACGGGTAAAAATAGCGTTTTAACCTTCAGCCGTGATGCTTAATGTTTGCTTCTGAAATTCCCCTGGCACTGCCCCCCTCTCCGTTTATTACCGCTGCGGCTATGACAAGTTCTCCGCTCCCTATTGCGTGGTGTGAATTTAATCAGCAGGCATGGCACAGCGATCTGCATCAACACTGGCAGCTCCCGCTACCACTGGCGCTACACAGTGCCGTCACCAAGCGTAAGGCTGAGCATTTAGCCAGTCGTTGGCTGGCACAACAGATGCTGGCGCGCTTCGCGATGCCTGACTTTATCCTGCGTAATGCGCCCGATCGCTCGCCTGTATGGCCGGTGGGGATTCAGGCCTCGCTCTCGCATTCGCAGCAAATGGCCGTCATCGCGGCAACGAAGGCGCCCCTGTGTATAGGCGTTGATGTCGAGCAAGTGATGGCAGAACAGACCGCAGAGGAAACGGCGGAGATGCTGATGAGCAGTGCAGAGCGTCAACGGTTAACCGCCGCTGCACTGCCGTTTGCAGCGGCGGCCACTTTGCTGTTTTCACTGAAAGAGAGTGTCTATAAAGCGTTGTGGCCACAGTTGCATCAGCTGATGGATTTTCTGCAAGCGGAGTTGCTGGAGTGGGATTTGACGCAAGGCCGCGCCACGCTCACGTTGACGCAGGACTTTTCACGCGAGTTTAACGCCGGTACTCGCCTGCAGGCGCACTTCTGGCGACGCGGCGACCGCGTTATCACGCTGATCGCTCATCCCCTGAATAACCCATAAAAAAACCGGCTCAGAATCAATCTAAGCCGGTGACAACACAAAACGACAGAAGTGTTCCAGGGAGACAGAGACGAGGAATCTCTGTTGAAACTCACCTTACTCGCCTGGCAACACCTTGCCCAATAAGGCTTTTTGCTAAGCTTTCCCGACAGATGTTAATGGCCGGTGTCGGTGCGCTTCACCGCATCCAGCGTAGCCATCTCACGTTCGTTACCGGTGAGTTCACTCAGCTGGCCTTCGCGCATCTCCAGCAAGCGGTCGGCGTGAATGAAGTAGTGATCATCATGGCTAATAGCAAACACGGTTTTGCCCGACGCCTGCAGCCAGGGCAGCAGTTCGCGGTAGAAGATGCGGCGGAAATGCGGGTCCTGATCGGCAGCCCACTCGTCCAGCAGCAAGATGTCGCGTTCCTCTGCCGCTGCCAGCAGCAACGCCAGTCGCTTACTTTGCCCTTTAGAGAGCTGCAGATTCAGCACCTTATTGCCTTGCAGCTTCAATTTATCCTGCATCTTCAGGCGTTCCAGCCACTGCTGCACCAGCCCAGGATTCGCTGGCTGACCGCCGTGACCGATCAGGCGATCAAACAAATGTACATCGGTAAACACCGCTGAGAAGTGTTTACGGTAAGCATCGAGGTTATGCCAGTCAACCACTTTGCCATCCAGCAGCAAACTGCCCGATTGTGGCTGGTACAAGCCGGTGAGCAGCATCGCCAACGTGGACTTGCCACTGCCGTTGCCCCCAATCAGGAACACTAACTCACCGCGACGCAGCGTCAGATTAATCGGTCCAACCTGGAAACCGTGATCGCCATAATGGAAGCAGACATCGCGCAGTTCCAATGTTTGCCAGTTACTCACCTGTGGCAGCACTTTGAACTGTGCATCATAAGGCGCGAGATCGAAGGTGTTGATTTTACGGAAGGCGACCTGCGCACTGAGCAAGGTCGGCAAGGCACCTACTGCGGCCAGTAACGGCGTGCGCAGGAACAGCAGCGTCAGTGAATAGGTAGCGGCCACCGCCGTGTTCGCCCAACCCAGACCGTTAGCCATAAAGAACACAATGCCAATCGCGCCCAGCATCATGATATTTGACCAGTTAACCGCGCTGAGATGGAAGGTATCGGCACGAACGATATGATGACGATAGCTTGTGGCGTTTTCCTGATAGACGTTGTCGTAAATCAGTTGAGCGCGCTCGCGGTTGAGCTGTAGCTCTTTGCGTCCTTCAATAATGGTCTGGAAATCACGATAGAGATCGTCTTCGATTTCACGCAGCTTCGCCATGTGTTGATAAACGCGTGACACCAGCAGCCAGCCGCCGACCAGCGTGATTACTAACCACAGCGAGGTGATCAGCAGCATTTTAGGTGACAGCCACGCCAGATAGAGCGCGGAACCCAGGGTAATAATGATGCCCTGAATCAGTTCCGGCAGGCGGACAAAGGCGATGGTGATGGCTCGCACATCACTGGTGAGTCCTGCCAGCAGTTGCGCGTTACCTATCTGCTCAATGCGTTCGACGCGTGTATCGAGGATACGTTTGATGAATTCGCCGCGCAGGCGCCAGACAAAGTGATGACCAAGCTGAGTCAACGCCAGTTGCGATCCCAGCGTCACGGCCATCAGCAGAAACAGCTGCCCCAGAAAACTCGGCAGCACAGAAATCGAGGTATTCACCGCGACGATCAGCTCGTTATTGATATAGGCGATTAAGCCGATGCCGAGCGCGGCGCTTAACAACGTCAGCAAAATGACGCCAATAAAAGGCCAGCGATACTGGCGATAAACCACATGCAGCAATACCATTAACAGATTCCGGAGGTCAACCAAGCAGCCTGCAGTTTAATGGCGCTCCGGATGATAGCAAGATTAATTCTCATTCACCGCGCCGTTAGTGGGCGCGGCGGAAAGTGAGATTAAAGCGAAAGGCGCCCGCTGCCGGGTGAATACCGGGTTTGAGCGGCAGAATGCCGTGATAACGCAGGCGTGAGGGGCCGCCCCACACCACGATATCACCGTGCTCCAGCAGCACCCGCTGCGTGGCATCACCGCGCTCAAAACCACCAAACTGGAACACCGCTGGCAGGCCTAATGACACTGAAACTATCGGCTGACGCAAGTCCCTCTCGTCCTTGTCCTGGTGCAAGGTGAGTTTGGCACCGGGTTCATAGCGGTTGATTAAGCAGGCATCCGGGTTAAAGCCGGAAAAACCCGCTTCCTGCGCGGTTTGCTGCGCCAGCGTGCGGAACAGCGCAGGCATCGGCGGCCATTTGTGCCCACTGGCATTATCCTGCTCCGTGTATTGGTAGCCGCGCGAATCCGTTGACCAGCCTAAGTCGCCACAGTTGGTCATCGCCACCGACATGCGATGCCCGCCCGGCGTGATGCGGTGAGCAAAGGGATTTTGCCCGGCAATCTCCTGTATTGCCGCCAGCAATGCGTCCGCTTCATCGCGCGCGCGGCGCCGTAAAATCACCGCGCCTTCCGCTAACGGTTCCTGCCAGGGTGCTTCTTCACTAAACAGATCCAACATCTGCGCCTCCTGCCGTTATTTGCTTTCCTGATCGATCAGGAAGGATTTGAACTGGGGTGACATCCAGTGCGTAAAGCCGTCACCCTGCTTGCTGATCAGATAAACCGCCAAATGTTCCTTGATTGCCAACGCTTGTGCCCGTTCGCTGCCCAGCACCATCAACCCGGTATCCCAGCCATCGGCTTCCAGCGCGGTAGTCGCAATCACGGTGGCCGACACCAGTTTATGTTCGATGGGGCGTCCGGTCGCGGGATCGATCACGTGCGAAATGCGTTTGCCGTCCAGCTCATAATAGTTGCGATAGCTGCCTGAGGTGCTGATTCCGTGCCCCTGTAAGTCAACGCGCGCTTCGACGGCGTTTTCACGATCGGTGGGTTTCTGGATCGCCACACGCCAGGGTTGGTTACTGGCATTCTGCCCACGGGTTAGTACTGCGCCCCCCACCGACACCAGATAGTCGGTAATGCCTTGCTGCTCCATCAATCGTGCCAGATGATCGGTGGCATATCCCTCCCCCATGGTCGAAAGATCGACATCCAGCGCGGGCAGATCTTTCTGCAACCACTGTCCGTCTACGCTCTGGATCACATGCAGATGTTGTAAGCCGGTTTGCGCTTTCGCTGCATCAATCTGCGTCTGGCTCGGTGTGTGCGCAGGCTGTTTGGTGGGCCCGAACCCCCACAAATTGACCAGCGGGCCGACGGTGATATCCATCGCACCCTCGGTTTTATGACCGATGCGCAGAGCTTCAACCACGATATCCGCCATATCCGCGCTCACCGGCTGCGGCTGATTACCCTGATATTGGTTGAAGCGCGACAGCACCGAATCCTTTTTCCAGGTAGAGAGCTCATGATCATCGCGATCAAGCTGCTGCTGAATAGCCTGCTGCAAAGCGGCCTGCCGTTGGGGATCGACGCCCGCCAGGCTGACGTGCCACTGGGTGCCCATGGTTTTCCCTTCCAGCACCAGTGCGCTACGGGAGGCCTGCTGGTCGCAGCCGAACAACGCGCTGGTCATAACACCAATTAGCAGAATATTCTTAATACTCATCACTTCCTCATCTGTAACTCATTAATTCATCCTGTTTCAAAGCATAAATCGCTTGTAAAACAGGCTAAAGCTGCTTGATGTTCATACCTGACTTGCACAGGATTGAGCGTTCAAGCCCCCAACCGCACAGGAGCGACAGATGATTTTTATGATTCTCGCTGTATCCGCCGTTCTGTTCATCTTCGGGACTTTCCGCTGCTGGCAACACTATCGCCATCGCCTGATTCAGCATTACCCCTCGCGCAAACGTTAAATTTTTGCACCATGGATTAATGATATGCACCGCTTCAGCGCTGCCGGAGTGTAGCAAATCAGATTGAGGCCGCGTGGCGCTGAGAGCGGTGACCTGGCATGAATTCTGCACCGTTGAGACTGAGTTGAACATCAGCGAGGTGCAAAATGGATAAGACAAAAACCCAACAAACCTGGCAACACTGGTTGCGCTTCTCCGCGTTTACGCTGGCAGGCGTCGCAATGGAAGGCAGCACACCCACGCCCCATACGTCGGTAGTGCCCGCGCCAAAAGCCAAAAAATGGCGCCCTGTATCGTAATATCATCACTCCGCTCGCCCAGGCCCGGATGGTCATCCGGGCGTCTTCCTGCCTTACAGTGAAACAAAGACTCTTCTGCCGCTATCGGTCAGCCGTTAAAAAAGAAAATCCCTGAGAAGTTGCCAGCATAAAGGCAGTTTAAGGCTGCACAGATGATGTTGCTGGTCGACGGTGCCATTGTGCGAATACAGAGGAGGAAACAGGCAAAGGAGATCGTGGAGGTATGACTAAGTGCGTTAATGCAACAGATGCAGTAGCGGCGACCCGAAGGCCGCCGAGGGCGCACGGTGGCGCGCCCTACCAAGCTTCAACTTAGAACTGGTAAACCAGGCCCAGTGCCACAATGTCGTCGGTGTTGATACCGGCCGCATTGGTGAAGTTGTTGTCGTCCAGCATGTTGATCTGGTAATCAACATAGGTCGACATGTTTTTGTTGAAGTAGTAAGTCGCACCCACATCAACATATTTTTTCAGGTTCTGATCGCCGTAGTTCTGCACGTTGCCGCGAGAAGAAACGAACGCCAGGGATGGGCGCAGACCGAAGTCAAACTGGTACTGTGCCACCAATTCCCAGTTATCCGCCGTATCCGCGTAACCGTAAGAAGTTGCGCTGCTGGAACCGAAGCGCGTTGCGTTGTACGAACGAGTGTACATCGCGGCCAGATACACGTTGTTGGCGTCATATTTCAGGCCACCGGTGTAAGCAGAAGCTTTATCACCACGACCCAGGATAGCGCCGGTGTTCTGGTTATTAGTACGGTCAGACTGGAACATCGCTGCACCGATACCGAAACCGGAGCCGATGTCATAAGTGGTGCTCAGGCCGTAACCATCACCGTTCTCACCCAGCACATCACGGCCGCTAGAGGATTCAGTTGGGTTGTCATTTTTGCCCTGATACTGGACTGCAAAGTTCCAGCCATCCACCAGGCCAAAGAAGTTGGTGTTGCGGTAGGTCGCCATGCCGTTACCGCGCTGGAACATGTAGTTGTCCGCGCCGTAGGTATCGCCACCGAACTCTGGCAATACGTCAGTCCAGCCCGAAACATCATAGATCACGCCATAGTTACGACCGTAGTCGAATGAACCGGCATCACCGAATTTCACACCGGCAAAGCCGACACGCGTAAAGCTGTTGGCGGTGCCTTCGTTTTCAGAGGTGTTAAGGGCAGCCTGGTATTCCCACTGGCCGTAACCGGTCAGTTGGTCTGTGACCTGAGTTTCACCTTTGAAACCGAAACGTAGGTAAGACTGATCACCGTCTGAACCTGAGTTGTCGGAGAAATAGTGCAGACCATCGACTTTACCGTAGAGGTCTAATTTGTTGCCATCTTTGTTGTAAATTTCAGCTGCGCTTGCTGAACCTGCAACCAGCAATGCAGGGATCATCAGGGAGAGAACGCGACGTTTCATTTTATTACCCTCTTTAATGTGCCTTTATTTATGCCACTGCAAACTGAACGATTAAAATTCAGCCGGCAAGCCATTGTTATTTTATACGGGGCAATAATCTATCACGAAAATGATACTAAATTTCCAAAAGTGTTTCATTATATTTAATAGTTATTTCCAAATGTAAATATCGTGGAACTAATAATCAGCACGGATCAACAAAGAATACAGCACATATTGGTAATCGATTATTTATCCATTTAATAACAACAACTTAAATTGACTCACCCTGCCGCACTGAATGATAAAACTAAAGTCACTTCAGCGCATACAATTACTCCCGCTATCATCATTTATTTCATTATTCCCTTCATTCACCCCGAATGAGTTGTTTTACCCTAATTCCCGCCGGACATGTTTGTCCGGCATTTTTTTTGCCAAAATCACTCATCCCCGCGTAATTTTAAGTAAAGTTAGTTGATTGGGTTAAATTAACACAATCTCTCCGGCGCATTATAAGCTATTTTTCGCACTTTTTGTTCAATCGATAGCCATCATTCTGCAATGTTAATTTCTGTGCGTAATGAAGAATACTGGAATATGCACTGGCCCAGACTCTCTCCTATTAGCCTAAATGAGTCTTCTCTTATTCAATTGGTTAAGGCAAAGTGCAGCGCTGATTTATTACCGATGATGATTTTATATTCATCCTTTTCCATCATGAAATTTCAATTTGCGACCGATTGTTCGCGGCAGGAAGGCCGTGAAAGTGCCAGGAAAGTTCTGGAAAAGCGTCACGCCACGCCAAAACTCGGTAATATGCCTGTTTCTGGCGCTCATCTTTTCTGAACTCATCGGTTTTGAACTGCGGTGAGACGTCAGCTTTAATGCTAAACTTCGTCGCTTTGACGGCTATTGAAAAAGACTTTTATGACAGCACTGGACGCCGCACAGCACAATCATTTGCATCAGCGTGTCAACATGGGGACACGCATCGTCTTTCTGATCGCCGGACTTTGCATGTCGGCATGGGCGCCATTGGTGCCCTTTGCCAGCCAGCGTCTGGCACTGAGCGGCGCATCGTTAGGTGGGCTGCTGCTGTGTCTCGGTGTGGGATCGCTAGCAGCGATGCCGATTACCGGTGCGCTGATTGCCCGCGTGGGCGGCCGCCGGGTGATGTTATGTTCCACGTTAGTGGTGCTGGCGATCCTGCCACTGCTCACTCTGCTAAATGTGATGTGGTTGATGGCTGCGGCACTGATGATCTTCGGTGCCGGGTTAGGCATGCTGGATGTCGCCATGAATGTGCAGGCCGTTGAAGTGGAGAAAGCGGCACGCAAGCCGATGATGTCGGGTTTCCATGGTTTCTTCAGCCTTGGCGGGATTATTGGTGCCGGTAGCGTCAGTTTATTGCTGGCCAGTGGTCTCTCGCCCCTGCATGCTGTCGCGGTGGTGATGGTGTTAATCGTGGTGCTGCTGGTGATCAGCCTGCCAACGTTAATGACTGAACGGTTGCATCAGCCCGATCAACCCTGGCTGGTGATCCCACGCGGTTGGGTCGCTTTCCTGGGGTTACTGTGCTTCATTCTGTTTTTGGCAGAAGGCGCGGTGCTTGACTGGAGCGCACTGCTGTTACTGCAAAACACAGAGATGGACGTAGCACATGCGGGATTGGGCTATGCCATCTTCTCCGTGGCGATGACAATCGGACGTCTCACCGGTGATAAAGTCATTCAACGTTTTGGCCGCTATCCCGTCATGGTCACGGGTGCGTTAGCCGCTGCAGCGGGTATGACGCTGGCGGTGTTACTGCCGTGGCCACAGGTTGCACTGCTGGCTTTCCTGCTGGTGGGATTCGGCTTAGCCAACACCGTGCCAATGCTGTTTAATGCGGCCGGGAATCAACACGATATGCCGTCGAATCTGGCGATTTCTGCCATGACAACATTAGGCTATGCAGGTATTCTTTCAGGTCCGGCTCTAATCGGATTTATTTCCCAGTGGCTCAGTTTGAGTGGCGCATTTTTATTGATCGCCCTGCTGCTGCTGGCCGTTGCCGCCAGTGCTCGCCTGGTGGCGCGCTAATCGCAGGATCCTGAGACACTATGCTGCCTTACAAATTTCCGCTGACCTCGGGTAACGTCACCCGCTTCTTCGTGGTGTTCAACCTGGTGCTGTTTCTGGCCCTGGGAGCTATGGTGCACAACAGTGTTAACGCCTGGCTTACTGAGAAGCGTTACGCGATGACCGATTTAGCGCGTGCCGTACAAAAACGCATCGACGCTTCGCGTTTCGCGACCTGGCAGATTTATGAAAATCTCGCCACCAGTGCGGCCGGATCTGCACCCAACACCAATCTTCTGGAAACCCGCCTGCGCCCGGATGTTTACTACCTGGAAAAGACGCGCCGTAAAACGGAGGCGCTGATCTTTGGCTCCCACGACAGCAGCACGCTGGATATGACGATGCGCATGTCCAACTACCTCGATACGCTGTGGGGTGCAGAGAATCCCAGCTGGTCGATGTATTTCCTCAATGGCCAGGACAACAGCCTGATCATGATCTCGACGCTGCCATTAAAAGATATGGCAACGCGTTATAAAGAGAGCGCCATCAATACGCTGGTCGACAGCCGCCGTGCCGAGATGCTGCAACAGGCCAATGCGCTGGACGAACGTGAAAGCTTCTCACCGCTGCGCCATTTCGCCTGGCAGAACGATCACTACTTTACCCTGCGCACCACCTTCAACCAGCCTGGTCACCTCGCCACGGTGGTCGCTTTTGATCTGCCGATCAACGATTTGATCCCGCACAGCATGCCGCTGGAAAATTTCCAGTTGATTCAGGATGCCACGCAATCTTCCAGCACCAGCAGCGACGATGCCACTAGCGAAACGACATCTGTTTCACTGGCGAATCCTAATCTCGTCATTGCGGCGTCACTGCCCAGCACTTCGTTACAGTTAGTATATCGCGTGCCGCTCACCAGCCTCGCTTTGGATACCCTGCATAATCTGATGTGGCCGCTGTTGATCAATCTGGTGCTGTTACTGCTCTCGATTGCCGGCATCACCTTATTGCGTCAGCAGTCATTGCGCCCGAACGAGAACCAAAGCGCCGAGTTAGATTCGCTGCGCATGCTGAATGAAGAGATTGTCGCGAGCCTGCCGGTGGGTTTGCTGGTGTATGACTTCGCTACCAATCGCACGCTGTTGAGCAACAAGATTGCTGAGCATCTGTTACCCCATCTGAACCTGCAGAAAATCATCAATATGTCCGATCAGCATCAGGGCGTGCTGCAGGCCACCATCAACAACGAGGTGTATGAGATCCGCCACGCCCGTAGCGTGCTGTCACCGCATACTCAGCTGTTTATGATGCGCGATCAGGACCGTGAATTGCTGGTGAATAAAAAACTGCAGAAGGCACAGCAAGTGTTGGATCGTAATCATCAGATGCGTCAGCAGCTGATGCAAAATCTCGGCCACGCCCTCAACCGTCCGCTAGAGAGTATGGTGGCGCAACTGGTGCAACTCAGCCAGCGTGATGAAGACGAAAGCGTGCTGGATTTGCTTGATGAAAGTCAGGGCCTGTCTCGTTTGGTCGATGACATTGTATTGCTGAACCGCCTGGAAGCACACGACTGGTCGCCGGATGCTAGCGTGTTCAATTTGCAGGAGTTGCTGGATGACATCGCGCTAGAGAGCCTACCGCTGATGCGCCGTAAAGGGTTGGCGCTGGTGGTCAACAACCATCTGGCCAACGACGAGATGCGCTTTGGCGATCGCCGTGCACTGCGCAAAGTCCTGACCACCCTGATGCACTATGCGCTCACCACCACGCAGTGGGGCAAAATTACGCTGGAGATTAAGGCCAGCGAGAACAAACCTAACTCAGTGCTGCTGCAACTGGTGGATACCGGCTCAGGCCTGAGTGTCGATGAGCTGGCCAATGTTGATTTCCCGTATCTGGGCGAAACCACCCAGGATCGTTACGGTCAGGCCTCTGGCATGGCATTTTTCCTCTGCAAGCAGCTGTGCAAGCAAATGGGTGGCCAGCTGGAGATCATCGCCAAACCCGATATCGGCACACGCTATAATATTCAACTGCCCCTCGCGCTGGAACTACAAGGCGAGCAGGAAGAGAAGCTGCTGGAAGGTGTAACCGCACTGGTCGATATCGCCGTCGAGGATGTGCACAAAATTGTTTGCCGCCAGTTAGAAAACTGGGGAGCGAATTGCCTGACCTCTGACGAACGTTTATCCGGTCAGGATCATGATGTGCTGATCACTGACGATCCCGCCCGCCTCAATGGCTGGGCTCTGCTATTAGCCGGTGACGAAATGGGTCACCACGCATTGAACGATCAGCAATACCGGGTCAATTTCAATCTCAGCAATGCGCTGCTTGACGCGCTGCTGGCACTGATTGAAAAGCAAATGGCTCATGATTTGATGGAGGAAAGTAGTGAAGATGAGGCTGCCACGCCGCTGTTGAGCGGAGGCTATTTCCAGCTGTTTACCGAGACAGTACCGCCTGATGTGAAGAGACTGTATACTGAGGCAGCGGAGAAGGATTATCCCTCGCTTGCTCAGACTGCACATCGCCTGAAAGGCGTGTTCGCCATGCTAAATCTGGTTCCAGGTAAACAGCTTTGTGAAGAGTTAGAAAATCACATAAAACTATGTGAAGATTTAACCATTATAAATACCACCAGTGAAATTGACGCATACGTCAACCAACTGCTGCAGCAAGGTAACCCATAAGATGAATAACCTGAATGTAATTATTGCCGATGACCATCCGATTGTTCTGTTCGGTATCCGTAAGTCTCTGGAACAGATCGAATGGGTCAACGTTGTAGGTGAGTTTGAAGACTCAACAGCACTGATTAACAGCTTGTCCAAACTGGATGCTAACGTTCTGATTACCGATCTCTCTATGCCAGGCGAGAAATACGGTGATGGCATCACACTGATTAAGTACATCAAACGTCACTATCCGGATCTCTCAATTATCGTTCTGACCATGAACAATAACCCAGCGATCCTGAGCGCCGTATTGGATCTGGATATCGAAGGGATTGTACTGAAGCAAGGTGCACCGACCGATCTGCCAAAAGCGCTGGCAGCCCTGCAGAAAGGCAAAAAATATACGCCTGAAAGCGTGGCGAAACTGCTGGAGAAAATCAGTGCTGGCGGTTACGGTGACAAACGTCTGTCGCCGAAAGAGAGTGAAGTTCTGCGCCTGTTTGCCGAAGGTTTCCTGGTAACGGAAATCGCTAAGAAACTGAACCGCAGTATCAAAACCATCAGTAGCCAGAAGAAATCGGCGATGATGAAGCTCGGGGTGGAAAATGATATCGCCCTGCTGAATTACCTCTCTTCCGTGAGCGCGACTCAGGTTGAAAGAGATTAAGATGTAAAAAAGGCGCACTTCGGTGCGCCTGTTCTTCTGTACTACCCTTTCCTGCTTTTTCTTACCCGCTCGGCATAGATTGCCAACGTCGATTTCAACACATCAAGCGTAACAGGCTTGGATAGGCAATTATCCATCCCGGCATCCATACAGCGCTGCTTCTCTTCTGCCAACGCATTGGCTGTCACCCCAATCACCGGGAAGGCATGGCCCAGCTGACGCAGGCGCTGCGTCAGGCGATAACCATCCATATTCGGCATATTGACGTCACTCAGCACAATATCAATGTGATTACGGCTTAGCACATTCAGCGCATCGACCCCATCCTGTGCAGTTTTGGTTTGATAGCCCAGTGTGCCGAGTTGCTCGGAGAGCAACATACGGTTAATCGGGTGATCATCAACAATCAATACCATAATGTCATCGTAACGGTTGGCCTCTTGCGGTGCGGCCAACTGCAACGGCGTGCTGGTTTCGCTATCAATATTGAGGCGATAGATGCGGCCAAGTAATGAAGGCAGATCGTGCAGCATCGCACTGCTCTGCACCCACTGACCCGGCGCGGTTTCCTGCGGCATGTCGATGTGCTGACCGCAGATGTGAATCTGCGCGCGCACGGACTGTGACACCGTATCCTGATGGTCGCTAATAATCACATCGTCGCTACCGGCATTACCCTGATAATGCGCGATCGCAATGCCCTGTTGCTGCAACAGACGCAGCAGGAAGACCGCGAGATAATCATTGCGCATATCCAGCCAGATGGCTTTTTCCTGCAAACCATCCAGCAGCGGCGGCGCAGGCTGTTGTCCAGCGTAAATGGGGATACGGATGATAAACTGGCTACCCATGCCCGGCTCAGAGTCGACCTCAATATCACCGTCCATCATGTTGATCAGCTTTTCACAGATTGCCAGACCCAGCCCGGTGCCCTGGAAGTTGCGCTGCACGCCAGAGCCCACCTGGAAGAAGGGATCGAACAGACGCGTCACTTCTTTCGCTGGAATACCGACGCCGGTATCGCGCACGCGGAAGGCTAAATACCCATCTTTGACATAAGCATGCAGAATAATGCAGCCGGTATGGGTGAACTTGATCGCGTTATTCAGCAGGTTAGAAATGACCTGCTGCAGACGCATTGGATCGCCATCCATTGTCAGCGGCACATCATTTTCGATCATCACATATAACGTTAGACGTTTACGCACCACCAGCGACAGATAGTTGCTGGCGATGTGATTGACCACCTCACGCGGCGAGAACGGGCGCGGCTCAATCTTCAGCTGCTCCGACTCAATTTTCGAGAAGTCGAGAATATCACTGATGATTTTCAGCAGCAGGCTCGATGAGTTGTTCATCGCCGTCACCAGCGATTCCACACCTTTTGGCAACGACTTGGTTTGCAGCAGGTCGAGGTTACCGATGATGCCGTACAGCGGAGTGCGCAGTTCGTGACTGACGGTGGCAAGGAACATGGATTTGGACTGGCTGGCCTGCTCTGCCGCATGCGCCATCTCCTGCAACGACTGCTCCATGCGCACACGCGCTGAGACGTCTACCAGCACGCAAATTGCTACGTTTTCATTGCGATAGCGTGAATGCACAAAGCTGATTTGCAGGTTGGTATTGGTACCGGTGAGCACATCGACAAAGTTGACCTGCTGGCCCCCGATAATCTCATTGAGGCGCTGACGATCTTCCTGCGTCAGCAGCGTCAGATAGTTGTGAGCCAGTTCGTTACTCAGAATATTGGTGCCGTCGCTAGTGCGCAAAATACAGATGCCGACCGGCGCCGAAGCGACAATTTTGCGGTTGAACTGCTCGTGCTCTTCCAGCCGATGTGCGTTATCTTCCGCTGGCAGGAACATACGGCGTTCGAATATCCATGCCAGCGTGAACAAGATCAATGCGCTGAAGATATTCAGCAACAGCGCGTTAATCAGCATCAGCTTGAGCTGATCCACCAGCACGTCAGTAGAGAGTGACCACACCACGTTAAGATTGGACGGCGGCAGCGGTTTCTTCAGGACTAACTGGCGATAGCTATCAAGATAACCAAACCAGGTGCTGTCATCCGGCAGATCGTCAAAAGAGTAGCCGGGGCCACCGCGACGCGAACTCAGCAACGGACGGTAGTTCTCATCAGTAATGGTGGCAACCAGCGGCAAGCCGCCCGGCTGAATAAACTCATCAAGACGGATATTTTGTTCCACGCCCAGCAACGCCTGTAGCTTGTTGGCCACATACACCGGCATCACCATATAGAAATTACCGACACCAGGCTGGCTGCTCGGCGTAATCCAGTACATCGGATTACGCCGCTCTTCTTCGTTGCCGCTGCGATAGTGCAGCACCCGCTCGCGCAGGGCTTTCAGGCTCCGTTCACGATCGACTGAATTGTTGTTACCAATGGCGAAATCGGCCAGACACTGGTTTTCACCCCCAATAAAGAACACCCGGTTGAGTTCGTAAGCGGAGGTGAAGTTACTTTTCCAGTAGTTGATGAAGTAACCCAGCGAATCGAGCGAGTTACGCCAGGTGTTACTCATTGAAGTGCAATCACCATCAGAAAACAGCGGCGTGAACTGTGGCAAGGTACTTTTACCGGCAGGCAGGCCATTCAGCACGTCCAAACCGTTGCTACTGTTACTTAAGCGGTTTTCGGTGATGTATTTCAGTTCACGCATGACGTCGGCCGAGTGGCGTACATACCATTCCGCCTGGCCATAATTGGTGTCAAATTCCTGGCGAACCGCGTTCTCTTTTTCGTGCAGTACGTTGATGATGAAGAAGGTGGTCAGCAACGCACCCAACGTCCAAAGCAGCAGCGCCAGCGCACGGAACAGATAGCGCGAGATGCGAAGCGTAGTGCGAAAGGAGACGAGATATTTCAAAAGAGACTCACTGGCGGTAAGGGGTTGTCAGGAAGTTGAAAAACCCTCATACACTAGCTTTATCGGCCCGAAAAAGCCAGTTGGTGCGCGACTTTGGGAGTAAAACTCAGATAAAAAACGGCAGGTCGGTTGCCCTGACCTGCCGCTGTTGTTCACCGCTGCGGATTACTCTTCTTCGTCCGCTTCGGGTGCGTCGTCGTCGTTGTCCACTTCCGGCGCGATATCGTCTTCGCCTTCCGCGACGCTGCCGTCGATGGCGTCGAGTTCTTCCTCTTCCACCGGCTCAGCAACACGTTGCAGACCCACAACGTTTTCGTCTTCAGCGGTACGAATCAGAATCACGCCCTGGGTATTACGACCGACCACGCTGACTTCTGATACGCGGGTTCGCACCAGCGTACCGGCATCGGTGATCATCATGATCTGATCGCCATCCACCACCTGCACCGCTCCGATGACCGGTCCGTTACGTTCGGTGACTTTAATCGAGATCACACCCTGGGTTGCACGTGACTTGGTTGGGTATTCGCTGTTGGCCGTACGTTTGCCGTAACCGTTTTGGGTCACGGTGAGGATGGCACCCTCTTCACGTGGCACGATCAGTGAAACCACTTTATCGCTTTCAGCCAGCTTGATACCACGAACACCAGAGGCCGAACGGCCCATGGCGCGAACCGCAGTCTCAGAGAAGCGCACCACTTTACCCGCAGCAGAGAACAGCATGGCCTCATCGCTACCGTTGGTCAGCGCAACACCGATCAATTCATCATCTTCACGCAGGTTGATGGCGATAATACCGGCGCTACGTGGACGGCTGAATTCCTGCAGGGCAGTTTTCTTCACGGTACCGTCAGCGGTCGCCATGAAGATATTGAAGCCTTCGGTGTATTCACGCACCGGCAGAATGGCGGTGATACGTTCGTTGGCTTCCAGCGGCAGCAGGTTAACAATTGGGCGACCGCGCGCGCCACGGCTCGCTTCTGGCAGCTGGTAAACTTTCATCCAGTAGAGACGGCCACGGCTGGAGAAGCACAGAATGGTATCATGGGTGTTGGCCACCAGCAGACGATCAATAAAGTCTTCTTCTTTAATACGTGCTGCGGATTTGCCTTTGCCACCACGACGCTGCGCTTCATAGTCGGTCAGCGGCTGATATTTGACATAACCCTGATGCGACAGCGTGACCACAACATCTTCCTGATTAATCAGATCTTCAATGTTGATGTCGGCGCTGTTGGCGGTGATCTCGGTACGACGTTCATCACCAAACTGGTCGCGCATTGCCACCAGCTCTTCGCGGATCACTTCCATCAAACGCTCGGCGCTCTGCAGGATGTGGATCAGTTCTGCGATCTGGTCCAGCAGCTCTTTGTATTCGTCGAGCAGCTTTTCGTGCTCAAGGCCGGTCAGTTTCTGCAGACGCAGATCCAGAATTGCCTGAGCTTGCTGTTCAGTCAGGTAGTACTGACCGTCACGAATACCAAACTGCGCTTCCAGCCATTCTGGACGTGCTGCGTCATCGCCCGCACGCTCCAGCATGGTGGCTACGTTGCCCAGATCCCATGGCTGTGCCAACAGGCCCGCTTTTGCTTCAGCTGGCGTTGGTGCGCGACGAATCAGTTCGATAATCGGATCGATGTTGGCCAGCGCAATGGCCAGACCTTCAAGGATGTGTGCACGGTCACGCGCTTTGCGCAGTTCGAAAATGGTACGGCGCGTCACCACTTCACGGCGGTGGCGCACGAAGGCTTCAATGATGCCTTTCAGCGTCATGATCTTCGGCTGGCCCTGATGCAGTGCCACCATGTTGATGCCGAAGGAGACTTGCAGTTGCGTCAGGGAATAGAGGTTGTTGAGCACCACTTCGCCGACCGCATCGCGTTTAATCTCGATAACGATACGCATACCGTCTTTATCGGATTCGTCGCGCAGGCCGCTAATGCCTTCCACACGCTTCTCTTTCACCAGCTCGGCAATTTTCTCGATCAGGCGCGCTTTGTTTACCTGATAAGGGATTTCATTGACGATGATGGTTTCGCGGCCGGTTTTTGCGTCGGTTTCAATCTCACCGCGTGCGCGGATATAAATCTTACCGCGACCGGTGCGATAGGCTTCTTCGATACCACGACGACCGTTGATGAACGCCGCAGTCGGGAAGTCAGGGCCGGTGATGTGTTCCATCAGGCCTTCAACAGTGATGTCTTCGTCTTCGATAAAGGCGAGGCAGCCGTTGATCACTTCCGTCAGGTTATGCGGTGGAATGTTGGTCGCCATACCTACGGCGATACCGGACGAGCCGTTCACCAGCAGGTTAGGAATTTTGGTCGGCAGCACTTCAGGAATCTGCTCGGTGCCATCGTAGTTCGGCACAAAATCGACGGTCTCTTTTTCGAGGTCCGCCAGCAGTTCAGAAGAGATCTTCGCCATACGCACTTCGGTATAACGCATCGCTGCGGCGGAGTCGCCATCAACGGAACCGAAGTTACCCTGACCATCTACCAGCATGTAGCGCAGGGAGAACGGCTGGGCCATACGAACGATACTTTCGTATACCGCGGAATCACCGTGTGGGTGATATTTACCGATCACGTCACCGACCACACGGGCCGATTTCTTATAAGCTTTGTTCCAGTCGTTACCCAGTTCGCTCATGGCAAAAAGCACACGGCGGTGCACCGGCTTTAAGCCATCACGCACATCGGGTAAAGCTCGGCCAACGATGACCGACATGGCGTAATCGAGGTAGGAGTTTTTTAACTCTTCTTCGATATTGACCGGTGTAATTTCTCTCGCAAGGTCGCTCATGGAGCCGCTATCCCTCTACATAATGCCGGTTTTTAATGGTGCGAAAGTATATCACAGTGGTTGCCCTCGGTGAACGTAAAGCAGGGTTTAATGCCGCTTTTCCTTGCAGGTGAGAGATGCGCTAGCAAGAGTTAAGCGTTTATACTGAGGGAATATTTTGTCAGGAGTCGTGATTCAATGAGTGAACAACCGCAGGAAAGCCGCCAAAACGTCGACCATGCTGAGATTGCCAAGTTTGAAGCGGTCGCATCGCGCTGGTGGGATTTAGAGGGTGAGTTTAAGCCGTTACACCGCATCAATCCCCTGCGTCTTGGCTGGATTGCCCAGTACAGCAATGGTTTGTTTGGTAAGAAGGTGCTGGATGTCGGCTGCGGCGGCGGTATTTTAGCGGAGAGCATGGCGCGTGAAGGAGCCAACGTGACCGGGTTGGATATGGGTGCGGAGCCGCTGGAAGTAGCACGGTTGCATGCGCTGGAGAGCGGTGTGAGCGTGAACTATGTGCAGCAGACCGTGGAAGATCATGCAGTCAGCCATGCGGGCGCCTATGACGTCGTGACCTGTATGGAGATGCTGGAACACGTTCCTGATCCACGTTCTGTGGTGCTGGCATGTGCGCAATTGGTAAAGCCGGGCGGCGAAGTGTTCTTCTCGACCATTAACCGTAATCCCAAGGCGTGGTTGCTGGCGGTGTTTGGTGCCGAATATGTGATGCGCATGGTGCCGCGCGGAACGCATGATGTGAAAAAATTTATCCGTCCGGCGGAGTTGCTGAATTGGGTTGATGAGACGCCATTGCGTGAGAGAGGCATGATTGGCCTGCACTACAATCCGCTGACCAATCAGTTCAGGTTGGGACGTGGTGTTGATGTGAATTATATGGTGCATACGCATCGTCAAGATTGAGTGGTTGCGTGGTTGCTGTGGGGACGGTGCGTGGTTGCTGTGGGGACGGTGCGTCGGCCAGTAAAGCCCCGCCCGATCGCAAAGGAAACACGCATCCATGCAGATCGGCCGCCGCATCCCTGCGGCGGACGCTTTGCTCTTCGGGCGGGGCTTTACTGGCCCTATGAGTTGATCATGGCTTTACTGCGGGAATATCCCCTTAAACGCGGTTTTCTTTCTCGGTTCGCTCATTAACGCTTCCAACGCCTCAACGCACGTCAGGTAGTGTGCCGTTTTCTTGTGCGCCAGCACGGCGGCCTCATCGGTGTAAGCTTCATAAATAAAGAAGCGCGTCGGCACATGGCTGTCCTGCAACACATCAAAACGCAGATTGCCGGGTTCCTCCAGCGCACCTAAATGATTGAGCTTAAATACCCGCAAAAATTCGTCGATACAGTCGGGTTTGACGTTGATCTCGACCAGCGTGACTTCCATCGGCTTGTCCTTTTTATCGCGATTGGCAAAGTGGCAATCCTGGTAAAGCTTGTTTAATAAAACTCTCGCAGCGATCACAGTTCAAACTTTCAGCGGTGGGCTAAGCCGTTCATCTGGAGGTGAAAACCCTCGCGCACAGCTATCTTTGCAGTAACACCCGTTGGGCCGTCGGCGTGGAGCACTTTTCCGTTTCAACAGGAGTTTTGCGATGTCACACGCCCCGCATTTGATGGCGCTCGACGCCGGCACCGGCAGTATTCGCGCCGTGATTTTCAATCTTCAGGGTGAGCAGGTCGCTGTGGCGCAGGCTGAATGGCGTCATCTCGCCCTGCCCGATGTGCCGGGATCGATGGAGTTTGATCTGAGTCACAATTGGTCACTCGCCTGTCAGTGTATTCAGCAGGTGCTGCAACAGTCGCAGTTGCCAACCAGCGCGATTCGCAGCGTGGCCTGCTGCTCCATGCGCGAAGGGATCGTGCTCTATAACAAAGCTGGCGAAGCAATTTGGGCCTGTGCCAACGTGGATGCCCGCGCCAGCCGCGAAGTGAGTGAGCTGAAAGAGATTCATCACGGCGAGTTTGAGCATGAAATCTATCAGTGCTCAGGGCAAACCCTGGCACTTGGGGCAATGCCACGCCTGTTATGGCTGGCGCATCATCGACCCGATATTTATCGTCAGGCGGCAACGCTGTCGATGATCAGCGACTGGCTGGCAAAATGCCTGAGTGGCGAACTGGCAGTGGATCCCTCCAACGCGGGCACCACCGGCCTGCTGGATTTACGCACCCGAAACTGGCGGCCTGATTTGCTGGAGATGGCGGGTTTGCGCGGCGATATATTGTCACCCGTGGCCGAAACCGGTACGCAACTGGGAACCGTGACAGCCGAAGCCGCTCATCAGTGTGGGCTGGCGCAAGGCACAGTGGTTGGCATGGGCGGCGGTGATGTGCAGTTGGGGACGCTGGGGTTAGGCGTCGTGAAGGCGGGCGAAACCGCGGTGCTCGGCGGCACTTTCTGGCAGCAGGTGGTGAATCTGCCGCAGCCGCAGATTGATCCTCAAATGAACATTCGCGTGAATCCGCATGTGATCCCCGGTATGGCGCAGGCGGAAGCGATCAGTTTCTTTACCGGCCTAACGATGCGCTGGTTCCGTGATGCCTTTTGCGGCGAAGAGAAACTGCTGGCGGAGCGGCTGGGTGTGGATTGCTACAGCCTGCTGGAAGAGATGGCGGCACGCGTCCCCGCCGGTTCGTGGGGCGTGATGCCGGTGTTCTCAGATGCAATGCACTTCAACAAGTGGTATCACGCTGCGCCTTCCTTTATTAATCTTTCCATCGACCCCGAACGCTGCAATAAACAGACGCTCTTCCGTGCGCTGGAAGAGAATGCCGCGATTGTTTCGGCCTGCAATCTGGATCAGGTGGCCGCCTTTTCCGGTGTCCAAACCTCACAGATAGTGTTTGCCGGAGGCGGTGCGAAGGGCAAATTGTGGAGCCAGATTTTGAGCGATGTCACGGGGCTGACGGTCAAAGTGCCGCAAGTGAAAGAAGCCACTGCCCTGGGCTGCGCGATTGCGGCCGGCGTCGCCGCAGGGGTTTACCGCAGTTTGCAGGAAACCGGGCAAGCATTAGTACGCTGGGAGCGCGAATTTCACCCCAACGCAGAACACCACCAACTCTATCAACAGCAAAAAGCCAACTGGCAGAAAGTCTATGCCGACCAACTCACCCTGGTGGACAGTGGGTTAACCACCTCGATGTGGAAAGCACCGGGTTTGTAACTCACTGCTATCCAGATCAATTTCCTTTTAGACGCGTACCACGCATTTTTGTAGGCTGGATTGGTCACAAAAAATTCATAAGCAATTTTAGATAAGTTCGCTACTGGCGGCCTTGTCAGGGCTTTTTTGACTTCAGAAATTTCCGTGATGAGAACCTTTGAGCAATAAACACGCGCTCGATCAAAAAGTGAAAAAAAAGTCGCTGGCAGTTGACACCATTGGCAGGCCTTATGGAATGGGGATCCAGGAATTTCGCTACCCCCCTGGACGGATTTTTTCGCGAAAATCAACTCTTGTGATGATCAGAATGCTGACTAGAATACTCACCATATTGTTGTTCAAACTTCCCGCACCCCCTATATATAGTGTTTATCCACAGGCTTACTCACAACGAGCGGCTTGTGCATAGACCTTGTGAATAGATGGGGGATAACTCACTCTTTCATGGACAGGTAAACACGCGACATGAACCAAAGTCTGCTCGTTACTAAACGCGATGGCCGCCAGGAGCGCATTGATCTCGATAAGATTCACCGGGTACTGGATTGGGCCGCTGAAGGGCTGAATAACGTCTCCGTGTCTCAGGTTGAGTTGCGCTCCCACATTCAGTTCTACGATGGAATTCGTACTTCTGATATCCATGAGACCATCATCAAGGCCGCTGCAGACCTGATCTCCCGTGATGCGCCGGATTACCAGTACCTGGCTGCTCGCCTCGCCATCTTCCACCTGCGTAAAAAAGCGTACGGCCAGTTTGAGCCGCCGAAGCTGTACGATCAGGTCGTGAAAATGGTTGAGATGGGTAAATACGACCGTCACCTGCTGGAAGATTACAGCGTAGAAGAGTTCGAGCAGATGGACGGCTTCATCGACCACTGGCGCGACATGAACTTCTCTTACGCTGCGGTGAAGCAGCTGGAAGGGAAATACCTGGCGCAGAACCGTGTGAGCGGTGAAATCTACGAGAGTGCCCAGTTCCTGTATATTCTGGTTGCTGCATGCCTGTTCTCCGGTTATCCGCGTGAGACGCGTATGGATTACGTGCGTCGCTTCTATGATGCCGTGTCCACCTTCAAGATCTCACTGCCGACGCCAATCATGTCTGGCGTGCGTACCCCAACGCGTCAGTTCAGCTCTTGCGTCTTGATCGAATGCGGTGACAGCCTTGATTCCATCAATGCCACCTCCAGCGCTATCGTAAAATACGTGTCGCAGCGTGCGGGTATCGGTATCAACGCTGGTCGCATTCGTGCGCTGGGTAGCCCAATCCGTGGCGGCGAAGCCTTCCATACCGGTTGCATCCCGTTCTATAAGCATTTCCAGACGGCAGTGAAGTCGTGCTCACAAGGCGGCGTACGTGGCGGTGCAGCCACCCTGTTCTACCCAATGTGGCATCTGGAAGTGGAAAGCCTGCTGGTGCTGAAAAACAACCGTGGCGTTGAAGGCAACCGCGTACGTCACATGGACTACGGCGTACAGATCAACAAGCTGATGTATACCCGTCTGTTGAAAGGTGAAGAGATCACCCTGTTCAGCCCGTCTGACGTGCCAGGTCTGTACGATGCGTTCTTCGCCGATCAGGACGAGTTTGAGCGTCTGTACACCAAATACGAGAAAGACGACAGCATCCGCAAACAGCGCGTGAAAGCAGTTGAACTGTTCTCACTGATGATGCAGGAACGTGCTTCTACTGGCCGTATCTACATCCAGAACGTCGATCACTGCAACACCCACAGCCCGTTTGATCCGGCTATCGCGCCCGTCCGCCAGTCTAACCTGTGCCTGGAAATCGCGCTGCCGACCAAACCGCTGAACGATGTGAATGACGAAAGCGGTGAAATCGCGTTGTGTACGCTGTCTGCCTTTAACCTCGGTGCGATTGACAGCCTCGACGATCTGGAAGAGCTGGCGACCCTCGCGGTACGTGCACTGGATGCACTGCTGGATTACCAGGATTACCCCATCCCAGCGGCAAAACGCGGCGCAATGGGTCGTCGTACTCTGGGTATTGGCGTGATCAACTACGCTTACTATCTGGCGAAAAACGGCGTGCGTTATTCTGATGGCAGCGCCAATAACCTGACGCATAAAACCTTTGAAGCGATCCAGTACTACCTGCTGAAAGCCTCGAACGAGCTGGCAAAAGAGCAAGGTGCCTGTACGTGGTTCAAAGAGACCACCTACTCACAGGGCATTCTGCCGATCGACACCTATAAAAAGGATCTCGACGCCGTTTGCAGCGAGCCGTTGCACCTGGATTGGGAAGGTCTGCGTGAGTCGATCGTTACGCACGGTCTGCGTAACTCCACGCTCTCTGCCCTGATGCCGTCTGAAACCTCTTCGCAGATTTCAAACGCCACCAACGGTATTGAGCCACCGCGCGGTCACATCAGCATCAAAGCATCCAAAGACGGTATTCTGCGTCAGGTGGTGCCAGAGTATGAGCGTCTGAAAGATCAGTACGAACTGCTGTGGGAAATGCCCTCTAACGACGGTTACTTACAGTTGGTTGGTGTGATGCAGAAATTTATCGATCAGGCGATTTCGTCTAACACCAACTATGATCCAAGCCGTTTTGCCAATGGCAAAGTGCCGATGAAACAGCTGCTGAAAGATCTGCTGACCGCGTATAAATTTGGCGTGAAAACCCTGTACTACCAAAACACCCGTGATGGTGCGGAAGATGCGCAGGACGACCTGGCTCCTTCCATTCAGGATGACGGCTGCGAAAGCGGCGCTTGTAAGATTTAATTAGTCAGACGCCCTATCTTGTCAGGGCCGGCAATGGTCGGCCCTCATCACTTTTGGACTTAGCCATGGCTTACACCACATTTTCGCAGAACAAAAACGACCAGCTGTTAGAACCGATGTTCTTCGGCCAGTCAGTGAACGTTGCCCGTTTCGACCAGCAGAAATATGACATCTTTGAAAAGCTGATCGAAAAGCAACTCTCCTTCTTCTGGCGTCCGGAAGAAGTCGACGTCTCACGCGACCGCATCGATTATCAGGCGCTGCCGGATCACGAGAAGCACATCTTCATCAGTAACCTGAAATATCAGACGCTGCTGGATTCCATTCAGGGCCGTAGCCCGAACGTGGCGCTGCTGCCGCTGATCTCGATTCCAGAACTTGAAACCTGGATTGAAACCTGGGCGTTCTCTGAAACCATCCACTCGCGCTCTTATACCCATATCATCCGTAACATCGTGAATGATCCTTCACTGGTGTTTGACGACATCGTCACTAACGAGCAGATTCTGGCGCGTGCACAGGACATCTCGAAGTATTACGACGATCTCATCGAGATGACCAGCTACTGGCATCTGCTGGGAGAAGGCACGCACGAAGTGGCGGGTAAAACCGTGACCGTGAATCTGCGTGCGCTGAAAAAGCAGCTGTATATCTGCCTGATGAGCGTTAACGCACTGGAAGCGATTCGCTTCTACGTCAGCTTCGCCTGTTCATTCGCCTTCGCCGAGCGCGAGCTGATGGAAGGTAACGCCAAAATCATCAAACTGATTGCGCGCGATGAAGCTCTGCACCTGACCGGCACTCAGCACATGTTGAACCTGCTGCGCACCGGTGAAGATGATCCTGAAATGAAAGAAATCGCCGCCGAGTGCCGTGATGAGTGTTTCGACCTGTTCAAGAAAGCCGCCGAGCAAGAGAAAGAGTGGGCAGATTATCTGTTCAGCGGTGGCTCGATGATCGGTCTGAATAAAGACATTCTGTGCCAGTACATTGAGTACATCACCAACATCCGCATGCAAGCGGTTGGCCTCGATCTGCCGTTCCAGACGCGTTCTAACCCGATTCCATGGATCAACTCCTGGTTGGTATCAGATAACGTGCAGGTGGCACCGCAGGAAGTGGAAGTGAGTTCTTACCTGGTGGGTCAGATTGATGCCGAAGTCGGCGAAGACGACTTCAACGACTTCCAGCTGTAAGCATGAGCCGTTCTGTTGTTATTCTGCGCAGTTCCGGCTCCCGGCTGGAGTGCGCAGAAGATCATCCCAATCTGCTGACGGCACTGGAAGCGCACAATGTCTGCGTAGAGTTTCAATGCCGTGAAGGCTACTGCGGTTCATGTCGCATGCGTCTATTGAAAGGCGAAGTGGCTTACGCAGAAACCCCGTTGGCGTTTATCCAGAAGGGCGAGATTTTGCCCTGCTGCTGCCGCGCCAAAGGGGAGATTGAGATCGAGATTTAAACACCGGGTCGCCATCAATGGCGACCCGGTGAAATTCATGGCAACGCCTGCCCACACACTTACTGTTTCACGGCTTCCAGCACATCAATCCAGCCATGCCCGGTACTGACTTCACTGCCGTGCAGCCAGCGACGCAGCATGTTCATCGCCATCATCGCCACGACTTTCTGCCGGGTTTCAACATTGTGACGCCCATGGGTGAACTTCACGCGCTGGCCCCAGCTGGCTTCCGGCGTATGCAGCGCAATCGCCACTTCGCCCTCTTCCAGATTGCCCACCGACAGCGCCAATACCGTGCCGTGATGTGCGGCCAGATTGCGCGTGCGCTCGACCTGGGATTCCAGCGGTTCATCATGAGGAGGCAGAATCTCTGCTGCGCTGAGCGGCACGTCTGCTGATGCCAGCTGCCAGTTGAGCAATCCCGCCGTATATTGCTCGCTTAGCGCCAGCCGGAAACCACGCTGTTGCAACTCACGCGCTAACAAAGCAGGCAAACCTTCAGTGCCTTCGAAGATAGTGCATTCCGCCAGCAGCAGCTTAACCTGCTGCCACACCTGCTCCATCGCCACGCGCTGGCTGGCCGGTCCGGTGAGTTTGATTTCAATGATTGGCATTGATGAGCGATAGCCCATTACCACACCTTCCGGCAACGGTAACGGCTCCAGTTCGGCAGCAATGTCACTCTCGCCGCGACCAAAGGTAGTCAGACGCAAACACAGCGGCGGCTCAGGTAAATCAAAACGCGCTTTCAAACGCGGAATGATCTCCTGCTCGACCATCTCTTTAAATTCGGACGGCACGCCCGGCGTGAAGAATATCCAGCAGCGATTGAGCTGAAGTGCAAAGCCACACGCGGTCCCCACCGGATTATCAATCAGCTCGGCATTCGCCGGAATTTCCGCCTGCTTGCGGTTGCTCGGCGCCATGATGCGTCCACGACTGGCAAACCAGGCTTCCATCTTCTCCAGCCATTCCTGCTGGATCACCAATTCGGTGCCACACGCGGTGGCTGCGGCCAGCGCACTGAGATCGTCGCTGGTTGGGCCAAGGCCACCGTTCACAATCAGCACATCGGCAATCTGGCTGCGACTCTGCAGGGTCTCCACCAGCGAGGACATCGCATCGCCAACGGTACTGCGGCTGGTCATAGGCAAACCGTGCTGGAACAGCACATCCGCCAGCCATGCGGCATTCGTATCGACAATCTGCCCATGCAACACTTCATCGCCCGTTGAGAGCATTTCAACACGTATCACGTTATTTTCTCCTTATCCCTGTCGCTTTACTGTAGAAAGCGCGCACGCGAAACACAATCGCCGTTGATGCGAAACAAGGATTCGAGACAAATGAGAGGGATAACGCGGTAAAAAAGAGGAATCGGGCGTAACCAGCGTTACGCCCCGACAATTTAGCGGCGGGCCAACAGTAAACCGACAAACAGGCCAGCGGCGGCGCCAATGCCGATCCCCTGCCACGGTTTTTCATGCACATAATCGTCGGCACGGTAGGCCGCTTTTTTGGCACGGTAATAATAGCTGTCAGAAGCCTGGCTAACGCGATTCTTCACGTCTTCCAGCGCTTGTTCCGCTTTAAGTTTCAATTCGATGTACTTTTGATCGGCCGGATCACCCGACGATTTCAGTACTTCTTCCAAAGTTTCTGTCAGTAGCGCCAGGTCGTCATCAAGGCGAGTTTCAAATTGATCTGAAGATGACACGTTATACTTCCTCCATGCTCGTCACTTATCGTCGTTTAACTATAGTCATAAATTCGGTATTTGCTGCGCGCAAGGGATTCGGATTACGCTGGTTTTTGCTCGACTCAATGCAAAGTTGCGTAATCCGCGCTGTTGCAGCGTGAAATCTGCTTCGCTTATTTGATTAATCTGATAAATTTTTGTCAGACTGAATTTTTTAATTTCGCGACTGTCGTATCCCCTTGTAGCCAGACGCAATGCGTCTTACGACAGTCACAACACACCAGAGCAGCTAAGGATTAGATTTCCGGCATGAATCGTAGAAAATTTATGAAAGCGTCCATGGCCCTCTCTGCCGCAAGCGGCATGACCGGGCTCTCCTCGCTGTTTGCGCAGTCCGCCTGGGCCGATGATGGCATCGCCGACGGCACCGCAGTGCGCTTCGATTTCGACTCACTGAAAAAGAAAGCTTCCGCGCTGGCGAAACAGCCCTGGGGCGGCGCACCCGGCCCGCTTCCTGACACCCTGGCCAATCTGACACCGCAGGCTTACAACGAAATTCAGTACGATGCCAACCATTCGCTGTGGAACAACATTCCCGATCGCGAGTTAGATGTGCAGTTCTTCCACGTGGGGATGGGCTTTAAACGTCGTATCCGCATGTTCTCCGTGGATGCCGATAGCCGTGAAGCGCGCGAAATCCACTTCCGCCCTGAACTGTTTAACTATCATAACGCTAACGTCGATACCCAGCAGCTGGTCGGCAAAACCGATTTGGGCTTCGCCGGTTTCCGCGCGTTTAAAAAACCAGAACTGGCGCGTCGCGATATCGTCTCGTTCCTCGGCGCGAGCTACTTCCGTGCGGTTGATGAAACCTTCCAGTACGGCTTGTCAGCGCGCGGTGTGGCAGTCAACACCTTTAGCAACGGCCACGAAGAGTTCCCGGACTTTACCGCCTTCTGGTTTGAAACACCGAAAGCCGACGATACCACCTTTGTGGTTTATGCGCTGCTGGACGGCGCCAGCGTCACCGGTGCGTACAAGTTCACTATCCACTGCGAAGAGAAACGCGTGGTGATGGAGGTGGAAAACCACCTGTTTGCTCGTAATGACATTCGTCAGCTCGGCATCTCGCCGATGACCAGTATGTTTAGCTGCGGCACCAACGAGCGTCGCATGTGCAATACCTATCATCCACAAATCCATGACTCCGATCGTCTGGCAATGTGGACCGGAAAAGGGGAATGGATTGCACGTCCGTTGAACAACCCCCAACGCTTACAGTTCAATGCTTATGAAGATGAAAATCCACGTGGTTTTGGTCTGCTGCAGCTCAATCACGACTTCAAAGATTATCAGGATGTCATTGGCTGGTATGACAAACGCCCAAGCCTGTGGGTTGAGCCGATTGGCAAGTGGGGAAAAGGTGCCATCAACCTGATGGAGATCCCGACGACCGGTGAAACCCTGGATAACGTGGTGTGCTTCTGGCAGCCAACGGAACCGGTTAAAGCGGGCAGCGAATTTAACTTCCAGTACAAACTGTACTGGAGCCAACTGCCGCCAGTGCGCAGCGGGCTGGCGCGCGTGGATGCCACACGTACCGGCATCGGCGGTTTCCCGGAAGGTTGGGCGCCGGGCGAGCACTTCCCCGATCAGTGGTGCCGCCGCTTCGCGATTGATTTCGTCGGTGGCGACCTGAAAGCCGCTGCGCCTAAAGGGATTGAGCCGGTGATCACCGTGAATGCGGGTACCATCAAGCAGGTTGAGATTCTGTATGTGGAGCCGCTTAACGGTTACCGCATTCTGTTTGACTGGTACCCGAACAGTGACTCCACTAAGCCGGTGGATATGCGCCTGTTCCTGCGCACCAAAGATGAGACCTTAAGTGAAACCTGGCTGTATCAGTATTTCCCACCGCCGCCGGATCAGCGTAAATACACCGATGACCGACAGATGACGCCGGGCTGATATCCCCTAAAAAGTTCGAATTTCAGGAAGGCGGCAAACAAGAGAGCCCGATGAGCTGATTCAAGTCAGTGAATCGGGTGAGCCAGGCAGCCAACTCACCGGTAATTTGAAGTATGACGGGTATAAATGGCGAGGAGTATTCCTCGCCATTACGCTTTCTGCATACCGATGTGTGGAATGTTATCTTCCATGTAAACGTCCCCCACCGCTTTGAAGCCAAGACGACCGTAAAACCCTTCCAGATGGGCCTGCGCCGATAAATAAATAGTGCGTTGCGGCCAATGGGTATCGCAGCTCTCCAGCGCTTTCTCCATCAGTCGATAGCCCAACTTCAGGCCACGCGCTTCTTCGGACACGATCACGCGACCAATCATCACCGGGGCGCTGTCCAGTGAGGGCGTAAGCACACGAGCGTAGGCCAATAATTTGCCGTCAAGGAAGCCCATGATGTGGCGATTCTCTGCTCGCAAATCCTGACCATCTACGTCTTGATAGGGGCAGTTTTGCTCCACAATGAATACGTGATTGCGCAGTGCCAGCACGGTATATAACTGCTGTGCACTCAGTTCACTGTGGTGGCAATCAAGCCATTGCATTTCCATGATGCTTCCTTGTCTGAGCGAAAAAAATGATCTCCTGAGAGTATCACAGCGCGCGGGGATTGAGCAGCCATACAGGGTTCCCGCATTGCCTTGTCGTGATCGCATTCTCAGATTATAGGCAAAAAAAATCAGGCCCTTGGGCCTAATGCTTGTCAGTTAAGATCTTAATGGAGGCCGCAACGGATAACGTTGTGGCCTCTTTTTTACCGCCCTTGGGTAATGCCGCACTCTTCTTTCCGGCAGCACCAGCCCTGGAGCCATCGCCATTATCTCTTCCATTATCCGCGGTATTTTTCCCGGTGAGATGCCCGGTAGCAGGCTCAGATGACTTCTCAGATACAGTGCGGACTGCTTAAAACTCATCTGATAAGGTTCCACGCCTTTCAGGCTGTACGCCATCTGCGCCATCATGAACCTCAGAAGGTTA